>JAFARZ010000157.1 GCA_019245115.1 Streptosporangiaceae bacterium | reverse complement strand
GACGCCGGCCGCGCGCCGCCCCGCGGCCCCGTCGAGACCACCCTCGCCAGCTTGTGGGCCCGCCTGCTCGGCACACCAGCCATCAGCCGCGACGACAACTTCTTCACCCTCGGCGGAGACAGCCTCCTCGCCACCAAACTCATCGCGGCTATCCAGCGTGAGCTGTCGGCGCCGGTGTCGCTGCGGCACCTGCTCGGCGCTCCGACCCTCGCCGAACTGGCGGCCCTGGTCGAGATCCGGTCCCCGGCGGGCGATCCGGAGCTCGTCGATGAGGGCGTGGTGTGATGGCAGGACCGCAGGGAAACGGCAACGACCCGGAGGTGATTTGTCTTGGCGCGTAACGGACGTAACGGACGTAACGGACGCGACCTCAGCTCACTGACCGATCTCCAGACACCCTGGTGCGTCCGGGTGGCGGCGACGCTGCGCATAGCCGACCACATGGCCGCGGGCATGGAGGACGTCGGTGAGCTCGCCGCCGCGGCCGGCTGTGCCGCGGATCCCCTGCGTGAGCTGCTCGGTTACCTCGTGAGTCAGGGCGTCTTCAACGAGCCCGAGCCCGGCCGGTTCACCCTCAACGACACCGCGCGGGAACTGCTTGACCCGGCCACGCACATCGGTCTGGATCTCGCCGGTATCGGCGGCCGGTTCGCGCACGCCTGGGGCACTCTGCTCAGCTACGTCCGGACCGGCGAGCCCGGCTATCACGAGGCGTTCGGCCGTCCTTTCTGGGCGGACCTGGACGCCAACCCGGAGCTGGCGGCGAGCTTCGACGCGCTCATCGGCCCGACCGGGCACGGCCGGCCCAACGTCGACTTCGAGGTCATCGGAGGGTGGCAGCCGGTCACGACGGTCGTGGACGTCGGCGGCGGCACCGGCTCGACGCTGGCCGAGATTCTGCTGGCCCGGCCGCACGTCCGCGGCGTACTGGTCGACCTGCCGAGGACGGTCGCCCGGTCGGCGGAGATATTCGAGGCGGCGGGCGTATCGGACCGGGTCACGGTCTGCGGGCAGAGCTTCTTCGACCCGCTGCCGGCGGGCGCGGACCTGTACCTGCTCAAGAACGTGCTGCATGATTGGCCGGATGCCGAGACTGGGCGGATCCTGCGCCGCTGCGCGGACGCGGCCCGCCCGGATGGCCGGGTGGTGACGATAGGAGCCGTGGTGCCCGACGCGGGACAGCCGGTCCTCGACCTCATCTCGGTGCTGCTCGGCGGCAGGACGAATACGCTGGCCGAATTCCAGAAGATCGCGGGCGAGAACGGGCTGAAGGTCGTCGAGGCCCGGCACCAGAGGCCCGGCTTCATCGTCGAGTGCGCTCCCGTCTGAGGCGGCGTCCGTTGCGGCACGTCCGTTCAAGCCGAAGTTAAGGGAGCGTCCGTTGAGGAGGTGCGGGTGAGCGTGGGCCACCAGATCATGCCGGCCGGCGTCACCGAGGCCTGGCTGCGCAGGCTCGCGCCGGTCTCCAGGCCATGGGTCAGGCTGATCTGCTTCCCGCACGCCGGCGGGACGGCGGCCTTCTTCCGGTCCTGGCGCGACCACCTGCTGCCGGACGTGGAGCTGTACGCCGTGCAGTACCCCGGCAGGATGGACCGGATCACCGAGGCCTGTGTCGACGACATGGACGAGATGGCCGGTTCGGTGGCCGGGGCGCTTGAGCCCCTGCTCGACCGCCCGGTCGCGCTCTTCGGGCACAGTCTCGGCGCGGTCGTCGCCTACGAGGTGGCCCGCCGCGTGTGCGCGCGCACGCCGCACGCCCTCGCCCGGCTCTTCGCGTCCGGCCGGACGGCACCCAGCAGGCACCAGCCGACCGGGAGGCACCTGGTCAGCGACGACGCGCTCTGGCGTGACGTCGAACGGCTGGGCGGCACCAAGCCTGAGGTGCTGGCGGATAGGGAGCTGCGCCGGGCGTTCCTGCCCGCGCTGCGCAGCGACTACCGGCTCTCCGAGCTGTACCGGCCGGGTCCCGGGCCGCTCCTTGCCTGCCCGGTCACCGCGCTCCTCGGTGACCGGGACAGCGAGGTGGCGCCCTCCGACGCCGCCTCCTGGGCCACGGTGACCAGTGCGGAGTTCACCATCCGCATCTTCCCCGGAGGGCACTTCTACCTGACGTCTCGCCTGCCAGAGGTGGTCGGCGAGATCATGAGCAGCCTCGCCGGCAGCGTGCCGCCCGCCTGCCGCGACTGGGCTGGCCCGTGACCGGTTAGCTGAATCGCCGAGGACAGGAGGTACCTCATGACCGAGCCCATCACGGCGGGAGCGGAGCGACGCGCGGAGTCCGACGTGCGGACGCTGGTGCGGAGTATGGTGATCGAGCTGAGCCCGGAACGCGATGAGTCAGCGGGAGCCGGCGCCCGGCTCATCGAAGACCTCGCGTACAACTCACTCGCGCTCGTCGAGCTCGCCTTCACGCTGGAGGACGAATTCGACCTGTCGCCGATCGACGAGACAACCGCGCGGCAGATCACGACGCTGCGCGCTGTGCAGGACCACGTCGTTACCGAACTCGCCGCCCGCGGCACGATTGTCACCGGGGCATGAGCGGTCCGGCGGGGCACACGTCCGTAGCCAGGCCCGGCGGCCCGGACGCCGCCGCGCAGGCCCTCGCCCTGCGCCTGTTCCGGTCCATGCTCGCCACCCAGGAATCCTTCACCGCCTACCTGGGCGTCAAGCTCGGCCTGTATGAGGCGCTGCGCGAGGGTGGCCCGGCGACCGTCGCGCAGCTGGCGGCCCGCGTCGGCCTGGCGCCACGATACGTGCGGGAATGGCTCGAACAGCAGGCGGCGGCCGGGCTGGTGGCGGTGGATGACCCGGGCGGTGAATGGCAGCTGCGCCGGTACCGGCTGCCCCCCGGCCACGACCGGGTACTGACTCGGTCGGCCGACCCGATGTCGCTGGTATGGACCGCGATGCTGCCTCTCGGCGGCGTGGCCGCGGCCCTGCCGAGCCTGCTCGCCGCGTTCCGCACCGGCGACGGTGTCCCCGCCGACACCTTCGGCGACGACTGGCGCCACGGGCACGGCGGGGCCAACCGCGCCGTCTACACATATCAGCTGGCCGGCTGGATGCGGCGGTACCTGCCCGACCTGCACCGGCGGCTTTCCAGCGGCCTGCGCCGCATCGCCGACGTGGGCTGCGGCGCGGGCTGGGCCAGCATCGCACTGGCCCGCGCCTATCCCGCCGCCCAGATCACCGCGGTCGACACCGACGGCGCCGTGGTCGAGCAGGCACGGCTGAACGCCGCCGAGGCGGGGGTGGACGGCCGGGTGAGCTTCCGCGTCGCGGGACTGGAGGACATGGCCGGGGACGGTGGCTACGACCTGGTGTGCCTGCTCGACACGCTGCATGAACTGGCGCTCCCCGTCGTCGCGCTGCGTGTGTGCCGGACGCTGTGCGGGCCGGCGGGGGCCGTCCTGGTGATGGAATCACGCGTCGCCGGGACCTTCCGCGCGCCCGCCGACGAAATCGAGCGGTTCCAGTACGCCACGAGCGTCCTGCACTGCCTGCCCGCCGGCCTGGTCGGCGCGGGCGCCGTCGGAACGGGCACGGTCATGCGCCCGGCCGCATTGCGCGCCTGCGCGCTCGAGGCCGGCTTCACCACGGTCCGCGATTACGACGTGGACGACCGATTCCACCAGCTTTACCGGCTGGACCAATAACCGTCGATTGACGATGCCGTCTGGCTGCGATACTTTCCTGCATGAATGAAAACCTAGGAGGTACAATTGACTGCGGTAAATCGTCAGTTCGAGGAACTCCGGGAGATTGTGGCCGAGGTTCTCGAAATCGATACCGACGAACTTATCGAAACCGCGGATTTTGTAGAGGTTTATGACGCGGATTCGCTGCGCGCAATCGAGATACTTGCCCGGATCGAGAAGAAGTACAAAGTAGAAATCCCGCAGTCGGAACTGGCCGAAATGCGAAACTTCAAGCAGGTCGTAGAGGTTGTAACGCGCTATGCCGGCGGGTGATGAGCCGGAATCCAGACGTGTGGTGGTGACCGGGCTCGGTCCCGTCTCGAGTATCGGCACGGGCATCGCGGAATTCAGTGCCAGCCTGCGCGCCGGAAGATCTGGTGCCGCCGGGATACGAAGTTTCGATCCGGCTGGTTTCCCGTATTCGTACGCCGCCGAGGTACCTGACTTCTGCGCGGAGAAGCTGCTGCGCGGGCTGGACCCGCAGGACTGGGGCAGATCCAGCCAGTTCGCCGCCGCGGCCGCGCGGCTTGCCGCTGACGACGCCGGTCTTGATACCGGGCGGATCGCGGCCGGCCGCTTCGGCGTCGTCATGGGCACCACCAGCGGGGAATCCCAGGTTGTGGAGGCGCTGACCAGCCAGGCCGTCGCGGGCGGCGGTTGCCAGGCGTTCGCCCCGGACGCGCTCGCCAGGCTGCCGGCCGCGCGGCTCGCGCATGCCGCCAGCGAAGAACTCGGCGCGGCGGGCCCGTCGGTCACGCTGGCGAATGCCTGCTCGGCCAGCAACTACGCCATCGGCTACGGTTATGACCTGCTGACGTCCGGCGAGGCCGACATCGTGGCGGCCGGAGGCGCTGATTCCGTCTGCCGGTGGGCCCATGCCGGGTTCTACCGGCTCGGTGCCCTCAGCGAGCGCGCGTGCGCGCCGTTCGACCGTGATCGCACCGGTATCCTCACCGCGGAGGGCGGGGTCGTCCTCATCCTGGAGGCGCTCGGGCACGCGCAGTCCCGCGGCGCGCGGATCTACGCCGAAGTGCTCGGGTACGGGCTGAACTGCGACGCGAGGCACATGGTGGCGCCGGACGCGGAGAGTATCGCCGGCTGCATGCGCGCGGCGCACCACAATGCCGGCGTCACGGCGCGGGACGTCGACTACATCTGCGCGCACGGTACCGGCACGGTCAGCAACGACCGGGCCGAGGCCGACGCGGTGCGCCAGGTATTCGGAGAGCACGCTCCGCCGGTGAGCTCCATCAAGTCGATGCTGGGCCATGCCATGGGCGCGGCCAGCGGCTTCGGGGCGGTCGCGGCGGTGCTGGCCATCGCGGACGGCTTCCTTCCGCCCACCATCAACTGGGACAGCCGTGACCCGCTGTTTCCATGGCTCGATCCGGTGCCGAACCGGGCGCGCACCGCCGAGGTCCGGATAGCGCAGAACGACGGCTTCGCATTCGGCGGCAACAACTGCATCACCATCTTCGGGGCGTTCCGGTGAGCAGCCTCGTGGTGACCGGCGAAGGCGTGGTGTCGTCGGCCGGCGTCGGTCCCACCGCGATGCGGAGCGCGCTGGCCGCGAGCTCGCGGCAGCCGCCCGATGTCCGCGGTCTCTACCCCGAAGCCCTGCCGTATACGTCCGCGCACGCCCTCACCGACTTCGACGTGCGCGCGCTGCTGGGCCGGAAGGGCACCAGCTTCCTCGACCGGGCCACCGGCCTGGCCTTGGTCGCCTGCGGGCAGGCGATCGGCCACAGCGGCATGGTGCCAGGGACATGGGCGCCGGAACGGACCGGGATCGCCCTGGGTACGACCGTGGGCAGCCTGCGGTCTAGCAGCGACTACAGCCGCGAGACGCTCCTGGCGGAACGGCCTTATCTGGTCAACCCGGTGCTGTTCCCCAACACCGTGATGAACTGCGCGGCCGGCCAGGCGGCCATCTGGTACCGGCTGAAGGGCGTCAACAGCACCGTCGCGGGCGGTCCGCTCGGCTTCCTCGGGGCGCTGCGATACGGGATGAACGTCCTGAGGCGCGGATACGCTGACGCGATGCTGATCGGCGCCGTCGAGGAATTCACGCCGCATACCGCCTGGGCGCATTATCTCCGCCACGCCGTCGGCCTGCCAGGAGAGGCGGCTGCGGTGTTCGTGGTCGAACGCGCCGAGTCGGCGCGCGCCGCGGGCCGCACGCCGGTCGCGGAGCTCGCGGCCGTCCGCGGCGGGTTCCACCCCGGCGGCGGGGAGGGCCTCGCCAAGCGGCTCACCGCCAGCATGCGCGAGGCGCTCGAGGACGCGGCCCTCGAGCCCTGGCAGGTGGACCGGCTCGCGTTCAGCGAGGCAGGCGGCGCGGCCGACGAGGCGATCGGGACGGCCGCCTTCTCCGGTTTGCTCGGGCCGTACAGTGCCGCCCGCATCCGGGTGCGGGAGGCGCTTGGCGAATGCGGCGCCGCGGCGGGCGCGCTGCAGTTCGCTGCCCTGCTCCCGGCGCCGCGGGCGGCCCAGGACGGGCGCGGCGGGCTGCTCGCCGGGTGGACGCGGGAAGGCGCCTTCGAGGTCGCCGTGATCAAGGACATCAGCGGTGCCGGTGACAGTAGCGGCTAGCGCCGCCAGGACATGCCTCGGCGACGACGCCGCCACCTTCGCGGCGTTGCTGCGCGGCGAGTGCGGGGTCACCGACCTGCGGTACTTCCGGGCCGGGGCGCTCAACGTGCGGCGCGGCTACCACATAGCCGGACCAAGGCCGGAGCGGCCCGGCATGGCCGGCCGCTGGCTGGCCGGCTGTGTCACCGAGGCGGTCAGCCGGGCGCGCCTCGAACCGGGGTGCCGGGTCGCCGCCATCATCGGCACGGGGCTGGGCGGGCTGCGCGACGTGGAGCGGTGGGCGGCCGATGGCCAGCCCACCCGGCCGGACCAGCTGCATTTCGCCGCGGCCATCCGGGCCGCGGCGCCGTTCGCGCGAACAGCGATCACGATATCGAACGCGTGCAGCGCGGGCGGCTACGCGCTGGCCCTGGGCCAGGATCTGGTGGAACTGGGCGACGCGGACGCGGTCATCGTGGCCGGGGCGGACTCGATGACAGAGTCGATGCTGGCGATGATCGGGCGATTCGACGCCGAGCCGACCGACCGGATCCGTCCCTTCGACAGCGGCCGCGCGGGCGCGCTGCTCGGCGAGGGCGCGGCCGCTGTGGTGCTGGTCCGGGAGGGCGCGGCCGCCGCGCCCGCGCTGGCGCGGCTGCTGGGGTGCGGGCTGTCGTGCGACGCCCGGTATGAGACGGCGCCCGACCTGGCCGGGGTGTGCCGCGCGATGCGGGACGCCCTCGACCGGGCCGGCCGGAGCCCCGCGGATGTGGACCTGGTGCTCGCCCACGGCACCGGCACGCGGCTGAACGACCCGACCGAGGCGGCGGCGCTCCGCGAGATTTTCGCCGGCCAGCGGCCCGGGCCGCTCGTCACCGCCGTCAAGGGCGCCGTCGGCCACACCTCGGGCGCGTCGGCACTGACCAGCCTGACGCTCGGACTGCACAGCCTGCGAAGCGGTATGGTGCCCGCCATCGTCGGGCTCAGCGAGCCGCTCGCCGAGGGCGCGGGGCTGCGGTTCGTCCGCGGCGCGCCGCGGCGGTCCCGGCCGCGCCTCATGCAGGTCAACGCCTTCGGGTTCGGCGGTGTCAATGCGGTCGCCATGCTGGAGGCGGCGTGACGGACGTGGCCGTGACCGCCTGGAGCCTCCACGTGCCAGGAACCTGCCCCGCCGCCGTGGTCCCAGGGCTGGCCGGGCCCGGAAGCGAGGTCGAGGCCTGCTCGCCGGACCGGGCGCACGAACTGCTGGGCCGTAAGGGCTTGCTCAACAAGGACGCCGCGACGCGGCTGGCACTCTGCGCCGTCCACAGCGCCCTTGGCCTGCGGCCCGGACAGGGACGGGCGGTGGGACCGCCCGACCCCTCGGTGGCGGTGGTGGCCAGCTCCAACCTGGGGAACGTGGGCGCCGTCACCGACGTCGTCGCGATGGTACGGGACGGCCGGAGAAAGCAGATCAGCCCGCTGGCCGCCCCCGGCGTCTCGGGCAACGTGCTCTCCAGCGCGGTGGCCATCTGGTTCGGGTTCGGCGGCCCCGCCCTGATGATCTGCTCGGGGGCGGCGTCCGGGCTCGACGCGGTCACGGCCGGGACCCGCCTGGTGCGTGCGGGCCGCGCGGCCCGCGTTGTGGTTGTCGGGGCCGAGCCGGCCGATGAAGTGGCCGCCGCGCTGCACGGCCTGCGCGAGCCGGTCCGGGATGCCCGCCCGCCGCTGCGGCAGGGATCGGCCTGCGTCATCCTGGAGCCGGCCGGGCAGGCCCCGGCGGCTCCGCTGCTGACACCGGTCCCCGGCGATCCGGGGGAATCTGCCGGCGAGACAGCGGCGATGGATCTGACCGCTGCCGTCGGCGACCTGTACGGCGCGCTCGGCGTCGCGCAGACCGCGGTGGCCGCCGCGGTGGTCGGCGCGCGCGCGGGCGTCGACCGCGTACGACTCATCTGCCGGGACGCGCCGGACGGCTGGCGCGCCGTCGACGTGACCGCCCGCGTCTCGGGCCGGTGATACCACCGTCCGTTCGTTTTAATTCAGAGCGCCCGAACGGACGGTGGTTTCCCTCCTCGGATACCTGTCTTGAATCAGCATATTAAATCGTTTACGCTTGCCCAGAATTGCGGGTCATGTCGCCCAGCTTTTGATTAAGGAACACAATGATTGGTGTGGTCGTTCCCACATATAACCGGCGGCAGAACCTGGAATTGCTACTGGATTCGCTTGCCCGGCAGACCATTCAGGACTTCCACGTGATCATCACTGACGACGGGTCCACCGACGGAACGCGTGAGTTCGTCGAACTCCGGGCCCGTGATCATCCGTGGCAGAACCGATTGCAGTGGATCAGCTGCGGACCTCATCAGGGCACGCGGATCGGGCGGGCCCGCAATATCGGGACGGCCAATTTGTCGGCCGGTACCCGGCTGCTGCTGATGCTGGACAGCGACCTGGTGCTGCGCCCGGAAGCGCTAGCGCTTTATGCCGACGCGCACGTCCGCCATTCTCGCCATGTCCTTTTCGGCAGGGTTGACTGGCTGCCGCCGATGGACCGCTCGGCCGTGGCCGCCGCGATCGCCGAGGGCACGCTCCACCGGCTGCGGCGCCTGGTGCCGCCGAAGTCCGAGCGGGTGGCCGGCACCTTCACCGGGCCCGAACTCCGCACCAACCTGTTCGTGCGGCATGTGCACGAGCCCACGGCCATGGACCCCGGGTGGGCGCTCTCGCTGAACGTCGGCTGGCCCCTGGATCTGTACTGGGCGATCGGCGGCTTCGACGAGACGTTCCGCTACGGCTACTCGGATATGGAGATGGGTGCTCGCGCGTCCGAAGCCGGCGCCCGCTGCCTGGCCTGTCCCGGCCTGTGGGCGCTGCACGTCTGGCATCCCAAACCCGCGGAGATGCTCGTCGAGATGCAGTTCGACCTGGACCGTTACATACGACGGCATGGCGGCTATCTGCGCCGGGCCGGCTTCGGTCATGCGCTGGAGGCCGAGATCGACTGGACCCTTTGGTGCCACTACCACGCCGAGCGCGGTGGCGCGCCCGCGCGCTGGCAGGGCAGGCTGTGGGCGGTCAGCGCCGACCGGCGGCACCGGCTCGCCCTGCCCGGTCAGGTCTGGTTTGACCGGCTGGGGTACGACGGCCCCGGCAACGGTGACGTTGCCGGACGTGACCTGGCCAGGGCCGCCGATCACGGTGTCGCCGCGGAGCTCTCATGACAGTGCGGTCCAGCCAGCGGCCGGTGTTCGACCCGGTCGACCCAGCGTTCCTCGAAGACCCGTATCCGTGCTACGCGCAGATCCGTGACGCGGGCCCGCTGGTCCGGCTCGGGCCAACCCAGTGGGTGACCGGGCGCCACGCGCAGGTGACCCGGCTGCTCCGCGATCCCCGGCTGCGAAACGAATGGCCCGAGCCGTTCCAGCGCATGCGGCTGGGGGACGGCGAGGTCAAGGACTTCCTGCTGCGGCTCATGCTCTACCGCGAGGGGACGGACCACACGCAGCTCCGCAGGTTCCTCAGCGCCATCATGCACGCGACGCCAGCGGCGGAGCTGCGGTCATACGTTGCCCGCGTGTCGGACCAGCAGATCCGCGGGGCGCTCGAGTCCGGGCGGCTGGAGGTGATGGACGATCTCGCGTTCCCGGTGCCGCTCGCGGCCGCCTGCGAGCTGATAGGCGTGCCAGACGAGGACCGGCCGATGATAAAGGCGTGGGGAATCGAGCTGATCAAGGCCTTCGCGGTCGTCCTGTCCGAGCCGGACCGTCCGCTTGCCAACACGGCGATCACGGAGCTGAGGAACTATTTCCGCGGGTCGCTGCGCGGCCGCGACCCGAAGCTGGCCGCCATCGCGGCGGCGCTCGGCGGCACGGCGGCCAGCGGCCCGCTGCGGCATGACGAGCTCGTCGACAACGTGATTTTCCTTCTGGTCAGCGGCTTCACCACGACGGTGCACCTGATCGCGACGGCATTGGCGATCCTGCTCGATCATCCCGGCGTGATCGCACAGCTCAGGGACGACCGCTCGCTACTGCACGGCGCCGTTGAGGAGCTTCTCCGCTACGACGCGCCGCTCCAGCACATCTCCCGGCTCGCGGTCGAGATCGTCGACGTCGACGGGCAGAAAATCCGCCCCGGCAGGGTCGTCCATCTGCTCCTCGGATCGGCGAACCATGACGAGCGCCAGTTCGCCAGCCCGGAGCGGCTCGACATCCGCCGCGAGCCGAATCCGCACGTTAGCTTCGGCACCGGCCTGCACGCCTGCCTCGGGGCCGGGCTCGGGCGGCTGGAGCTCACCACGCTGCTGGACCGCCTGCTCAGCCAGTGCCGCATCCTCGAACCCGGCGGCACCGCCGTCCGCAGGCCCATGCAGGTCTTCCGTACGTACAGCCGGATACCGGTAGCCGTGGCGGCCTAGATGCCGGGCCTGGACATCAGGATCATGGCGCATCCCTCGCGAACCGATTCGGCGCTGTCGCTCCGCGACCGGCTTGCCGCCCTCGACCCGGTTCTCGTCTGGGATACGGCCGTCGACGGCCCGCCGTCCGCCACGCGGACGGCCAGGACAGCGTGGAGCCTGCCGGCCCGCGGCGGCGCGACGCATCGCGTCGTGCTCCAGGACGACGTGGTCGTCGCGGACGACTTCGCCGAACGTCTCATGGGGATCCTGGCCCGGCGCCCCGCCTCGCCGGTCGGCCTGTTCGCGGGCTGGGGCTCGCGTACTGGGCAGGCCGTCCGGCTCGCCGCCTATCAGGGACTCAGCTGGGCGCCCGCGCTCGGCCCGGCGATGTCCGCGACCGGCGTCGCGCTGCCCGAGGAGCTGGCGGCGCGGTACGCCGCCGCGCTCGGCCAGGTCGGCACCGAGGGGCGTGACTCGGTGTTCATGTACGACTTCCTCATGGCGGCGCGGGCGAAGCCCATCATCGCGGTGCCCAACCTCGTCGAGCATGACTGGCCGTACACGCCGAGCCTGTGGCCGGAGAAATTCGTGCACGGCCCGCGCCGTTCCGCCTGCTTCCTGGCGGCGGGCGGGCGGCAGGCCACCGGCGATGGGCTCGAACGCGTGGAAGTCGTACCCCGCCTGAGCCCCGACGTCCTGCGCTCGCGTACGGGCGTGTACGACGGCGTAACCGGACTTTTCACGGACATCCCGAGCTGGCGGTACGCGCAGCGGCTCGGCTTCGGAACCCCGGATCTGATGAGGCTGTTCGCCGACGAGCGGGCGGGCGCGGCACGGCGCGCGCTTTCCGGCTACCTGGACGTCGCCTTCCAGTACGAGATCTGGCTCACCGGGTTCCTGTCCGGCCGGGTGCTCGCCGGGCTGACCATGACCGGGATCCCCGATCTAGCCTCGCCCGCGGCCCGGGCGGCCAGCCGGACGTGCGTGACCGGCTGCCTCAGCCGGGTCATGCCGACGGCCGTGATGGACGCCGTGGCGGCGGCCGCGGTGGACCTGGTGGAGTATTCGGTGCTGGCTGGCCTGGACAGTGTCGTCCAGGTAACAGCGCCGGTCCGGTGAGATCGGCGGCCGGCGGGAGAAGGGAGCGGGCCGCCGCCTGGAGGCTTGGCCGGGCGGTGCCGTTCGTGCCGACGTACCGTCCCGGTGCCAGCTGCGCGTCACCGGTGCTGCCCAGCCCGACCAGAATGGCATCGTGCCGGAGCCGGAGAATCGCGGACAGGTTCGCCCGCAGCCGCGGGTGGCGGTGCGCGTCGCGGGCGGCGAGCACCAGCGGCCGGTCCTGCGGCGCCGCCCGCACCGCGTACGCGAGCGCGGCGCCTTCGGCGGTCAGCCGGACGCCGGAGACGTCCTGGTCCAGCTGGCGGAGCACAGCGAGAAGGCTGGCCGGGGCCGGTTCGGAGCCATTGCGCGCGTCGGGAAACTCTATGACATAGGGCGGCCGGCGTAGCGGCAGCGGGGCGTCGATGCGGAGCAGCCGGCCGTCGCGCCCGGCGTCCCACTCCAGCCGCTGCGGCCCGGTGCCACCCGGCCGCGCGTGTGCCCGTGCCAGCGACGTGACGCGTGCCGCCGCGTCTGCCAGCCGCTCCGCGGCCAGCCGGCCGTCCGTCACCGCGGCGATCACGTGATCGCGCACCGCTCGCTGTTCCGCGAGGCCCCCGGTCATGCAGATGAGGTCCGCTCCCGAGGCGAACGCCCGCACGGCTGCTTCAGCGGCGCCGAGCTGCGCGATGACCATAGCCATCGTGAGCGAGTCGCCGATGATCACGCCGCCGAAACCGAGCTCTTCCCGCAGCAGCCCGGTGAGAATCGTCCGGCTGAACGTCGCCGGGAGCGAGTCGAGCGCCGGATAGATGGCGTGCGAGGTGAGGATAGCGGGCACGTCGGCGCCGATCACGTCGCGAAACGGCCCCAGGTGCATGCCGGGATCCTCGGCAACCACCGGGAAGTCGATGTCCGAGGACGCGTGCGCGCCGCCGAACCCGGGGAAGTGCTTGGCCGCACCGGCGACGCCCGCCGCGCGCAGGCCATCGATGTAGGCCATCGCGTGGCGGGCGACGAGGCAGGGATCCGCGCCGAATGACCTGGTGCCCACCAGCCGGTTAGCCGGGTTGGTGCCCACGTCCGCGACGGGGGCCAGGTTCAGGTTCACGCCGAGATCGGCGAGGTGGTTTCCGATGTCGGCGGCGACCGCGCGAGTAAGCTCCGGATCGTCGGCGCCGCCGAGCGCCAGGTGGCTCGGGTGGGGCGATCCGGTCTCCGGGTACACCGGCGTCGAGTCGCCGCCTTCGCCGTTGACCGCGATCAGCACATCGGCGCGGGCCGCGCGAAGCTCGGCGCACAGCGTCTTCAGCTGCGCGGTGCCCGCGATGTTGGGCGGGTAGAGAAGCACTCCGCCGAGCCCCTCGGCGAGCCAGCCGCGGAATCTGGCCGAGGGGCTCAGGCCCGCCATCGAGAACAGCAGGCAGCGGTCGACCAGCGGCGCGAGCTCCGCGCTCATGATGCTCCGGCCGCATTGGATGCCGCGGCGTGCGAGGGCTCCCGCCGCCCGTCGCCTTCGGCCAGCACCGGTGCCTGGCGCCACCGGTCGTGATCGCCGGCCGGCGACGGCGGCGCGCTGATCCAGCGATACCACCCGGGCGCGCGGACGTCGCTGCGCCGCCCCAGTGCGGTCACGCAGCGCCGGTGCAGGGCGGCGAGGTCTCCAGGCTCGGGAGCCGCGACGTATCCGACCAGGCGGACGCTCCCGCCCGCGGATTCCTCCGCCAGCAGGGTCGCCGGTACCGGATCGTTGACCTCGTGCCATAGCCGGCGGCTGGCTTCGACGTCGACCCAGCCGTCGCCGCACCACCGCCAGGTCGGCCCGCGGTGTACCGGCGTGATCCCGCTGAGCTCGCTGAGCACCGTCGTGTCGGTCTGTCCGCTCGCCGCCGCGATCAGGACGCTTTCCATGCCGTACATGAACTGCCGCATGGTCTCGGCGGGAACGTAGGCGGTATCGCATATCAGCGAGAGCGGGACGAACGCCCCGTGCTTGAACGTGAGATGGAACCTGATGTCCAGCTTGACCGGGCTGACCGGCGAGCCGCCGCCATCCCTGATGACCGTCTTGCCGGCCAGCTCACGCAGCTCCTGCTCGCTGCATTCCGGGTCCTGCGGGTCGTCGTACGCCACGAGCTCGTTGATGTACGCCGCGAGGTCGACGTACGCGCCGCGGGCCAGCATGGTGTCACCGACCAGACCGGTGACCGCTCTCGGGTCGCAGAAGCCGAAGCGCTGGGCGGCCCCGCTGGCGCGGAAGGCACTGCGCGTGAGCAGGTCGAACGGCTGCTCCGCGAGGTCGATGTGGTACAGGCCCTGGCCGGCCACCGTTCCCAGCAGCTCCCTGCGCGCTCGGTCCATCCGGTTCCAGGCCATCAGGTGGGTGCCGATCGTACGGTGCCCGGTGTACCTGCTCAGCATCAGGCTGGTGGCGGCGAGCAGGAGCGCGGAGGGACTCGTGCGCCAGCGCGCCTGGAGCGCTTGAACCGCGCGGCCGATGGCGGGCGACTGCATCTCCATCATGCGAAACCGCTGCTCATCCGGGTCGAACGGCGGGAAATCGAACATCGAGACGGGAGCGGCCCGCAGGCCCTCCTGCCAGTGCTCCAGCGCGCGCTCGCTGATCCGGAGTCCCTGTGCCGATCGCTCGAACGCGGCTTCTTCGAGCGGCTGCCAGGACGTCGCAGGTTCTTCGCCATTGCCCGCGGCGGCACTGCCCGAGGCGGCACTGCCCGAGGCGGCGCGGCCGATCTCCTTGGCGACCCTGTTCATGCTGTGGCCGTCGATGGCCAGCCGGTTCGTCGTGAGGATGAGGAAATCCGGGCGCTCGTCCGCGCGGATCACCGCGATGCGTAGGGGCCAGTGCCGGACCGTCCATGACGTGGCGGACATCTGGCCGGCCACCATGTCCGCGACCTCACCTTTGTTCTCCAGGCTGGCGTCGTACACGTCGATCGTGACGTCGCCGGCCCCCTCGATCACCTGCCGCCAGGTGCCGCCGGAATTGCGGAACACAGTGCGCAATGCGTCATGCTGGCGAACCACGCGCTCGGCGGCTTCGGCGATCGTTTCCACCGTACAGCCCGGCGGCAGCTGATACCATTGCGCATTATTGAACCGGAACTCGTCCTTTTCATTGGCGACCCCATGCCACTGCCAGATGGCCACCTGTCCCCAGGTCATCTCCGACGAGCCGGTACGGGCTCCGCTCACCTGAATGGTCAATGATGTGGTCGGCTTCATGCGGACTCCTGTCAATGAAGGGCCAGCTCTCCGTTTAGGCTGTCGCTGCCCGAAGCCCGGCGTCAAGTGAGAATTGCGATCGCATTGTTTCGGCTGGCACCACTTGTAAGCGCCAGCCATTCGTGGAACATTTTCTGCATATATCGTAGCCCCGAAAGAAAGCGAGGCGGCATGACCACCACCGAGACCACGGTCACCCGCAAGCAAAGGCCCGACGGGGCGTGGGTATGGCAGGTTACGCAATACGACGCGGTGAAGACTCTGCTGACGGATCATCGCCTGGGAATGTCACTTCCGGATCCGGAGAGTCCCGGCTGGGACGCCGATCCCAAGGTGCATCAGATCCTTATGCGCATGGCGACGGGCGGGCGGCGCGGCATAGCCGCCGACCAGGAAGACCGTGTCATGCGGCGCAGAATCATGAACAAGCTCTTCGCGGGGCCGAACGTGGTGCGGGTGAAGCCGCTCATCGGGCCCATGGCCGAGCAGCTGGCTGACGAGCTGCGCTCCAGGCCGCAGCCCGCCGACCTCGGCAGGAACTTCTCCGCTCCGCTGTGCGCCCTGACGATGAACGAGCTCATCGGCGTGCCGCGGGAAGATATGCACCGGTTCCGCGAATGGATGGATGAGGCATCGGCCTCGGGCGACGGGCAGCCCGGCTCCGGACTGCGGCATTTCGTCGTATACATCAACAAGCTGTTCGCCGAACGGAAGCGGAATCCGGTCGACGGGGACATCATGACGGACATCCTCGAACCGCATGAAAGGGGCGACGAGCGGCATGAGCGACGGCTGCTCAACATCCTGGTCTGGATGCTGGGAATGGGCTGGCAGAATCCTTCCGCAACCGTCGATTTTGCGGTTTCGCTGCTGCTTACCAATCCTGGCCAGCTGGACCTGCTGAAAGACGACCTCTCGCTTCTGCCGGGCGCGGTGGAGGAAGCGATACGGCTGTACAACTCGCAGCCGCCCAACGACGGCATGGTCGTTCGCTACGCCGTCGAGGATTTCGAATTCGACGGCGCGGCTATCAGCATCGGCGACAAGGTCATGCTCGATATCTGGGCCGCCAACCGGGACGGATCGGTGTTCGCCGACCCGCTGAAATTCGACATAACCCGTGACCCGAACCCGCATATCGGCTTCGGCCATGGGGTGTACGCCTGCAACTTCGGCCAGGTCACCCGCGCGGAGGTCGAGGCGAGTATCGCCGCGCTCGTCGACGCCCTGCCCGGTCTGCGGCCCGCGGTGCCGGCCGACGAGCTCCAGTACACAACCCCGGACAGGCCGAGCGGGCTGGTGCGGTTCCCCGTCCTGTGGTGAGAGCGCTGGTGCGCTCCACATCAGTCAGGGCGCCCCACGCGGTGCGCAGGTGCCCGAGCGCGGCGGTGAACTGGTACTCCCAGCCGGGCTGATCCGGCAGCACAGGCCTCGCGTGCGGCCAGCCCGCCGACGGCCGGCCCGGTGCCACCCTGCTGACTACGTTTTCCTGAGCCGAAAATATTTTCGGCTCAGGAAACTGGCTTCAAAGAAGCGGCACGTATCCGGCTGGCCCGCTGCGGTCTCCGGGGAGGCCGGCGCGCCTGTTGCCGCCGGGCCTACTGGCTCAGCGAGCTGTAGGCCCGGGCCTGCAGCCGGTAGAGCTCGGCGTACAGCCCCCCTTGCGCCATCAGGGATGTGTGGGTGCCGTATTCAGCGATCCGCCCGCTACGGAGGACCATGATCAGGTCCGCCATACGCACGGTGGAGAACCTGTGGGACACGAGCAGCGTTACCCGGCCGTCTGCGGCACCTCTCCGCATATCGGTCGCGATCTGCTCGAAGAGCGCGTACTCGGTCGGCGGATCCAGCGAAGCGGTTGGCTCGTCGTAGATCACGAGGAATGGACACTCGCGCATCATGGCACGTGCCAGGGCCAGCTTCTGCCATTCCCCGCCGGACAGGTCGACGCCGCCCTCCCAGTTGCGGCCGAGCTGCGTCTCGATGCCGTCCGGAAGCCGCTGCGCGAATCCCGCGCCCACCCGGTCCAGGGCATGGCCGACGGCGGCCTCGTCGGGAAGCCGCGGCAGGTCCCCGACCCCCACGTTCTCGCGGATAAGCAATTCGAAGCGGGCGAAGTCCTGGAAGCCGCCGGCCAGCGCGTTCCGGTACCCGGCCACGTCGAAGCGCTGGATGTCTGCCCCGTCGAGCAGGATCCGGCCCCCGGTGGGGGCGTACATCCGGGTGAGCAGCTTCACCAGGGTGGTCTTGCCCGCGCCGTTCTCACCCACCAGCGCCACCACGGACCCGGCCGGCAGGCGGACGCTCACCCCGTCCAGCGCGAGCCGGTCAGCGCCGGGATAGGTGAAGCTCACGTCCTGGAGCTCGAACCCGGTGATGAGGCGGGCGGGAACGGCGGGAACCGGGTCGCTGCCATTGCGGTGGGCTGGCAGCACCCGGTCGGCAAGCCAGTAGTAGCGATCGGCGATCGTCACCGCCCGCATGACCAGCCCGACCGTCTGCGTCAGCCGGCTCGCGGCCCCCACCAGCGCGGTGGACAGCGAAAGGGCCAGGGCCACGTCGCCGGGTGACATCCGGCCGGACTCCGCAGAACGCAGGGCGAGGAAGACGGCGCCAAGGTAAGCCGCGGCGAAGATCAGCCAGCCGATGGCGGTGATGACGGCGGAGGCGAACAGCGCGCGCTCCATGGGCCGCCGGACGCCGCGCGCCGCGTCGGCGTGGCGGTCAAGCAGCTCGCCGGCCAGGTGGTAGACACGGATCTCCTTGGCCGGCCGCGCGTTTGAGGCCAGCGAGAACAGATGCTGCGCGACGCGCCGCGACTCGGCCGCCCGCTGCTCGCCAGCTCGCTGCACGGTCTCGGCCTTCCGGCTCAGCCATGCCGCCGGGAATCCCGCCGCGGGAAGCACGAGGAGCAGCGGCTGGATGCGAGCCAGCGAGACGGCCGTTATCGCCAGCTGGAGGATGACCACCGGCCCGGTGAGCGCGTTGGCCATCCCCATCAGCAGGTCGCCGAAGTTCCGCTTGATGAGCTGGAGGACGTCCCAGTAGTCGGCGCGCTCGAAGTGGTCGAGTCCTGGCGCGGTCGCGCAGAGCTTGAGCATCCGGCGCTGCATCACCATGATGGACCGCTCCCGGATGCGCGGTAGCGCCCACCTCTGCAGGAAGGGCGCGGTGCCGACGATGAAGAGCGCGAGCGCGGTCAGGACGCCGCCGACGACGGCATCGGAGGTGCTCTTGTAGTAGATCCCGTTGGTCAGCGATCTCAGCCCGAAGGCGAACAGCAGCGGCCCGATGGAGCCCACGAGGCTGACGGTGACGAAGACCAGGAAGACCAGGGGCCCCGTTTCCCAGCCGATTCCGGCCATCAGCCGGCCTGCTCGCGCCCATGTCTTCACGACGACGCCACCCGTTCCTCGGTAGAGGTCTCCTCGAAACGCACGGCCTGGGCACGGAACATGCTGGCGTAGCTGCCGTCCAGCGCCATCAGTTCCTGGTGGGTTCCCTGCTCGGCCACGCGGCCCTCGCTGATGACCACGATCGAGGCTGCCTGCCGGACCGTGGAAAAGCGGTGTGAGATGACGATCGTGGTGATCCCGTGGGTCATGGTGGTGAACTGTTCATAGAGCTGGGCCTCGGCGCGGACGTCGAGGTTGGCCGCTGGCTCGTCGAGGATGAGCACCTGGGCACCGTGCCGGACCGCGAACAGCGCGCGTGCCAGTGCGATCTTCTGCCATTCGCCACCGGACAGATCCACCCCGTTCTCATAGTCCGTGGACAGGACCGTTTCCCAGCCCTGCGGCAGGCTGTCGAGCACGGCCGACACGCCGACATCGGCGGCCGCCGCCTTGATGCCGTCCACATCGTCGGCGGCTGGCAGGTAGCCAAAGCCGATTTCGCTGAGCGGCGTCAGCTTGTAGCGCACGTGATCCTGGAAGATGGGCGCGACACGGCGACGCCAGCTGTCGGCATCGATCTCGGAGAGGTCGATGCCGTCGACGCGTATGTGCCCGCTGTCCGGGTCGTACAGTCGGCACAGCAGCTTGACCAGCGTCGTCTTCCCCGCGCCGTTCGCGCCGACGATGGCCAGCGACCGTCCGGCCGGGATGATCAGGTCCAGTCCGCTCAGCGCCGGTGCCGCCGCTCCCGGGTACTGGAAGCTGAGGTTCTCGAACCGGATATCCCGCTGGGGGAGGTTGTCAGCCGGCCGGGCCAGCGCCGCCGCCAGCCCCGCGGGGGCCGATGGCCGGACCGCACGTACGGCCGCCCCATACCGGCTGAGCGCGGTCAGCGCCATGCCCGTATCGAGCCGCGCGCTGGCCCCTGTTCCAACCGCCGCCAGGCTCAGCATGATGGCCTGAGCCTCGATGGTGACCGTTCTCAGCGCCACATGACCGCCGGCGACGTCCGCGGTCAGCAACGCCGACCCGGTCAACGCGACCGCCATCAGCGCCACGCTGGACAACAGGGTCCTCCTGCTTCCCCCGGAGAACGCGCGTGCCATGGCCCGGTGCGCGCTGCCGGAGAAGCGGTCGAGCAGGAAGCCGGCCAGCCCGAAGATCCGGATCTCCTTGGCCGGATCCGGAGTGACCCCCACCTCGTAGTAGTACTCGGTCCGCCGGGCGAGCGTATTTCCGGCGTAATGATGCTGCGCCGCATTCCGCGATGCCCGCTCCACCTCATGCTCGGCCCACAGGGCGGTGAGCAGCATGCCCAGACCCAGCCACCAGCGATACCGGGCGAGGATCAGGCAGGTCCCGATCAGCAGGAGGCGGGCGCCCGCCAGCTGGCCCATGCCCAGGGCAAGGCGGCCGGGGCGGAGCCAGGCCCGGAACGTCTCGCGGCCCACGTTGATGAGGTCCATGACCCGGGAGTCCTCGAGGTGGGCGATCCCGGCCGGCGCCATGACCGCCGCCATGAGCTGCCGCTGAAGCGCGAAATCGACCCGGTCGCCCAGCGCGCTGGCCGCCGCCGACTGGAAGGCGACCGCTCCCCACTGGAACACGAACGCCACGCCGAGCAGGATCGCCGAGAAGGTGGCCGTCCTCCCCGCGGAGGACTGAAGGCCTGCCCTGATCACGCCTGGGATCTGGCCGACGATGGAGCCCACGAGGGCTATACCCACGATGGGCGCAAGCGCCATTGCCAGCGCGGACAGCCAGGACGCGATCATGAGACCGGGCCCGGCTCGCATGGCGATACCAATGAAGCGCCCGTATCCGCGCAACCCCGGCATGGCCCATAGCCTGGCCAATCCGGAAACAGGACTCATATGGCGAGCATAGTGCCATGGATCGGACTGCAGCGATCGATGCGGCCGCACCGCCGCGCTATCCGGGCATGACACGCTGCTTGCGAGATGGCAAGATATGCGACGTTCTCGATATTCCGATAATAGGAGCACGTATGACACAAGAGGCGAGTCCGGCGACAGGGTCCGGGCTGCAATCGCTGAGTGAGCAGCAGAGCAAGGACCGCTTTCTGGCCGTCGTGTCGGAGGTCATTGGCGTCGAACAGCTCGATGCCAGCGAGCACTTCCTCGACGCGGGCGGTGACTCCCTCTCGACGGCCATCATTATCGATTGGATTGGCAAAGATTTCGGAGTGGAACCAGAATTCGACTGGTTCTTTGACAGCAAGTCGATCGAGGAACTCGCCGCCAGGTGGTGGGACAAGGTCAGCGGCCTGGCCCAGGCCGCGCCGGCGGCCAGTTCCTAGGCGCCGCCCGCGAACGTGCGACTGGGGAATGGAACCAGTTGGACGGCGAACGTCCTCGCCGAAAATCTTGCCGGGCAATGGCTGTACGGCGCCCCCCGGATGCGGAGGTCCACGTTGAGCGATCTGATCGGCCGGCCCGCCTTCCCCAATCTGACCGAGCTGGAGCTGCCCGCGCTCGAGTCGGGTATCAATGTGGCCGACGGGCACGCACGGTATGAGCCGAGCGTTTCGCAGCACAAGATCATTGACCGGCTTCCGGAGTTGTTTTGCCAGGCTGCCGAAACACCGGTCTCAGTTCTGGACCGGGAAGCCCAGCGGGCATACCTTACCGCCGTCGGCCAGCATTCGGCCCTCACCGGGACCGAGGTGCTCAGCTGTTACTCCTCGTCCGTGGCGATGGAGATATTCAGCCTCGCCTTGATGACTTGCGGCGTCAGGAAAGTGGCGCTTATTCACCCCACGTTCGACAACATTCCGGACATATTGACCCGGGCCGGAATGCACCTTCTGCCAGTAGCCGAGGACCACCTGCTGGACGGAACGGCCGGATTGCCGGCCGGCATCGAGGTCCTGTTCGTTACCACGCCGAATAATCCCACCGGGTGGATACTCTCACGTGATGCGCTTGCGCACTGGGCCAGGATATGCGCCAGTCGCGGAATCATCCTCGCCCTCGACACGTCATTTCGCGGCTTCGATGAGCGGTCGTGCTACGATCATTTCTCCGTACTGGCCGAGTCGGGCTGCCGCTACGTCGTCATCGAGGACACCGGCAAGCTCTGGCCCGCGCTCGACCTGAAGGTCGGTTTCCTGGTGTTCCCCCCGGACGAGCCGCTCCCGCTGCGCCGTGTCTACACCGAGATCCTGCTCGGCGTCTCGCCGCTGGTACTGCTGCTCGTGCGGTGTTTCGCCGAGGACGCCGGCGAGGGCGGCTTCGCGGAGCTCCATCAGTTCATCCGGTCCAACCGCGACCTGCTGCGAGGCAGGCTCGCTGGCGCGGAGATCCATTCGCCGGACCAGGCCAGCAGGATCAGCGTGGAACGTATCGCCGTGCCGCCGGGAATGAGCGGCACCCAGGTGTCGAGCGCACTACGGCGCCGCGGCGTGCACGTCTTGCCATGCGGTCAGTTTCACTGGGCGGAACCCGAGGCGGGCGCACAATTCGTCCGGGTGGCCCTGAGCCGGCCGCCCGGCCTGCTGCGCGCGGCCGCGGATGCGATCCTCGGCTGCCTCAGGCCCTGACGGACCGCGGGCCGACACGGCGCCCGGGGGCCAGCGTCTCGGCGTAGGAGAACAGATATCCCGGGCCCACCTCGACCGGCTCGAGCGTGGCGAGGTCCGGGTCGGTGACATCGTGAAAGGCGAGGCTGGTCGTCCCGCGCCAGATCTCGGCGAACCGCGCGTCGCTGGTCGCGGCCATGACCAGTTCCTCCAGCGGCGCGCCGTCCGGGTCCCAGGCCGGCAGGTGCCTGGTCTGCACAAGCGGCTGGGCCGCAAGCGGGGGCGGCTGGCCGACAGCTTCGGCGAGCGTGACGGTGGCCGAGATGGTCCGGTGCCCGTCGGCGGACACGGCGCCGGTGAACTCGCCCCCTGGCTCCCGCCGGGGAGCCGCCCGCCCGACGGGAAAACTCCGGGTCAGCCACACCGAGCCGAACATCTTGGGCATTCCCTGGATGAATCCGCGCACGAGCGGCACGGCGCTGTCGACCCAGGCGTACGGCACGCGAGCCACCGGCTGGTCGCCGAGCAGGCAGTCCAGCGCGATCATGCACTCCCTGAACTGGGCGCGCACCGGCTCACGCAGTTCCGCGCCCGATTCGCCGCACCACTGCCAGTCGAAGAAGGCGATCGCCGCGGCACCCGGATCCGGGCCGGGCCGCAGCCCGGCGGGCAGGAACGCCGCGGCCGCCTCGGCCCTGACCCGGCAGGTGACCCACAGCGCGTCGCCGGAGAAATACCAGGGAGGATCGGGCACCATCGATGAGACACCGGATGGAGACAGGGGCAGAGAGTAGCCCCGCAGGGTCCCGGCGGGAGGCATGCGCATGGCCGCAAACAGTAGCACCGGGGCGATCAGGTCCCTATCGGGCATCGTCCAGGCCGAACCACGTCCCGGCATGGTGGAGCTTGGCCCCGGTTACCTGGACAGGGCGCTGCTGCCGGGCGGCCTGATCCGCCGGTGGGCCGCGGCGGCCGTGGACTACTGGGGTGCTGGGGCGCTCGCCTACGGGGCCGACGCCGGGCCGCTGGAACTGCGCGCATACCTTGCCGCGCGGGTGAGCGGAGGTGAACCCGGCGTGTGCGGCCCGGCGAACGTGCTGACCACCGGCGGAACCTCCCAGGCGCTGGACCAGCTGGCGGTGCGGTTGTGCCGGGACGGTCGCGTCCTGCTCACCGAGGCGCTGACATACGATCTGGGCCGCGAGATCTTCGCCGCGAGGGGCGTCCAGACCATCGCCGTTCCCGGTCCCGTCGATGATCTTGATATCGGTCAGTTCCGGTATCACGCGGCGCTCGCGGCGCGGCGCACTGGCCAGGCCCCGGCGTTCTATCTCATTCCGACATTCCACAATCCGACCGGCCGTGTCATCCCGGCCGAGCGCAGGCGGGAGATCCTGGAGCTGGCGCACGAGGCGGGGGCCATGATCATCGAGGACCTGGCGTACGCGGAGCTCGGCTACGATCCCGCGCCACCGCCGCCGCCGCTGTGGCGCTTGACCCCAGACCCGGACCTCGTCATCAGTCTCTACTCGTGCGCGAAAAGCGTGGCTCCGGGACTGCGGATCGGCTGGCTGGTCAGCGGCGAGCGGTTGGCCGCCGAGCTGGCCGCCGATCCGGTCCGGCTCAGCGGCGGCGGACCGAACCACTTCACCGCGATGGCGGTCGCCGCCGGATGCGTGACTGGCGAGCTCGACGGGCACGTGCGCATGGTCCGCGAGGAACTGCGGCGCCGCCGCGACACCCTGGTGACCGCTCTGGTGCTACCCGACGGCTTCACGATGCGCCGGCCGGCCGGCGGATACTTCGCCTGGATAGAGCTGCCCGGGAACGTCGAGGACCAGAGCCTGCTCGCGGAGGCGGAGCGGCGGGGGACATCGTTCGCGCCCGGCCGCCGGTTCGGCGGCTCCGCCCGCGGCGCGCGGGTGTGCTTCGCGGCCTGCGGGCCGGAGGAGCTGTCGCGGGGAGCGGCGCGGCTGTCGGCCGCCTGCCGGTCGGCGGCCGCCCCGTCCTGAGCGACCCAGGGCCGCGCCTCAGCCGTCTGCCGCCCAGGCGCCGAGACCGCCGTCGCGGACCTCCAGGCGCGTCATCTCATCGAGGGCGGGAAGCTCGGCGACGAGAGCGGGCTGGAGGACGTCCGCGCGGGCCAGGCCGGGGCTGACCCGTTGCGCGAGAATCTCCCGGGCCGCGAGCACTGCCATGCTCGCGGTCAGCTGGTAACTGCTGCGCGACCGCAGGATGGCGCTGCGCCGCTGGCCGTCCGAACCGGCTTCGACGGCGAGCATGTGCAGCGGCGTACGCCGCGCCATGCCGGCGTTCACTGTCGCGGTCATCTCGCGCGCCAGCTCCCTGACCGTCCCGCCGAGCCTGCTCCGGTCCGGCATTGACCGAAGGAACGCCAGGGCCGCCCCGCCCGACTCGAAGGCATGGCAGAACTCGGCGTCACGAAGGCGGAGGTCTACCGCGATCGCTTCCGTCTCCCGGGTCAGGTACGGGTGCGTCTCGAGGGCACCTGCCACGTAGGGAAGACGGACGACGGTCGTCGTCCCGTCCGCCCCGGCACGCCGGCCCGCACGCCAGACGGCCGCCGAGGATGGCCGGTCGAGGAGGCTGAGCAGGAACTCTGTCGCGGTACCGGCATGGATCGGCTCGTCGGTGACCACGTATCCGCTCAGCGACAGCACCGGAGCCGGCATGCCCGTCGCGAGCCAGCGGGCGAGCAGACCGAAGGCGCCGGGTACCGAGCCGGCGCCGGTCAGCATGGCGGCCTTCACCGGCCGGCCGCTGACCAGCGCGCCGATGCGAGCATGCACGGTGTCGTCCCCACTGGGATCCAGGTATGCCGCGTGCCTGCTGAGCGCCGCCGACGCTATCCGGCCCCGGGTGCGGTACGCGGGCCCCAGGCAATTCACCAGCAGGGCACACCCCTCGGTCAGCGCGTCCAGGCTGCTCTGCTCCCACAGTTCGACACCCCGGACATCGTGGCCCGCCGCGGCGAGGTCATGTGCCGCGTCCGAGGCCGGATGGCGGACGCCCAGCCGCAGCCGCGCCAGGCCCGTGGCGGCCATGCTCGCCACGAACAACCGGCCCACCGCGCCGGTCGCCCCCAGAACGACGACGGTCGGCATATTGTTCACGTGTTCTCCGTTCCACTCACCGGTATAGCTGGCACTACTTCACATTTTCCGTCCATGGTAAATTCAGCGAGCACGTACATCAGTCGCTCAAAATCGCATTTAGTGTCCGGCAGGAACGGCCGGGTAAATTACCGGCCTGACCGGATTCTGCCAGTGAGGAATACAGTATCCGGCGGCGGCATCTGCCTGCCGTGCACGATCAACGGGAAGTGACATGAGCGATCTCGCCAGCCTGCTGGCCCGCCCGGAAACCGCTGACGACCCCTATCCGGCATACGATCTCCTGCGAGAGACGGACCGGGTGCTGTGGGTGGAGGAGATGGGCCGGTGGCTGGTCACCGGGCACCGTGAGGCGCTGTTCCTGCTTTGTCACGACAGGGTCTCGGTGAACCGTCATCTGCTGGATGACGGTGTACCCCCGGAGCAGAAGCCAAGAGGCCTGCCCTTCATCGACCCGCCCGACCACACGAGGCTGCGGGCGCTTGTCCAGCAGGCCTTCACGCCGGGGGCGGTGGAGCGGATCCGGCCCGAGGCGGAGAAGCTCGCGGACGAACTGCTGAACGCGGCCGATGACCGCGATGAGGTGGACATCATCACCGATTTCGCCGGCCCGCTCCCGGCCATCACGCTCGCCTCGATGCTCGGCATACCGCCCGAAGACCATGATCTCTTCCGCTCCTGGGCAGCGGCGATCGTCGAGGCGATCGATCCCGTCTCCCATCAGCTGGTCTCTGACGCCGGACTGCAGGAGCGCGTCAGCATGCAGGACTACCTGACCGACATCATCGCCCAGCGCCGCCAACGGCCGACGGAGGACCTGATCAGCGGGATGGTGGAGGCGGAGGAGTCAGGTGACCGGCTGACCGGCACCGAGCTGATGGAGATGTGCGTCGTGCTGACAATCGCAGGTGTAGAGGCCACCACCAACATGATAGGCAACGGGGTGAACGCCTTGCTCGACCATGACGATCAGCTCGCGAGGCTGCGCTCGGAGCCGCAGATGATCAGGACCGCGGTAGGGGAACTGCTGCGTTACGATGCGCCGATCCAGGTGGCCGGGCGGATCCCGCTCGAAGACATCGAGCTGGACGGGCACCGGATCGGCGAAGGCCAGTCGGTGGGTGTGCTCCTTGGCGGCGCGAACCGGGATCCCGAAGTCTTCCCCGACCCCGGCCGCCTGGACTTGGCCCGTAGCCCCAATAATCACCTCGCATTCGGTCGTGGAATACATTTCTGCCTGGGCGCGCCGCTCGCCCGCGTCGAGGGCTCAGTCGCTATTTCCATGCTTGTGAACCGTTTCCCTGGACTACATCGCGCTGGCCCGGGAAAACGACGTGCCAATGTTCACGTGCGCGGTTTCATGTCACTCCCGGTCGCGCTGCGGTAAGCGTATTTACTGATCGGCCCGACCTGTGAAGAAAACGGTTCTCAGCGAAGGGAGCGCGCCCGCGTCCGCTCCTTCGATGTCGTCACTCATGGCCGAACTCGCGCGGGTCGGCATCAAGATCAGGCTGACCGGTAACGACCAGATCGAGGTCACCGCGCCGAGCGGGCGGCTGTCCGGTGACCTCCGTGCCCGCATCGCGCAGCACAAGCAAGGCCTGATCGCCTGGCTGACCAGAGCGCAGGCCAGCCCCGCCGGACTCCCCGTCATAGTGCCGGATCCGGATGCCCTGTTCGAGCCGTTTCCGGCGTCCGACCTGCAGATGTCGTTTCTCATCGGCAGCCGGGAAGGCTTCGAGTACCACGTGCGGCCGCACCAGTACATGGAATTCGACCTGGGCGAGATCGACCCAGCGCGCTTCGAGCGCGCGCTGAATCAGGCCATCCAGCGCCAGCGCGCCAGCATCGTCGTGGTCCGCGACGACATGCGGCTGCAGACGGTGCGGGAACCCGCGCCGCTGCCGGTGCCGGTATCCGATCTTCGCGGCCTGGCCGAGACCGGCCGGCAGGCCGGCCTGGAACGGGTGCGGGCATCGATGGAGCGCGCGGAGCTGCCGCTGGACCGGTGGCCCTGGATGGACGTGCGGATCAGCCTCTACGATCCGCGGCGTGCCCGGCTGCACATCAACAACAACAACTTCTTCAGCGATGCGCTGGGAATGTCCAGGCTGCTCGAGACCGTCATGCGGCTGTACCAGGGGTGCGGCCCCGCCTCGGCGGATCCCGGACTGAGCTACCGGGACTGCGTCCTGGCCCTGGCGGCGCTGGAGGAATCACCCCTCGGCCAGGCGTCGAAGAAATACTGGTGTGACCGGATGGCCGACTGGCCCGGGCCACCCGGGTTCCCTCTGGTGAGCGACGCCGGCACCAGGGCCCGTTCCATGCTGGAACGGCGGGAGCTGCTCGTGCCGGCCGGGCTCTGGGCGTCGGCGAGGAAGCGAGCCGCATCGGCGGGGCTGACCCCGACCAGCCTGCTCTGCGGCGTGTACGGGGAGGTGATCTCCTACTGGAGCGGCTCGCGGCACTTCCTGATCAATAACATGATCACCCACCGGCTTCCGCTGCACCCCCATATCGGTGAGATCCTCGGCAACTTCGCCTCCCTGTACCCCCTGGAGTTCGACTGGCGGCACAGGGAGCCTTTCGTCCGGCGCGCGCACCGGCTCCAGGCCCGGCTGATCGCCGATGTCCAGCATGTCCACTGGAGCGGTGTCAAGGTCCTGCAGACGCTGAACCAGGTCCGGGGCACGCCTGGCCGGGCGGCGTGTCCCTTCGCGGTGGGCAGCGCGCTGTTCGCGGGCGAGACCGACAGGCCGGCGTACAGCCTGCTCGAGACCCCCCAGGTCGTGCTCGACTGCGAGTTCTGGGAGCAACGTGACGGCAGCCTGTGGGTCGTGTGGGATGTCATCGAGAGGATGTTCCCCCCTGGCCTCACGGCGGCGATGCGGGCAGGGTACCTGTCGGTCCTCACCCAGCTGGCCGAGGACGCGAGCGCCTGGGAACTGGAGGCCTTCGACCTGCAGCCCGCCCGGGAGCGGGACCAGGTCGCGCGGCTGAACAGCTCCGCCGCGCCCATGCCGCCCGGATTGCTCCACGACAGTCTCGCTCCGCGCGCCGCCGGGCTCGCCGGGAAACCCTGCGTGATCGCCACCGGCGGGACCCTCTCCTACGCAGGTCTCCGGGACCGGAGCGCACGGCTTGCCGGCCGTCTCCGGCGTGGCGGCGTCGCCACCGGAGACCTGGTGGCTGTGATCCTGCCCAAGGGGTGGGAGCAGGTGGTCGCAGTGTTCGGGATACTCGCTGCGGGGGCCGCCTACGTGCCCATCGACCCGGAGTGGCCGGCCGAGCGGATTCGGTACGTCCTCGGGGACACCCGGGCCACCGCGATCGTCACCAGCAGCCGCCTGGGGGAGGGCCTTGAGGGCCTCAGCAGCGCGCCGGTCCTGGCCGTTGACGCGGTGGACGCCGGGGCGGTGGACGCCGGTGCGGCCGCGGTCGGCGGCCCTCCGCGCCGGCCCGACGACCTCGCCTACGTCATCTACACGTCGGGGTCCACCGGGCGACCGAAGGGCGCGATGCTCAGCCATCGCGGCCCGGTCAACACCATCACGGACATCAACCGGAGGTTCGGCATCACGAACCGGGACGTCCTGTTCGGCATCTCCTCGCTCTGCTTCGACCTCTCCGTGTACGACATCTTCGGCGCGGTCGAGGCCGGCGCCACGCTGGTGCTGCCCGCCTCGCCGCAGACCGGGCCGGCCGACTGGGTCCGGCTGGTGCTCGACCACGGGATAACGGTGTGGAACTCGGTGCCCGCCCTCATGGAGCTTCTCGTGGCCGAGGCGGCGGCGGCCGGTGTCCGGCTGCCTTCGCTGCGGACGGTCCTGCTGAGCGGTGACTGGATCCCCGTCCGGCTGCCAGGGCGCGTCCGCGAGGTCGCGCCGAACGCGCGGGTGATCAGCCTCGGCGGCGCCACCGAGGCATCGATCTGGTCGATCTGCTTCCCCGTCGACCGCCAGGATCCGGCCTGGGTCAGCATCCCGTACGGCAAGCCGCTGGCCAACCAGACCTGGCACATCCTCGACGACCACGGGAGGGAGGCCCCGGCCTGGGTGCCAGGCCACCTGTACATCGGCGGCGCCGGGGTAGCGCTCGGGTACCTCAATGACCGGGCCAGGACCGCGGCGGCGTTCGTCAGCCATCCTCGTACCGGGGAACGGCTCTACCGCACCGGTGACCTGGGACGCCGCTTGCCCGACGGGGAAATCGAGTTCCTGGGCAGATCCGATTTCCAGGTCAAGATCCAGGGCTTCCGGGTCGAGCCGGGGGAGATTGAGCATGTCCTGTCGGAGCACCCGGCCCTCGGACAGGTCTCGGTGGTGGCCCGGGCGTCCGGAGCCGGCCGGCAGTTGGCGGCCTTCGTGACACCGGCCGGCCCGGCGGCGAAACCGGAACCGGGTGCGCTGCGCGCCTTCTTGAGCGGGCGGCTGCCGGGCTATCTCGTCCCCAGTTCGGTAACCGTCCTTGACCGGCTGCCGCTCACCGCGAACGGCAAGCTCGACCGCCGTGCGCTGGAGGAGCTGCGCCCCGCGGGCTCGGCCGCCGAGCGCGCGTTCGTGCCGCCGCGGACGGGCATGGAATCCGCGCTGGCCGGCATCTGGGAGCAAACGCTGTCGGTCGCCCCGGTCAGCGCCGACGACGATTTCTTCGCGCTGGGCGGGCAGTCGTTCGCCGCCCTGCGGGTGGCCACGCTACTGTCGAAGCGGCTCGGCCGCCGGGTCTCCCTGGGCACCATGCTTGAGTGCCGGACGGTCCGTGCCCTGGCGGCGCGCCTCGAGGCCGACGCGGCCACCTGGTCGCCGCTGGTGAAGCTGACGGAGGGCGGCGCGGGCGAACCCTGGTTCTTCGTCCATCCAGCCGGCGGCAACGTGCTGTGCTACCGGCAGCTCGCGGAGCTCCTCGGCGGTGCCTGCTACGCCTTCCAGGCGCCGGGTCCCGCGGTCGGCCGGCCCGCGCTGGAGAGTGTGCCAGAGCTGGCGGCCGAGTACGTCCGGGCCCTCAGGGAGCTGCGACCGCACGGCCCGTACCTGCTGGGCGGCTGGTCCTCCGGTGGCGTGATCGCCTTCGAAATGGCCCACCAGCTCGAAGACCTGGGGGAGACCGTCGGCAACGTGGCGGTGATCGACGCTCCCGCGCCGGTCACCCAGGATCCGGTGGATGACGGCAAGGTCCTGCTGTGGTTCTTCCAGGATCTCGACATCGGCTTCGACCCTGCCCGGGTGGACGCCGGCACGGCGCGAGGACTGCTCGCGCTGCCCGGCCAGGAGCGCCTCGCCGCCGCCCTGGAGCTGGCCCGGGAGCTTGGCGGCAGTGAGATCGCGCTCGACCCCGCGGCGATGGCGCCCACGCTGGCTGTCTTCCGCGGCGTGATCAGGGCGTGCAACACTTACCGCCCGCCCGGGATCAGCGCCGGCCTGACCGTCATCAGGGCTCAGCAGGGCAGCATCGAGGAGTTCTGCGATCATCCGTTCGTCGCCGATCCCGACTGGGGCTGGGCGGCGCTGACCACGGGGCCGGTGGCGACCATCGCCGTCAACGGCACCCATTACTCACTGCTCAGCCACCCCCAGGTAACCGCCGTGTCAGAGGCGGTCGCGAGTGCCGCGCGCCGCCACAGGATGCCGAGATGACCGAAGACCTGATCGGTGAACTGAACCGGCGCGGCATCAAGCTCCGGCTCACCGGCGGCCGTCTCGACGTGCTGGCGCCCGCGGGATCGCTGACCCCGGAGCTGCGCGAGCAGCTGCGGCTCCAGCGTGACCGGCTGATCAGGCTCCTGCGGGCATCCGACGCCGCGAGCGAGCTGCACGAGATTGTCCCGCGGCCAGATCAGCGACACGAACCCTTTCCGCTGACGGACATCCAGCACGCCTACTGGGTCGGCCGCAGCACCGCCGTGGAGCTGGGCGGCCTGTCCACCCACTTCTATTTCGAACTCGAACGTGAGGGTCTCGATCCGCGGCGCCTGAGCGAGAGCCTGAACCAGGTGATCGGGCGGCATGACATGCTGCGCGCCGTGGTCCAGCCGGACGGGCGGCAGCGAATCCTGCCCGATGTTCCCCGCTACGAGATCGCCGTCGAAGACCTGGGTGGCCTGTCCGCGGGGAAGCGGGCGGACATGCTCGCGAGGACCAGGAACGGCATGGCCGGCCAGGCGCCGCCGCCGGAGCGGTGGCCGCTGTTCGAGATCCGCGCCTCGATGCTCGGCGGGACCCGGATGCGCCTGCACGTCAGCCTGAACGTGCTGACCATCGACGCGTTCAGCCTGTCGCTGCTGCTGCGGGACTGGCAACGGTACTACGCGGATCCCGGCTGGTCACCGGAACCGCTTGAGCTGTCCTACCGGGACTACGTGCTCGCCAGCGAGTCCATGCACGCCGGGAGCCGGTACCGGCAGGCCGAGGAGTATTGGCTGGAACGGCTCGACACACTCCCGCCGGCGCCGGCGCTGCCCCTGGCCCGGCAGCCGGCGCAGCTGGGAAGCGTCGAGTTCACGGGCAGGCAGGCCAGACTCGCCCGGCGCGACTGGCAGGCCATCAAGCAGAACGCGCGATCACGCGGCCTGACGCCGACGGCCGTGCTCGTCACCGCCTTCGCGGACGCCCTGCGATTGTGGTCGAGGCAGCCCAGCTTCACCCTCAACCTCACCCTGTTCGATCGGCCCCCGGTGCATTCGCACATCAACGACATCATCGGCGACTTCACGTCGCTGACCATGCTCCAGGCGGAGGCCCAGGCCGGGGAGTCGTTCGGGACCCGCGCGGCACGGCTGCAGCGGCAGCTGATGCGGGACCTGGAGCACGCGTCCTTCAGCGGCGTCCGGCTCCTCCGGGAGCGCGCACGGCGCCTCGGCAGCGGCCCGGACGCCGCGATGCCCGTCGTGTTCACCAGCGCCATGTCGCTCAACTCGCAGGAGAACTCCGACGCCGGCCGCGCGTTCTTCGGCGAGCTGGTCTACGGCACCAGCCAGACACCACAGGTCTGGCTGGATCACCAGGTGACAGAGGATCGGGGGGAGTTGCTGCTGAGCTGGGACGCTGTGGAGGCACTGTTCCCCGGCGGCCTGCTGGACGACATGTTCTCGGTGTATCGCGATGTCCTCGGTCGGCTCGGCGGTGACGAGCGCTCGTGGGACGCGGAAGAGCCGCTGGCGGCGCTGCCGCCCTGGCAGGTCACAGAGCGCGCCCGGGCCAACGACACCGCGCGTGGCTTCCCTCCGCTGACGCTGTGCGAGCTGGCAGAGGCCACGGCGCGGCGGACCCCGGGCGCGGTGGCTGTGATCGCGGGCGGCGAACGGCTCAGTTATCAGGAGGTGGTGCGGCATGCGCACCGCCTCGCCCGGCGGCTGGCCATGCTCGGCGCCCAGCGTGGCGACCTCGTCGGCGTTGTCCTGGACAAGGGGTGGGAGCAGGTGGCGGCGGTGCTCGGAGTCACCGAGGCAAGGGCCGCCTATCTGCCCGTCGAACCTTCCTGGCCGGACGCACGCCGCGATCAGGTACTTGCCGAGGGCGGCGTCCGGCTTGTCGTGTCATCGTCGCGGTACCGCGACGAGCTCAGCTGGCAGCCGGGGGTGAGGGTACTCACCTTCGATGACCCCGGGCTGCTCGCCGCCTGCGCGGATCTTCCAGACGACCTCCCGGAGCCAGATGACCTGGCCTACGTCATCTTCACCTCCGGATCGACGGGGCGGCCGAAGGGCGTGATGATCAGCCATCGCGGCGCCGCCAACACAATCCAGGACATCAACAGCCGGTTCCGGGTCGGGCCCGGGGACCGGGTCCTGGCGCTGTCGGCCCTGACCTTCGACCTTTCCGTCTACGACATCTTCGGCACGCTTGCCGCCGGCGGCACCGTCGTGATCCCTTCCACGGCCGGCCTGCACGACCCCGGTCACTGGACGGCGCTGGCCCGGCGGCACGAGGTCACCATCTGGAACTCCGTGCCCGCGCTGATGCAGGCGTGGACAGCGGACCGCGGTCCCGGGGCCGACGAGTCCGGCCGGGCCGCGTCGGCGCGGCCCTCGAAGCTCCGGCTGGTCCTGCTGAGCGGCGACTGGATTCCAGTGTCCTTGCCAGCCGGTATCCAGGAGCATCACCCGGACGCCGAGATCGTCAGCCTGGGCGGCGCGACCGAGGCGTCGATCTGGTCGGTGTCGTACCCGATCGAGGCCGGTGGCCGGGAACGGGACGGGGACCGGATCCCCTACGGCAAGCCGCTGGCGAACCAGACGGTCCACGTCTACGACGAACGGCTCGAGCCGTGCCCGGTCTGGACGGCCGGCGAACTGTACATCGGCGGCGTCGGTCTGGCCATGGGGTACTGGGCCAATCCCCGGATGACCGCTGAGAGGTTCATCATCCATCCGAAGACCGGTGAGCGGCTCTACCGCACCGGCGACGTGGGGCGCTACCTGCCGGGGGGCGACATAGAGTTCCTCGGTCGCCAGGATTCGCAGGTCAAGATCAACGGGTACCGCATCGAGCTCGGGGAAATCGCCGCGGCGCTGCGCAGGCAGCCCGGTGTCGCCGAGGCGCTCGTCAGCGCGGAGGTCAATCCGGGCACCGGGCGCCGCCAGCTCATCGCGCACGTCGTATCTTCCGCGGAAGCGTCTCTCGCGGAACCGTCTCCGGCCGAACCGCCTGGATCCGCGGACGATGACGCGACCGCCGCGTGGCAGCGGGTGACCGGGGATGGCGAGACGGCGCTGCGCGGCGGCCTGAGTGACCTCGGGACCGAAATCGCGGTATTCCAGCGGTGGTGGCGGGCGATGGAGGCGCTCTGCCCGGCGATCATGGCACGCACCTTCGCCGGACTGGGGATGTTCAGCACAGCGCGCCAGCCCGCCACGGCGGCGGACATAGTCCGCCGGTGCGGTCTCAAGCCCCAGTACACCTGGCTGGTCGGCCAGTGGATGTCGACGCTGGCCGCCGACGGCATGCTGCAGCCGACCGGGCGGCCCGGCGAATACTGCTGCGAGGAGGGTTTCGACGCCGGCCTACTGGACCGCGAGGTGATGACGGGCCTGGCCGCGGTAGCCGCGGGAGACGCTCATCGCGTGCTGACGGACTACCTGTCCGGCTGTGCGTTGCGCCAGATCGAGCTTCTGCGCGGCGAGGTGAGCCCGCTCGAGCTGCTGATACCCGGCGGGGACTGGGAGGTGACCGCCGCGCTGTACGCCGAGAACCCGGTCTCCCAGCTGCAGAACCGCATCGCGGCCGCCGCGGTACGTGCGTTCGTGGAGCATTCAGCCGGACGGGAGCCGGTGAGCATCGTGGAGATCGGTGCCGGGACCGGGGCCACGACGGCCCAGGTTCTCCGGTGCCTTCCCGGCGACCGGGTCCGCTACCGCTTCACCGACATATCGACAACGTTTGTCAACCGGGCCAGGGACGTTTTCCGCCGGTACTCCTTCGTCGACTACGGCATCCTGGACATCGATCGCGATCCCGCTCCGCAGGGCGTGCCTCCGGGCTCGGCCGGGGTCATCGTCGCCGCCAACGTGCTGCACGACGCGCAGGACCTGTCCCGCACCCTCAGGCACCTCCGGTCGGCGCTGGCCCCGGGCGGCGTCATGGTCCTGGTCGAGGGAACTGCCAACAGCCGGCTCCAGATGATCAGTGTCGCCTTCATCGAGGGCTTCTCGCATCACCAGGGGCAGCATGAGATGCCGCTGCTCTCGGCTCCGCAATGGCGCGAGCGGCTGACAGCGGAGGGCTTCGCGCGGTTCGCCGCCGTTCCCGGCGGCGCGGTGACCGAGGCGATGGCGCAGCAGGTGCTCATCTGCCAGGCGCCCGGTACCCGGCCGCCCGCTGCCAGCCCGGCGCGGCCGCCCGTCGCGAGCGCGGCGCGGCTGCGTGAGTCCCTGCTCGCGGTCCTGCCGCCGTACATGGTGCCCCAGCACTATGTGCTCATCGACCGGCTGCCGCTGAGCGCGAACGGCAAAGTCGACAGGTCGGCCCTGCCGGCGCCGTGGGACGCCGCGGCGCCGTCGGCGCACGTTGCGCCGCGCGACGCGCTGGAGCGCCGGCTGCTCCAGATATGGCGCGACGTCCTGGGACGTGACGACTTCGGCGTCGGCGACAACTTCTTCGAGCTCGGCGGCGACTCGCTGCACTCCATACGCATCCTCGAGCGGCTGCGCGCGGAGCTGGGATTTCAGCACGGATCGGATGATGGCCTGCAGGCGCTGCTGGAATGCCCGACCGTCGCGACGCTGGCGGTCCGGCTCCGTGAGCTCCAGGACGGTAACCGATGACGGCCGGCCTGGATGCGCTCGACGGCTGGTGGGATGACGTTATCGTCGGCGCCGGGTCGTCCGGCGCTGTCCTCGCCAGCCGGCTCTCGGAGCAGCCTGGCCGCCGCGTGCTGCTCGTCGAGGCCGGGAGCGCCCAGGCCGCTGGCGCCCACGCGCCGCCCTCCCCGCTCGGCCGTCCGGTGCTCACGGGCGCGAACTGGGACTATGAAGCGAGTCTCGGAACGGACGCGGACGGTGACCGCCGGTATCCCTACCCGGTCGGCAAGGCCGTCGGAGGGTCTTCGGCGGTCAACGGGGCGATCGCGTTGCGCGGCCTGCCCGCCGATTTCGAGGAGTGGTCAGCGGCCGGAGGCCCCGACTGGACCTGGGACCGGGTGCTGCCCTACTTCGTCAGGATCGAGGCGGACGCGGACATCATCGGCCAGGGCCACGGCCGGGGCGGCCCGATCCCGATCCGCCGTCCCGCCAGATCCCGTCTCGGCGCGGTGCCCCAGGCGTTCGTGACGGCGTGTCACGCGGCCGGGCTTCCCGATCTGTATGACCTGAACGGCAGCCCGGGCCCGGGAGTCGGCCCTGTTCCCAGCAACTCGGCGGGAGGACGCCGGGTGTCCACCGCGGACGCGTACCTGACTCCAGCCTGCGACAGGCCCAACCTGGTGCTGCGCGAGCGCTGTCACGTCTTGCGGGTCCTCGTGGAGCGCGGCCGCGCGGTCGGGCTCGAAGGGGTCGTCGACGGACGTCGGTCCTGCCGGATACGGGCGGGCCAGGTCACACTCTCCGCGGGCGCCATTAACACGCCTGCCATCCTGCAGCGCTCCGGCATCGGCTCGGCTGGCCAGCTCCGCTCCGTGGGCATCGACCCCGTCGCGGACGTACCGGGAGTCGGGGAGAACCTGTCCGATCATCCGGCGGTCACCATCTGGGGGGTGCCGGCGACGGCCAGCTGGACAGCGGACTGCCCCTTGCATCAGGTGATGGCACGGGCGCTGGCCTCGAACGGCCGTCTCGATCTGGGGGTCTTTCTGGCCACGAACGTTGCGGGTGCCGACATACCCGTGATCGGCCGCGCTCTGGGCGCGGAGACGGTGATGTCGGTCTCCGCCGTCTTGCTCGCCCCGGCATCGCGTGGCTCCGTCCGCCTGAGGGACAGCTCGCCGCAGGCCAAGCCCGCCGTGACGCTCGGACTGGCCTCCGAACGCGCTGACATCGACGAGCTTATGGAGGCCACCCGCCTGGCCTGGTCTATCGTGCGCCGGACTCCGCTGGCCGGGCTCGTGGGCCGGATCGTCATCTGGACCGACCGGATGGTGTCCGACAGCGCCCTGCTGAAGACGGCGATCGCCCGGTTCGCCTGCCCGCTGTGGCACGCGGCCGGGACGGCGAGGATGGGGCCGGTCACCGACCCGATGGCCGTCGTCGACGCGCGGTGCAGGGTTCATTCGGTGCCGGGCCTGCACGTGGTCGACGCGTCGGTGATGCCCTCGGTCCTGAGGGCGACCCCCAACCTCAGCTGCATCATGCTCGCGGAAAGGGTGGCCGAATGGATGGCGTAGCGCTAACGGAGCACGAGCCTTTCCCGCTGACCGATCTCCAGGAAGCCTACGTGGTGGGCATGTCGCGCCTGGTGGAGCTCGGCGGCTTCCTGCCCAGCTTCTATGCCGAGCTGGATGTGGCCGGACTCGACCTCGACCGGGCCGAGGTGGCGGTCAACCAGCTCATCTCGCATCATGACCACCTGCGCACCGTCGTGCTCCCCGACGGCACCCAGCGCGTCCTGTCCGTCGGGGAGGCAGGCCCGTTCTCGCTGCGGGTCGCCGATCTCGCCGGCATCGGTCCGGATCGCCAGGAGGCCGCGATCAGGCAGACCCGCGCGCTGATGTCCGAACACGGCGTGGATCCAGCGCGCTGGCCGCTGTTCGATATCGCGGTCAGCCGCATCCGGCCGCACCGGGCCCGTGTCCATATCGCCATGAGCCTGCTGCTGCTGGACGGGCGGGGTATCCGCCAGGTGGCGCGAGAATGGCGTGAGCTGTACCAGGATCCGCGAAGCGTCCTGGCCACCGCGCCGATGACGTTCCGGGACTGTGTGCTGACGTTGCTGGCGAACCGCGAGAGCGCCAGGTACAGCCGCCAGTGGCGGTACTGGGAGGCGCGCCTCCGCACGCTGCCCGGCGCGCCCCGGCTCCCGCTCGCCCGCCCGCCCGAGAGCATTGATCCGGTGCGCTTCACCCGGCGCGTCTGTCACCTGTCGGCCGTTCAGTGGCAGCGACTGTGCGCTACCTTCCGCCAGCACCGGCTGCTGCCCACCACGGCGATGCTGCACTTGTTCGCCGAGACACTCGGCGCGTGGGCGGCGGACCCTCGGTTCTGCGTGAACGTCCTGCACCAGGGATGGTCGGCCAGCCATGAGGAATGGAGCAGCGTCGTCGGGCAGTTCGGCGCCACCATCCCGGTCGAGGTCAGCGGGAACGGCACATTCTGGGAGCGTGCGCTGCGAACGCAGCGCCAGCTATGGAGCGATCTGGAGAACGGCGACGTGAGCGCCGTGCGAATCGCCCGTGAAATGGCGATCCGCCAGGGCCAGCGACCGCGGGCGATGCTGCCGTACGTGTTCACGAGCATGCTTCCGTCTGGGACTGACCACGCGGCCAGGCCAGCTGCGCTGCCGGCCTGCCGCACCGTATACAGCAGCATGCGCACGCCGCAAGTGCTGATCGACAATCAGGTCATGGAGGCCGCAGACGGCGGGGTTGACAGCCTGTGGGACATAGTCGACGATGCGTTCCCGGCGGGACTTCCCGATCTCATGTTCGCGGCGTATCGGGACATGGCGCGCACCGTGGCCGAGCCCGACGAGGCCCTGACGATGCCCGACCCGGTGCCGGCTGGCCACCGGCGCCGCGTGGCCGAGCTGAACAGCACGTCCGGCGCGCCGCCCGCCGGGCGGCTCGAGGACGGCTTCCTGAAGCGGGCGGCCAGCCAGCCCGCCGCACCGGCCCTGGTCGCGCCCGGCGTCACCATGACGTACCAGGAACTGGAGAGAGTGTCCCGGATCATCGCGGTGTCGCTGACCGAACGGGGCATCGGCCGCGAGGACGTGGTACCGCTCGTGATGGCCAAGGGCTGGCAGCAGGTGGCCGGCGTCCTCGGCATCTTGCGCGCCGGCGCGGCTTACTGCCCGGTCGACGCCGGGCTGCCGGCCGAGCGGATCCGCATGATGGTCGCGGACTGCTCCGCCCGGATCGTGCTCGTCCAGCCGGGTCACGCGCCAGACCTCGGCGCTACCGCGGTGACCACGCTGATCGTGGACATGCCGGACGCCGGGGATGCCCGCGCCCCGCGGCCGGGCGGCGGCAGATCCTCCGATCTCGCCTACGTCATCTACACATCGGGCTCGACGGGGCGCCCCAAGGGCGTCATGGTGGAACATCGTGCGGCTCTGAACACGGTGCTCGACATCGGCGCACGCGTCGGGCTCGGCCCGCAGGACCGGGTCTTCGGCATCTCCTCGCTGAGCTTTGACCTCTCCGTCTGGGATATCTTCGGCACGCTGGGGGCGGGCGGCTGCCTGGTGATCCCAGAGTCGACGGCACAGGCCGACCCGGTGGGGTGGGCCGCCGCCGCCGGCCGGAACCGGATCACCGTGTGGAACTCGGTGCCAGCCCTGGCCGAGCTGCTGGCGGAGGCGGCGGGAGAAGGTTCCGGGGGCACGCGGTGGCCCATCCGCTGTTTCCTGCTCAGCGGCGACTGGATTCCGGTCTCTTTGCCGGGCAAGCTGCGCGCGCTGTGGCCGGAAGCGCGCATCATCGCCCTGGGCGGCGCGACCGAGGCGTCGATCTGGTCGAACAGCTACGACGTCGGCACGGTCGATCCCGCGTGGCACAGCATTCCCTACGGCACGCCGTTGCGTCATCAGACAATGACGGTACGTGATCACGCGCTCGGCCTTCGGCCGCCCTGGGCCACCGGCCGGATCTACATAGGCGGCGCCGGGCTGGCCCGCGGTTACTGGCGCGACGACGAGCGCACCAGCGAACGATTCATCCGCCATCCGGACACCGCACAGCGGCTCTACTGGACCGGTGACCTCGGGCGGTATCTCCCGGACGGCACCATCGAGCTGCTCGGCAGGGAAGACCGGCAGGTCAAGATCCAAGGGTTCCGCGTTGAGCCCGGCGAGGTCGAGGCGGCTATCCGCAGTCATCCGGCGGTGCGTGACTGCGTGGTCTGCGCCGAGGAGTCCCGCGGCCATCTGGTGTCACTGGTTGTGGCGCGGCCGGGAGAACATCTCGGCGCTGCCGGGGTCCTTGCGCACGCGCGCGCCAGGCTGCCGCACTACATGGTTCCCCGGCGGATACGGCTGGCCGATCGTCTTCCCCTGACACCGAACGGGAAGACAGACCATCACGCCGTGCTGGCCATGATGCGCACGGCGCAGGATCACGGCGCCGCCGGCCGGCCTGTCCCGGGGCCGGATGAGCCGCTTGTCCGGCGGCTGTGCGAGCTGTGGGCCGAACTCGCCGGGGTTCCCCGGGTGGGCCCGGACGATGATTTCCTCGCGCTGGGCGGCTCGTCTTTGCAGGTGCTGCGGCTCGTCAACCGGCTCAGGGCCGAGTCGGGAATCGAACTGGCGTTCGGGGACGTGTTCGGCGCTTCGTCGGCCCGAGGCCTGGCCGCCTGCATCGGGAAGGCGGGCCGTCCGCGGGACGGCGGCCGACCCGGCAGGTCCGCTGTCCAGCTCGCCGGCGGCCCGGGGCGAGAGCTGTTCCTGTTCCATCCGGTGGGCGGCTCGGTGGCCTGCTACCGGGAGCTGGCGCGGGCGTGGGCCGGACCCGTTCACGCCTTTCAGAGCCGTGGCCTGGCCGGAAACGCGGGCGACGATGGCGATCCCGATCTGGAGACGATGGCGGCGCGGTACCGGGCTGAGGTCGAGCGAATCAGCCCGGACGGCCGCTGTCTCCTCGGCGGCTGGTCAATGGGCGGAGTGCTGGCTTATGAGGTCGGCCGCCAGCTATCGGATCAGGGGCGCGAATGCGATGTCTTCATAATCGACAGCGAGCTGGCGGACTCTCCCCGGCTGACGGACGACGCCGCGGTGAACGCGGACTTCCTCATGGATCTCGCGGGCGGCCACCTGCCCGCCGCCGTGATATCGGATATCCGGTCAGGCACCGGTGATCCGTCGGCCGTCGCCTGGCAGGCGGCGCTCGCCCATCAGCTGCTGCCCGCCGCCACCGGCATCAGCCTCTACCGACGGCTGGTGGCCATCTACGCCCGGAACGCTGACCTGCTCGCCAGGTATCGTGCGGGACTCTCGGATCTTCCCGTCCTGCTGTTCGTCGCCGGGAAGCACGCGAACCGGCCGGATCCGGTCCCCGCCTGGCGGGCGGCGTGCGCGGGCCTGGAGACCGAGGAACTGCCCTGCGACCATCATTCAATTGCCGCGGGCGAATGGCTCGCGGAGATCGCCGCGAGGGTCTGGGAATGGCAAAGCGCGCGGACGCCGTAGGTCCGCCTCGTCCGTAGGGAGAAAATATGGCAACGCAGATATCCCCGATGCTGGCCGTCAGCGACGGGGCGCGCGCGGTTGAGTTCTACAAGAACGCGTTCGGGGCTGCCGAGGTGTGGCGGATCGGTAACGACGCCGAGGTAGGCGTGGCCGGCCTTGCGATTGACGGCGCCGCTTTTTTCCTGGCGGTCGAAACACCGGATTATGGTACGCGTTCACCCGACCAGGTCAGTTACACCACGGTACGGATCGAGCTCTTCGTCGACGACCCTTATGAAGTACACCGCCGCGCGGTGGCCGCGGGCGCAATCGACTGCGATCCGGTTATCGAGCACAACTACCCGATGTCAGGCCCGCATCCCATCAAGCGGATGCTCCAGGGTGGCGTGACGGATCCATTCGGGCACCGCTGGCTGATCGGTAAAGTGCTGGAGTAGTATCCGGCCATGCAAACGCAGGTAGCGATTATCGGCGGAGGTCCGGCTGGTTCGGCGTGCGCGATTTTCCTGGCGCGCCTCGGTATCTCTTCCGTGATTATCGAGAGAGACACCTTCCCGCGGTTTCACATAGGCGAATCGCTGACCGGGGGAAGTGCGGAGCTGATCCGGGAGATGGGGCTCGAAGACCAGATGGCGTCGCTGGGCTTCCCGGTCAAACGCGGGATCTGGGGCCACGGGCCGGCCGGCTTCACCCCGTTCTGGGTCCCGATCAAAGTCCGGGAGACCGCCGCGTCCGGCCTCCGCGAGTCGCACGCCTGGCAGGTCCGGCGGTCGACGTTCGATGAAATGCTGCTGAGGCACGCCCGGGAACGCGGCGCCACCGTGGTGCGGGGAACCGCCAGCACGCCGCTGTTGAGTCCCGACGGCCGCGCCGTCGGGGTGGAAGTGATCCTGCCGGACCAGTCGACGGCGCGCATCGGGAGCGATGTCCTTGTCGACGCGTCGGGGCAGCGGACGTTCTTCGCCAACGCCGGGCTGACGGGCAGCAAGCACCGCGGCCGGTACTCCAGGCAGGTGGCGATCTACTCACATTTCACCGGAGCGATCCGTGACACGCCGCAGTGGGGAAATATTCTCACTTTCTTCAAGAACAAGCATTACTGGTCCTGGTTCATTCCGCTCGATGAGTCGCGGACGAGCATCGGCTTTGTGGTCCCGGGCGACTACTACCGGTCGCGAGGCGAGTCGAAAGAGGACTTCATCGAACGTGAGCTGAAGGAATTCAACGGGAATCTGGCCGGCCGGGTCGCCGATGTCACGCGCGTGGAGGAAGTCCGGGCGACATCCAACTACTCGTATCACGTGGACGACTACACGGGGAACGGGTGGATGTGTATCGGCGATGCACATCGATTTGTCGATCCGCTCTTCAGCTTCGGCCTGAACATCGGGATGGCCGAGGCGCGCGAGGCGGCTCGCATGATCGGCGGCTTCCTCGCCGGCGAGACGCGCGGCACGGTCCGTCCTTTCGCCGCGTTCGAGCGGTGGTCGGACCGGGGCCTCGACCGTGCCCAGACAATGCTCGACGGATTCTGGGAGACCACTTTCTACTTTGGCATGCTCGTTCGGAAATTCGAAGAGAATTTTATCGACCTCTTCGCGGGCCGGCTCTGGGATGATGATGACTATCCAGCCATTATCGCGATGCGGGAACGGCTGGCCGAGCATTTCGCGGCGGACTAACCTCCGCGGCATGTATGGCGTACTTTGTCGCGGGTTGTATGACATGGCTCAATGACCCATGATTTCCTCAGTCGGGCATTCCGCATTAGTGCCGGCAGGCGCTGTTATGGCTGAGTGGAGTCGATAATGGAGGTTCTGATCCGGGGGCTGAGCAAGAACTTTGGCACGGTGAAGGCGGTCTCGGATCTGACCGTCAGCATCGAACCTGGGCAGGTGACCGCGTTTGTCGGGCCGGACGGCGCGGGCAAAAGCACGACGCTGCGGATGATCCTGGGGCTGATCCATCCCGACGCCGGGGAAGCCCTGATCGGGGAGCGGCGTTACCGGGAGCTGCCGCGGCCGCGCCGCGTGGTGGGCGCGGTGCTCCACCCGAGTGGCCTTCACCCCGGCCGGCGCGGACTAGATCACCTGCGGATCCTCGCGTGCGCGAGCGGGTTGCCCGGATCCCGGGCCGAGGAGGCCCTCGAACGGGCCGGGCTCACCAACGCCGCCAGGGAACCGATCCGCCGGTACTCACGGGACATGCGGCTGCGGCTGGTAGTCGCCGCCGCGCTGGTCGGCGACCCGGAGGTACTCATCCTCGATGAACAGCCCGACGGCGCCGAGCTGGCCGAGGGCGCGTGGCTGTGTCAGCTTCTGGCTGGCCTGGCGGCGCAAGGAAAGACGGTGATCGTCGCGTGCCCGAAGCTCGCGGATGTCAGCGCGCTCGCCGGCCGGCTCGTGGTCCTCAACGGCGGCCAGCTGCGGTTCGCCGGCTCGTTCGCGGAGTTCTGCGACGGAAAGGATCTGGCTGCTCTCGAGGCGTCGTTCAACGGCCGTACCCAAACGGCCGAATCCAGCCCCAAGGAGTTGCTGTGACCACACTGCTGCACACCGAGTGGCTGAAGCTGCGCGCGACACGCCTCCCGTGGCTGCTGCTGATCATCCCGCTGTTCGTCGTCGCCTATGGGGCCGCCAACGTCATCACCAGCAGCGGCCGCGACGCGCAGCACTCCGAGAACATGGCCGCGGCCGGTGCGCACGTCGGCCTGGTGTCAGTGTTCCCGCTCGTCCTGGGCATCATCGCGATGACCAGCGAGTACCGGCATAGGACGATCGCCGACACGTACCTTTCCACGCCGCGGCGCAGCCATGCGCTGCTGGCCAAGCTCGGCTTCTACGCCGCGGTGGGCGCTGGGTTCGCCATCGTCGCCGCGGTGGTGGACCTGGTGACGATCACAGTGACCCTGAACGCCCGTGGCTATTCATTCCATATCTGGAACTCGAGCCTGTGGCTGACGCTGCTCGGAAGCTTCCTGTGGTGTGCGATGTTCGGCGCCATCGGCGTCGCGGCCGGTGCGCTGATCCGCAACGTGTACATCGCCATCATCGGCACGCTGGTGTTCCTGTATCTCATTGAGGGCGCCATCGCTCAGACGGCGACCGGGTTCAGCCACTGGCTGCCGTTCGCGGCCGGCCAGTCGCTGGCGCACCAGCCCGAGACCGACGGCCTGCCGCCGTGGGTGGCGGGCCTGCTGCTGGCGGCGTACACTGTCGCGCTCTGCGCGCTGACCGTGGTCATCTGCTCTCGGCGGGACCTGGCCAGCGGTGCCCGGCGGAACATGGCCTGACCCGAACATCGCCTCAGCCGGCCTGGTCGCGCGGGCCGGCTGATTCTCGCCGTCAGATGGGGGCGCGGCGCTGCTGGTCGACCGCCTCCATCATGTGCCGCACGTGCTCGGCCTGATGAGCCAGCATTGTGGCGGCTATCTCCCCGAGCGGCGTCTTGCCGTCGCTGATCCCGTCCGCGGCCGGCGGGACGCTGCCGAGCTGCTCATCGGTCAGCGCGCGGACCACCGCGGCGGACTTCGCTCCGCTCTGCTTCAGCAGCTCGACGACCTCCGCGACGCTGACGTCATGGCCGTCGTGCGTTTGCGGCTCGGTTCCGGCCATCGGCGCCTGCCCCGGCTGACCGCTCGCGCCGTCCAGCCACTGCAGGACCTGCCGCGCGCCGTCCGCGAGGTGGACCGCGACCGCGGCCACGGTCGAGCCGGCGTGGTCGCCGCACTCGGCCCGCAGTTCCTCAGCTGTCAGGCCGGACAGGAACTCAGTCAGTCGCGCGTTTTCCTGTTCGATCTGCGTCGCGATGTGCACAGCCTGTTCGCTCATTGGTAAGTACTCCTTCACAAAGTGAGAATTTCCATGCCAGGTCCTGCCGTATCCGCGTCACCGTCGGCCGCGATGATGTTCCTCGCCGCGAGCTGCTGCAGCACGAGCTCCACGGCGTCGAGGACCGTGCTCTGCCCCAGCAGGTCATTCGGCGGGACGTCCGCGGAGAAGCCGGCCAGGATGCTGTTTCGCAGCCGGACGGCCAGCAGGGAGTCGAAACCGAGCTCGCTGAACCGCATATGCCGGAACGTCGAGCGCAGCTCTTCGCCGTCCGCCGCGCTGACGCCGAGCAGTTCGACGGCCCGGTTGAACAGCTCGGTGAGCAGGATTTCGCGCGCGGCATCCGGTTCCGTGACGGCCAGCTCGGTCAGCCTGGCTGTGACATCCCCGTCCCGGTCGGACCCATCCGGGTGGCTCGTGCCGGGAGCCGCGGTCAGGAGGCCGTCGAGGAGCGTGTCCGGATCCCTGCGCCCCAGGGCGCCCCGGAAGCGGTGCCAGGCGATTGCGGCTAGGCCCGTGTGGGCGGTGGCCGAGCCCAGCAGCCGGCCGAGCGCATCGAGCGCCGCGCCGGCGGGAACACTGGCCATGCCGATCGAGTCAAGCCGGGCGAGGAGGTCCGCGCGGGCCGCCATCCCGGCCTGCGCCCACGGGCCCCACCCGATGCTCAGCGCCGTCTGGCCGCGGTGCCGCCGGTACCTGGCCAGACAGTCCAGGAAGGCGTTAGCGACGACATAGTTCGACTGCCCTGCCGATCCGGTGACCGACGCGATCGAGGAGAACAGCACGAAGAAATCAAGCTGAAGCCCGGCGGTCTGCTGGTGCAGATGCCAGGCACCCCGCACCTTGGGGTCCAGCACCTTGCGGAACTGCTCCCAGCCGAGATTCGCCAGGCTCGCGTCGTGCGACACACCGGCGGCGTGCACGACGCCGCGGATCGGGGGCAGCTCGGCCGCCGCGCGCTCGATGATCCTCCTGACGTCCGCCGGGTCGGCCACGTCCGCTTGCCACTCGGTGACGCGTACCCCGCGCGATCGCAGCGCCGTGAGCTGCGCCGGCCCGGGGTCCGCGACGTTCCGGCCGACGGCCAGCAGCGAGCGCGCGCCGCGGTCGGCCAGCCAGGTGGCGACCACCTGCCCGAGGCCGCCGAGGCCCCCGGTGATGAGGTAGGTGCCATCCGGCCTGATCGGCACCGGTGGCGAATCGCCACCGGGCAGCTCGCTTTCCCGCAAGCGCGCCGCGTACCACCGGTCAGCACGCAGCGCGATGTGCCCCGCGCCGGACAGGCTCGCCGCCGCGCTGAGCACCTCCAGAACCGGCGGTGCCGCCCCGGGTTCCAGGTCTGCCTGAACGCAAGTAAGCTCCGGGTATTCCGTGGTGATGGCCCGGGCCATCCCGGTCAGCACGCTCTGCGCGGGGTCTGGCGCTGCGTCCGCCGCCCTCGTCATGGCCGCACCCGCCGAGCAGATCACGACCTGAGGCCGTTCCGCGGCGTAGACGGCGAGGAAATGCTTGAGCAGCAGCATCTGCCGGGCGACGCGATAGGTGTCTCGCAGCGTCGCCGCCTCGCTCCGGCGCGCCCGGAATGGCCCGCCGTGCAGGATCAGCCCGGTGACCGTCGGCAGCTCGGCGCGAAGCTCCGCGAACAGGCGCCGGACGCCGGATTCCGAGTACGGGTTCACGATGCGGGTGCCGGGGACGGGCGGCATTCCCCCGGGCCCGGTGGCGACGGCGATGGCGGTGTGCCCGGCCTCGGCTAGCTGGCTGCGCCAGTCCCGGATGGCGGCGACATCCGCGCCAAGGATCAGCCACGTCCCTGGCGTCGCCGGAGCGGCGGCATCCGGCAACTCCCGCCAGCCGACCTCGTAGCGGCGCAGCGGCGCGCTCTCAGGCGCTACCGGCAGCGCGCTGAACCGCAGACCCTCGATCGCCGCCAGGCACTCACCCGATTCGGAGAGGATATCCAGGTCCATCGCGAAGTCTTCGGATTCCTGACGGCCGTGAGCGCGTGCGTGACACCACACGCGCTGGGGGAGTTGCCGGTAAACCGTGATCCGGCCGAGGCCGGCCGGCAGCCAGAGGGTTTCCCCGCCGTCCAGGAAGGCCGCTGCGACGTGAAAGCACGCGTCGAGCGTCACCGGATGGAGCACGTACGCCCCGGCGTCACCGGCCGCCGGGCCTGCCTCGATGAGCCCGAGCGCCTCGCTACCGCCGGGCAGGACCCATACCTGTTTCAGGCCGCGGAAGGCCGGGCCGTAGTCGAGGCCCAGGGCGTGCAGGCGCGGGTACAGGTCCTGAATGTCGCGGGTGGTCATCCGCGTGCGCAGCTCGGCGGGATCCCGGTCCGGGGGCAGCGTCCGCGGCCCGGCAGGCCGGGCCGCGGCGACCGTCGCGTTCTCGGTCCATCCGGTGCCGCGACCAGGAACCCGGCTGAAGCACCCGAGACGGATCGCCTCGCCGCTCGGGTCCGCCGCCGCCTGCAGATCGGCAGGCTGATCGTCGGTGAGCTGGATGAGCTGGCCGAACTTCACGCCCTCGAGGGTCCATGCCTGCGCTGTGCCGTTGGTAGCTGTGCCGGCCTCGCCGGCGGCGGCCGTGCGGGCGGCGGCCAGCGCCCATTCGATGATCGCGGCGGCCGGCATCACCGGAGCGCCCAGCACGCGATGCTGGCCAAGGAACCACGGCCGCGCGGTCGTGACGGCCTGGTTGAACCAGCGGCCTGACGTGCCGGCCAGATCGGCCGCCACGCCTAGCAGCGGATGCGCCGTGGACGGTGTCCCGGACTGCTCCGTGCGCCCGCGAACGTACCAGTAGCGCTGTGCCCGCAGCGGATAGGCCGGCAGCGGGACCACGCCCGGCGCCGGCGCGGCGTTCCCGGAGCGGGCGCGGTGCAGACCGGGCCAGTCGACGCCGCCGCCGTCCGCGTACCACGCCGCCAGGCTGCGCAGGAACCGGCGGCCGTCGGTATCGCCGCGACGGGCGCTGAGGAGGCAGCTGGCGTCCGGCTGCGCGGCGGCGGCGACGGCGGTTAGCGCGGGATTCGGGCCGGCCTCAACGAACGTCTGGCAGCCTCGCGCCGCGAGTGTCTGGATGCCCGCACCGAACCGGACCGGGCCGAGCATCTGGCGGACCCAGTAGTCAGGGTCGATGGTGGCGACCTCGCCCGTCACGTTGGAGATGATGGGGATGCGCGAGGGCTGGTGCGGGATCTGGCCGGCGTACCGGGCGAACTCCGGCGCCGCCTCCCGGATCAGCGGGGAGTGGAAGGCCCGGGTGCCCGCGAGCCGTGACACGCGGGCGTCCTTGGCCGCGTAACGTTCGGCCAGGTCTGCGGCGACCGCCTGGTCGCCGGATATCACCAGATGCCCGGGTCCGTTCTCCGCCGCGATGGCTATCAGGCCGTCGCCGTTCGCCTCGACGTCCTCGCGCAGGCCCGCGAGCACGCGTTCCGGCGCGTGTACCGCGTACATGGCGCCCGGTGGGGTGAGGTCCTGCATCAGCTGTCCGCGCATGACGACGAGCCGGATCGCGTCCTCGGCGCTGAGCACCCCGCCCACGCAGGCGGCCACGTACTCGCCGAGGCTGTGGCCGAGCAGATAGTCGGGCCGCACACCGCACGCCTGCCAGAGCGAGGCGATGGCATAGCCGGTTACGAACATGGCCGGCTGCGCGTACCTGGTCTGACCGAGATCCACCTGCTCACCGGGGGTACCGCAGATCGTCGGCCGGAGGGGCCGGCCGAGAAGCTCCGCGACCAGCTCATCGCAGCGGTCCACGACGTCGCGGAACAGGGCGTACTCGGCGTATAGCATCTCCGCCATGCCCGGGGCCTGTGCTCCCTGCCCGGCGAAGAGGAAGGCGGACGTCCGGGTTCCGGCCATCCCCGCGGCGACGCCGGGCGGCGCATCGCCCGCGCGGTACCGCCGGAGCAGCTCTGCGGCATGGCCGGGTGAGGTCGCGAGCACGGCGAGCCGGTGCCGGTGATGATCCCGGCGCGCGCCGGCCGTGTGGCAGACCGCGGCCAGCGGCAGATCGCGACCTGGCGGGCCGCTCAGGAAGCCGGCATATCCGTCCGTGAGCTCGAGTAGCGCAGACCTGGTCTTCGCGGAGACGGGAAGCACGTACCACCCCGCTTCCGCGTCCCCGCTGTGCTCGCGCTGCCGCGGCGGCGGGTCGGCGCTCTCGGCGCTCTCGGTCGCGATCACGTGTGCGTTGGTCCCGCCGAACCCGAAGGAGCTGACCGCGCCCGCGCGGGGGTATGGGCCCGCGGGCCACTCCTGGGCCGCCTCCGGGATCCGGAGCCGCGTCCCATCGAGGCTGATGTAGGGGTTGAGCTGGCGTAGATGCAAATGGGCCGGGAGCAGCCCGTGCCGCAGCGATAGGACGAGCTTGATGAAGCCCGCGATGCCCGCCGCGGCCTCCAGGTGACCGATGTTCGTCTTGACCGAGCCTACCCATACGGGCGCGCCGGGTCCGGTGCCGCCGTAGACGGATGTCAGGGCGCCGACCTCTATGGGATCGCCGAGACTCGTTCCGGTCCCGTGTGCTTCCACGTAGCCGACCTGCTCCGGTGGCAGCCCGGCGGCTGCGAGAGCCCGGCGGATCACGGCCCGCTGCGCGAGCCCGCTCGGGGCGGTAAGGCTGTTGCTCTGCCCGTCCTGGCTGACCGCCGAGCCCCTGATCAGGGCGAGAAGGCGGTCGCCCCGGCGAATCGCGTCGGCCTGGCGCTCCAGGATGACGACGCCGCATCCCTCTCCGCGCACATAGCCGTCGGCACTGGCGTCGAAGGTCTTGCACCGGCCATCTGGAGCGAGCATGCCGGCCTGGGACAGGCTCGCGGTGATGCCGGGATCAAGGAGCAGGTTCACGCCGCCGACGATCGCGAGATCGCATTCACCGAGCCGCAGGCTTGCGACAGCCTGATGGAGCGCGACCAGCGACGAGGAGCACGCGGTGTCGACGGCCTGGCTGGGGCCACGGAGGTCAAAGAAGTAGGAGATCCGGTTCGCCGCGATGCTCAGGGCATTGCCGGTGCCGGCGTACCCATCGGGCTCCGCCCGGTCGCGCGCCATCAGCTGCCGGTAATCGCTGCCGCTGATGCCCACGAACACACCGGCGTTGCTGCCGGCGATGGAGCCTGGCGGGATCGCCGCGTCCTCGAGGGCACGCCAGGTGACGGTGAGAAGCAGCCGCTGTTGCGGATCCATGACGCGGGCCTCGGCGGCCGAGACGCCGAAGAACCCGGCGTCGAACTCGTCGATGCCGTTGATGAAGCCGCCCCGCGGGGCGTCGGCCGAGGACCGTTCCGCGGGGCCGTCGCCATCGGGACCCGCCCCTTCGCGCGGCCTGGGCGGCGTGCCGACGGCATCCCTCGCGTGCACCAGCAGATCCCAGAACTCGTCGGCTGAGCGCGCGCCGGGGAACTCGCACGCCATCCCGACCACGGCGACTGGCTGCGAGGTGCGCGCGCCATCCTCCAGGCGGGCCGCCGGCTCGCCGCACGAGATGAACCGCGCGAGCCGCGCGATGGTCGGGTGGTCGTACAGGCACAGCGGATCGACCCGGCGCCCGAGCCATCCCTGGAGGTCTCCGGAGATGCCGACCAGCGTCACCGAATCAATGCCGAAGCTGGCGAAGGGCGCATCGACCGCGACCTCATCCAGCGGCAGCCCCTTCAGGGCGGCGATACGGGCGACCAGCCAGCCGGTGACGGCCGCGTACCCGGCTGGGGCCGCTGGCGCCGCGTCGCCTCGCCACGTGTATTCGACGGCGAGAAGCCCGTCCAGGTAGAGCTGCCTGCATTCGTTGCGGCGCACCTTGCCGCTCGTGGTCATCGGCAGGGAGCCCGGCCTGATCAGTATGACGGCCGCCGGAGCGAGGTCGTGCTCGGATGTCACCTGGAGCCTGATGCTTTTCGCGACGGCCTCCGGATCGGCCGCGCGGCGATCCGACAGCTTCAGCTCGTGGACGATGACGAGTTGTTCGCCGCCGTCGGCTGTGACGGAAAAGGCCGCGCCGCGGTCCGTGGCGAGCGCCGGGTGAGCGTCCCCGGCGGTGCGCTCGATGTCATGCGGGTGGTGGTTGAGGCCGTGGATGATGATCAGGTCCTTCAGGCGCCCGGTGATGTACACGTTCCCGCCGTACCGCACTCCGAGGTCCCCGGTGCGCAGGAACGGACCGCGGCCGTCCGGCAGGCGTGCGCCGAAGACGGACGCCGTTTCGTCCGCTCGTTCGCGGTACCCGGCGGTGACCGTCTCACCGCGCACCCAGATCTCTCCCTCGGTGCCTTCGGGGCATGGATGGCCGGATGCCGGGGTGACGATCACCACTTCGGTATCCAGCAGCGGCCGCCCGACACCCACCAGCCGCTGTGTCCTGGCGCTCCCGGGCGGCGCTGGCGTCAGGCGCCCGTGGCCCAGCTCGTCCGCGTCGCACGCCGTGATCGCCGCCGGCGTGCTCCGGTCATGAATGCAGACGGCAAGGGTGGCCTCTGCCAGCCCATAGCCGGGCACCAGCGTCTGGAAGCCGGCGCCGACGGGGCCGAAGGCGGCGGCGAACGCCTCCAGCGTCTCTGCCCGGACAGGCTCGGCGCCGACGACGATGGCGCGCAGGCATGACAGGTCCAGACGCCGGCGATCCTCCTCCGTGACCTTCTCACAGCACAGCGCGAGGGCGAAGTTGGGAACGAAGGTCGCGGTTGCCCGGTACCTGCTGATGGCCGCCAGCCAGCGCAGCGGAGCCTGGACGAACGCCATGGGCGGCATCAGGACGACGGCCGCGCCGACGGACAGCGGGAGGAGCAGCCCGCCGATGAGGCCCATGTCGTGGAACAGCGGAAGCCAGCTGACCATGACCTCGTCCGCGCGGACTCCCACGCCCCCCTCCAGCATGCGGCACTGATAGACGAGGTTGCGATGGCTTACCCGCACGCCGCGCGGCTGACTGGTCGATCCCGACGTGTACTGGAGGTACGCCAGCCTGTCCGGCTCGATGCCCGGATCCTCCCAGGCGTAGCTGGATTCTGGTATGTCCTCGATACCCACCGCGGTGCAGCCTGCCGGCAGCATCTGCTGGATCCTGCCGGCCTTCGCCCGGACCGTGACGACCATCTGCGGGGCGCAGTCAGCGATGATCCCGGCGATCCGCTCGGTCTGCCGTCCCCGGGCGGGAACCGACCCCGGAACCGCGACAGCCCCCGCATAGAGGCAGCCGAGGAACGCCGTGACATACCCCGTGCCCTGCGGCAGGAGCAGCAGGACACGCTCGCCAGCCCCCTCCCGTGCCCGGAGGAACGCCGCGAAGGAACGCGCCCGGCGGTCCAGTTCCCCGAAACTGACCCGTTCTGCCTCCGATTCACCGTCCGGCAGCATGACGAGCGCCGTTCTTTCCGGTGTACGGCGGGCATGCTCGCGGATCCTGTGCACAACGGATTGAGTTCCGGTGAGCGAGCCTTCGCTGATTTCGGCCATGATCTTCCCTGTTCGCATGCGCGGACGGCGTCATACGCTAAAGCTCGGATAAAACGGCGCACATCAATTCTCAGACAGTGGCCTGTGCCGTGCGCAACCCCGGCATTTTCCCCAGTCGAACAGACGGCCACGGCGATCGTCGTGTGCCGCCTGCTATCCTGGCATTGCATCCATGCCGCCGGACGAACGTGGAGATGTCATATCGCCATGGCTGACCAGTCCGATGTACGCCGTATCGTTCTCTCGCTGCCCGAGACCAGGGAGGCGGACGACCACTTCGGCTTCACCGTCCGGAGCCGGGGAGGCAAATACAGAGGTCTGGTGTGGGCCTGGAATGAACGTGCCGCCCCGGGCGAGCCACGGATACCGAACCCCGGAGTCGTCGCGATCCGGACGGCTAATCAGCAGGAGAAAAATGTGCTGATAGCCGCTGACCCGGCAAAGTTTTTTACCGAGCCGCATTACAGAAATTTCCCCGCCGTACTCGTCCGGCTGGCCGAGGTTGACGCCGATGAACTCGAGGAGCTCATTACCGATGCGTGGCGTTACCTGGCACCGCGTCGGCTGGTGAAATCATTCGACGAAGGCCGGTAATCCGGGTGCGGTCAGGCCTGCCTCAGCGGGCGCAGATCGTCGTATTCGCCCGCCAGATAGCGGGCGCGGCAGGACGGCCGCTGGATCTTGCCGCTTGACGTGCGCGGCACCGTTCCGGCGGGCGCGACGACAACGGTGTTCACGGCGAGGCCGCTGGCGGCGAGGACACGTCGTCGCACCGCCGCCGCGGTCTTTACCGCCGAGCCGTCGCCCCCTCGCGTCTCCACCACGACCACGATCTCCGTATCGTCCTCCCGTTCGGCCATGAAGGCGGCTGCCACCTGGCGCAGGCCCGGGTCGTCGGCGACCGCCGCCATCTCGATGTCCGCCGCGTGGTAGTTGGCACCGCAGTGCACGAGTACGTCCTTGGTCCTGCCGGTCACCACCAGGCGGCCGCCGGAGAGGTAACCGGTGTCGCCAGTGCGGAGGAAACGTCTGCCGTCTAGCTCGGCGAAATGGCCGTCGGTCCCGTCCCAGTAACCATCGGTCACGCTCGGCCCCGACACCCAGATCTCGCCTTCGGTGCCGTCGGCCAGGGGCTCGCCCGTCTCGGGGTGGGCCACGGTCACCGTCTGGCCCGGCACGGAGCTCCCGCAGCTGACCCGGCCGAGACCGTCGGCCGGGCGGCCGTCCCAGTGCTCACCGGAGACGAGAAGGGTGGCCTCGGCCAGCCCGTAACACGGGAAGAACGCCCTCTGATCAAAGCCCGCGGATGCGAAGGTACGGGCGAACGCCTCCATGGTTCGCGTCCGCACGGGCTCCGCGCCGTTGAAGGCGACCTCCCAGCACGACAGGTCGGCACGCGAGACGCCGCCCTCCCTGGCGTGCCTGCGCACGCAGAGGTCGTACGCGAAGTTGGGGCCGCCGCTCACGGTCGCGCGGAAGTCGGAGATCTGCCGCAGCCATTCGAGCGGCCGTTTGAGGAAGTCGAAAGGAGCCATCAGCCGGACCGGGAAGCCAACGAAAACCGGGGTCAGGATGCCGCCGATGAGGCCCATGTCGTGATAGGGGGGCAGCCACATCATGGCCCGTGACGTCCGGTCGACGTGCATGCGGCGGGCAATCGCGCGCATGTTGTGGCGCAGGTTACCGTGCCGCACGACTACCCCCCTCGGCGCGGAACTGCTGCCCGACGTGTACTGGATGAGTGCGATGTCGCCGGCCGCCGGAAGCGGCAGCCCAGCGCGGGGCCGGTCATCCGCCCGCTGGGTGAGTACCCGGCCACCGTACGTCCTGACCACCCCCGCCGCGGCATCGTCGGCCAGCACCGTGGGCGTGCCCAGGTCTCGCATGATCCGCGTCAGCCGGGCCCTGCTGGCCTCGGGCCTGCCGGGGTCCGGCGGATATGCCGGAACGGCCGGGACGCCGGCCAGGAAGCACGCGTAGACGGCGACGACGTACTCGAGTCCGGGCGGATAGAGAATCACCGTCGGCTCGTGTGCGCCGTCATGATACCGCAGGATGCTTGTTGCCATCCCGGCCGCCCGTTGCCACAGCTCGCCGTAGGTGAGTGCCTTTACCGAATGTCCAGGACACACAAATTCATAGGCGACGGTACCGGGAGTCGCGCTGGCCCGTTCGGCAAGGATTCCCGGCAGATCTGCTGGTTCGGTCATTGTCAGCCTGCCTTGTCCGGATCGCGAGCGTGGGCGGCGTCATACCGTATGGCGGGATTGCCCGCACCACAAGCGCGTCGCATGCCGGCTGGACACCCCTTGCTCCCCTCCGGCGAATCCGGTGAGGATGGGCCGCACCCGAGCGAAGGAGAATTCAAGTGGGCATCCACGACATCCCCCTGCGCACCCTCTCCGGTGAGCCCACTACCTTGCGGGAACTGGCGGCCCGGTCGGTCCTCGTCGTGAACGTCGCTTCGCGTTGCGGTATGACGCCTCAGTACGAGGGGCTGGAGCAGCTTCACCGGCAGTTCAGCGACCGGGGATTCGCCGTGGCCGGCTTCCCGTGCAACCAGTTCGGCGGGCAGGAGCCGGGCACGCCGGAGGAGATCAGGGAATTCTGCACGTCAACGTATGACGTCACGTTTCCCATGCTTGAGAAAATCAAGGTGAACGGCCGGGATCAGCACCCGCTGTACGCCGAGCTCACAAAGGCGGCCGACGCGGATGGCAAGGCCGGTATTGTCCGGTGGAACTTCGAGAAGTTTCTGGTCTCGTCCGGCGGGGAGGTGCTGGCCCGGTTCCGTTCCGGCACATCCCCCGAGGCACCGGAGGTTGTCAAGGCCGTGACGGCCAGCCTGGCCTTGTAATCGTTCGTGAACTAAAGTTCATTGTCGGCAGCCGGTTGCGGGCTGGAAAGCGCATTCGCCCGCGCATACCCAGAACACCTCGTTTCGACAGGAGCCAACAAGTGGCATCAGAAGCCTCTCACCCGGTGATTTCGGTGATGCTGGCAGTACCCGACGCGCAGAAGGCCACCGAGTGGTACAAGCGCGCTCTCGGCGCCACGGAGCTGTGGAACATGGGCCAGGTCGTCGGCCTGGAGGTCGAGGGCGCGCCCTTCTTCCTCGCGGAGCCGGCGAACAACGGGTGGGACACACCTGAGATGGCGGAAACGGTCACCGCGAGAATCGAGCTTTTCGCCGATGACCCGGACGCCTTCGTCGAGCGGGCCGTACAGGCAGGCGCGAGCGGCAGCGCCGGTAGCGTGCAAGAGCATCACCGGCCATGGGGGATACACCGGCAGGGCGGATTTCACGACCCGTTCGGTCACAACTGGCTGGTGGGCGACAAGTCTCCGCTGCGCGGCAGGGAGTGAGCGGCCGCGGCGCCGTCGGCCGCTGAGCCTCCCGTGTCGCCGGGCGCGACTACGCGGTCCGGCCGAGTTCGCTGGCGAACCACCGGATCGTGCGGCGCAGGCCGTCCTCCATCGAGATACGCGGCTGCCACCCGAGCACCGTCCTGGCCAGGGTGATGTCCGGGCGGCGCACGGCGGGATCATCGACCGGCCGCTCGGTGAACTCGATCGGCGAGCGGGAGCCGGTGAGGTCGCGGATGAGACCGGCGAGCGCGCGCATTGAGATCTCGTCTGGGCTGCCGATGTTGACCGGTCCCGGATGGGCGCTGGCGGCCAGGGCGAGGATGCCGCTGACCGTGTCGTCGACATAGCAGATCGAGCGGGTCTGTCCGCCGTCGCCGGTGACCGGGATCGGGTCGCCGCGCAGCGCCTGCCGGATGAACGTCGGGATCGCTCTCCCGTCGTCCGGGCGGAGCCGCGGGCCGTAGCTGTTGAATATCCGTACGATCCCGGTATCGACGCCGTAGGTGTCCCGGTAGGCGGTGGTGAGGGCTTCGGCGTACCGCTTGGCCTCGTCATAGACGCTCCGCGGGCCGACTGGATTCACGTTGCCCCAGTACGACTCGCGCTGCGGATGCTCCTTCGGGTCACCGTAGACCTCCGATGTCGAGGCCAGGATGAACCGGCTGTTCTTGCGCCGGGCCAGCTCCACGGCGTTGAGCGTGCCACTGCTGCCCACGGTGAGGGTCTGGATCGGCAGCCTGAGGTAGTCGGCGGGGGAGGCGGCCGAGGCGAAGTGCAGCACGAGATCGACCGGGCCCGGCACACTCAGATCGTGCGCCACGTCGGCGCGAATGAGCCGAAATTGGTCCCGGCCGGTGAGATGGGCGATATTGCGCCGGGAACCGGTCAGGAGGTTGTCCACGCAGATAACGTCATAGCCGTCGTTGAGCAGTTCTTCGCACAAATGTGACCCGAGGAAACCTGCACCCCCGGTGATGACCGCACGCTTCACCGGTTGTGTATATCGTCGGTTGCTCACCGGCCGCAAGCCCGGTAAAACGCATGACGTGCCCCCTTGCCCCCAGATCTCCGTGGTGATCCCGGTGCGCAGCCAGGCGAGGCAACTCGCCCGAACGCTGGAATGCCTGGTGGACCAGTTGGTGCCGGCCAGCGATTTCGAGGTTGTGGTATCGGGCGACGGGCCGAGTGACGCCGATCTCGGCGTGGCCCGTTCTTACGAGCGCAAACTCCGGCTTCGGTACTGCTCCCAGGAAGATATGGGCTTCCGGCTCAGCGCTGCCCGCAACCGCGGGGCGCGGCTGGCGGCCGCGCCAGTGCTCGCGTTCCTCGAGCCCGGCGTGCTTCCCAACCGCGGCTATGTCACGTCGCTCATCAAGGCGCACGGCAGGCGCTGTGCGGTCACCGGGTACGTCTATGGTTTCAACTGGTTCAGGCCGCCCGTTACCATGAGCAACGAGATCGCCCGGCTATCTCCCGGGGACCAGTACCAGCGCCTGCACCTCGACCGGCGGTTCCGCGACATCCGGCACTATGAGTTCGCTCAGGTGGAATTCGATCTCGGCCGCCTCGCGGCGCCATGGTGGCTCTTCTGGCGTGGGAGCATCTCCATCCGGGCGGACGACTTCTGGCGGGTTGGCGGGTTCGACGAGGACTTCCGCAGCTGGGGCGGCGAAGACGTGGAGCTGGGCCTCCGGCTGACCGATGCCGGGATACCTCTCGCGCTGTCCCGCGAGGCGTGGGCCGTCGGGCTGCCCGTCGATCACGATCACGGCAACGACGAGACCGCCATCGACAACACCCATCTGATTCTCGCCAAGCACCGGACGCCGCTGGTGGAGATGTGTGTCACCGTGGCCATGTCGCGTGTCGCGATTCAGCAGCGGGCGCGGTCCCGGTCGCGGGTGGAGCCCGCCTGCCACGCACTGCTTTCCTGGGCGCGCGAAGCCCGCGGCATCACCGTCACCCGGGAACTCGACGAGGCCACGGCCGGGACTGGCGATGCACCGCGACGGGTGGCCGTGGTCGGGTGCGGCGGAGCGGTGCCCCAATGGTGGGCCACGGCCGCTTCGGCTTACACCCTGCTGGACTTCGACGGCGATCTGCTGCGGCAGGCCCGGGGTTCCGGGCCGTTCCGCTCACTGCACGCGATAGGGGCCTGGACCGGATTTCCCGACAAGGCCTTCGACCTGGTGGTGATCTCGTCTCGGCTGCGAGGATTGTGGGAACGGCTGGGCGCGCCGCTGCTCGCCGAGGCGAGCCGGATCGGTCATGAGGTCGTTGTCGCCGGTGAACTGCGCGGATAGTCCCGGTGGCATGAACGCGGCGGTGGGCCAGAGCCCGGGATCGAGGCCGGGCACCAGCTCGAACAGTCCCGGCAGATCCGCGCAGAGGGCGGCGGACAGCGCCTGGTACGTCGCCGGGTCGAGCTCGGGCGGTGCCTCACGACTGTGGTTTACCCGGGTCTGGATCATGGACTCGCCGCGCCAGTCCGCCGGGTCGACGCCGATGAATTCCAGCGTCCGGCGGATCTGGCCGACCGGATCGGCCGCGCAGCGCTCGTACTGCAGGACCAGCACCTGCTCCGGCGGGTAATGGGCGAACAGCGCCCCGATCTGCACCCCGTACAGGCTCCGTTCGTACTGCTGGTGCAGCAGCGCGTGCGTCATCTGATAGCCGTGAGACCGGTTGTACGACAGCCCGGAAAGGAAACGCTTGACGGGGTCACGCAGCAGCACGAGGATCTTAGCGTTCGGTGCGGCCCGCCGCAGCATGGCCGGCGTCCAGTAGTCGTACATGTAGCGCGGGGTCCATTCTCCGCACACCGTGCCAGGCGGCCGCGGGAAGTAACGGTAGTACGAGGCTGGGTCGAACGCGGCCACCCGCGTGTAGTGATCGAAAAAGTGGACCTCCTTGTCGCGCTGCCCCGGCTCCGCGACGGCGGGATGGGCCGCGAGCAGGCGGTACCACCAGGTCGTGCCGGATCGCATCGTGCCGACGCCGACGAAGTCCGGCGCAGCGATCTCCTCGTTCTCGCGAGCCTCGGGTGGGGGAATCGGCGGCATGATGCCCGGGGCCGCCCTGGCCTGGGGCCGATGACTCATGTCCATGATCACCTCATTCGTCCGGACGCGGCCGGCCGGCTTCGCCGGGTCCCTGGTGGACCGGCGGTCAGCACGAGCCATCAGACAACCATGAACGGCTCCGGTTATCGACTGGGCAAGCTGGCGGACCGTTGACTGCGGGCGGTTCCGCGGCTGGCTGAATGAGGCGGAATAGGTCATTCTGACGCCATGGATTACATCACCGCATGTGCTATTGTCAAAGATGAGGGGGATTATCTTCTGGAGTGGATCGTCTACCACCGGCTTCTTGGTGTAACCCATTTCGTGTTGTACGACAACGGGAGCCAGGTACCGGTCGAGCAAACGGTCAGGCTTTTCGCGAAACACGACGACATCGAGGTCGTCAGCTTTCCAGGGACCGGTCCTCCGGGACGCGGTCGGCAGAATCAGGCCTACATGGATTGCTTCTCCCGGGTCTCCGGAGAGACGGTCTGGCTTACCTTGACCGACATCGACGAGTTCATCGTGCCAATTGAGGATCCCGACCTGGTCGTTCTTCTCCAGCGTTTCGACAAGTATGGCGCCCTGGGGGTGAACTGGCAGACGTTCGGATCCTCCTCGCACCGGGAGAAGCCCACGGGCCTTCAGATCGAGAATTTCAGGTACCGGACCCCGGTCCAGTGGGAATGGAACCGGCACATCAAGTCGATCGTCCGGCCTGAGCGCACGAAGAGGGCCCTGAGCTCGCATTTCTGTACATATCGCGACGGCTGGTGGTGCGTGAACGAGAACGAGGAGCCCGTGATCGGGCCGCACAACGATCCGGTCTCCACGCAGCAGGTTCAGCTCAACCACTACTTCACCAGGAGCCTGGCGGAGTATCAGCTGAAGGTTGCGCGGGGTTCGGGGGACGGGACCGCCAAGCGGGAGCAGTCCTTCCGGGACGTCGACGCGGCCGCCGTGGAGCCGGACGACGCGATCCTGCGATTCGTGCCACGCGTCAGGACCGCGATCAGCGCCGCGTGACCAGGATGCCGCGGCCTCGGACTGTAGGTAGATGTCGCCAGTGCCGGGCGGCTAGGCAAGATTCGTGCTGCGCAATAGGGTGACAGGGACGGAGTTCTTCGTCCCGTAACGCCTGGTCGGCTCTGGCCAGGCGGGCGGCCGTTCGCGAAGCGGGCTTCGCGCGGGTGGTGGTCATGGCGATGGCTGAGAGCCGGAACCTGCCGCGGCTGCAGGAGCAGGTCGAGGCGGTTTACCGCGGCGCGGCTGACCGCCTGCCGCCGGCTGGCGGGGAGGTGCTTGCCTGGCGGGCCGGCCATGTCGCGTCGTTCATCCGGTTCAGCCTTGACGAGCCGGAGGCGATCGGGCACCTGCAGGGGATGGCCGGGAACCTGCGTGACGCCTCCGGGCTGGATGTGCTGCTCCCGAGGGTCCTGGATGGTGCCCTGGCGCTGACGGGAGCGGATTTCGGGAACGTGCAGCTCGTTGATCCGGTGTCCGGTGGCCTGAAGATCGTCACCCAGTCCGGTTTCAGCTCCGAGTTCCTTGGCTACTTCGCGCTGGTCGATGACGATCATTCCGCCTGCGGGAGGGCGGCACGGCACTGTGCTCAGATGGTTATCACGGATGTGACTACCGACCCGGGCTTCGCGCCGCACCGCGAGATCGCTGCCGCCGCGGGTTTCCGGGCCGTGCAGTCCACCCCGCTGACCGATTCGGCCGGGCGGCTGATCGGCATGGTCTCGACTCACTTCCGGGAACCGGGCTGCCCGCCCGGCCGGGACCTGCGGATCCTGGAACTGTATGGAGACCTTGCCGGCGAGACAGTCGCCCGGCAACTGGGCTCGCCGGGCTCCGGCTCCGGCGCGGCGCCGGGTCACGCGGGGGAGGAGCGGGATGACCCTCGGATCCGGCCGCCGGATCTGCTGGTAACGCCGCAGACGGCGGCGGCCGAATTCGCCGGCCATATCGTGCACCGGCTTTTCGCCGCCGGGCTGAGCCTGGCCAGTGCGCAGGCCATCCTCGGGAAGGGCGCGGCAGGCGAGCGGGTGGCGGTCGCCATCGACGAACTTGACAATGCCATCCGCGAGATCCGGACCGAGGTGCTCCGTACGGCTCCGCCCTCGGATTTCCGAGCCTTCTGATCCACTGCGGTTCGTAAAACCACCGCCGTTCTACGATGATGGTCTTAGCTTTTTCGCGGGAGGCGCCGATGGAGCGTGGGGAGGGAGACCGGCCGGATATTCTGCCGCAGTTGCGGCTGGATGAGCTGCTGGTGGAGCTGCAGGGCCGGCTTCAGGCGGTGCTCAGCGCCCGGGACCAGATGCAGGGCCTGCTGCGTGCGGTTGTCGCGATCGGGTCGGGCCTGGACCTGGAGTCCACGCTGCGGCGGATCGTGGAGACCGCGGTCGGCCTGGTGGACGCGACCTACGGCGCGCTCGGGGTGATCGGCGAGGACAGGCAGCTGGCCGAGTTCATCCCGGTGGGCCTGACCGAGGAGGATATCGGCGAGATCCACCACTGGCCCGAGGGGCGCGGCCTGCTTGGCCTGCTGATCCATGATCCGCATCCGCTGCGGCTGGACAACATCGCACAGCACCGCGATTCGTCGGGGTTCCCCGACGGGCATCCGCCGATGCGGAGTTTCCTGGGCGTGCCGGTCCGGGTCCGGGAGGAGGTGTTCGGCAACCTGTACCTGACCGGCAAGCGCGGCGGCGGCGGGTTCACCGAAGACGATGAGGCGGTGCTGGTGGCGCTGGGCGCCGCGGCGGGGGTGGCGATCGACAACGCCCGGCTGTATGAGGCGGCGCGGCGGCAGCAGCGGCAGATCCAGGCCAGCGCCGATGTCACCACCCGGCTGCTGTCCGGGGACGAGCCGGGCGAAGTGCTGGCTGATGTGACCCGGCAGGTGCTCGAGCTGTCCGGCGCGGACCTGGCGGTGCTGGCGATCCCGGATGAGGACGGCCGCCGGTTCACCATCGCCTACGCCGAAGGTGACGGCGCGGACGCGGCCCGGGGACTGGTGATACCGGCCGGGCAGTCGCTGTCCGGGCTGGTGCTGTCCGCCGGTGAGCCGATGACGGCCGGGGATTACGCCGCCGATGAGCGGGTAGCGCCGGTCACCCGCACCGCGATGGGCCATATCGGCCCGGCGCTGGTGTTCCCGCTGGGGGTGCCCGGCAACGTGCGCGGGGTGCTCACCGTCGGGCGGCGGCGCGGCGCGCTGCCGTTCCCGCCCGCCGAGGCCGATGTGGTGGCCTCGTTCGCCACCCAGGCCGGGGTCGCACTCGAGCTGGCTGCCCGCCGCGCGGACGCGGAGCGGCTGTCGTTGTTCGAGGACCGCGACCGGATCGCCCGTGACCTGCACGACCTGGTCATCCAGCGGCTGTATGCCACCGGCATGTCGCTGGAGGGCACCATGCCGATGATCACCAGGCCGCAGGCCAGGACCCGGATCAGCCAAGCGGTCGACGCGATGGACGACACGATCAAGGACATCCGCGCCACCATCTTCGCGCTGCAGACCCGCGACCAGGCCGACTCCGCGCCTGACCTGCGCGCCAGCATCGTCGCACTGACCGAGGAGATGACACCGATGCTCGGGTTCGCTCCCTCGCTGCGGCTCGGCGCCGGACTGCGCACCGACGTCGCCGGGGAAGCGGCCGAGCAGGCACTCGCCGCGCTCCGCGAAGCCTTGTCCAACGCGGCCCGTCACGCCCATGCCACCCAGGTCGACGTGATCGCCGACATCGGCCCGGACGGGGTGCTGTCGGTGCAGGTGACCGATGACGGAACCGGCCTCGCGGATCCTGCGGCGGGCACCCGCCGCAGCGGCCTGCGCAACCTCGCCACCCGCGCCGAGAAACTCGGCGGCGAACTCCGGCTCACAGCCGCACACGACGACACGGATAAGCCCGGCACCAAGCTGGAATGGCGCATACCCCTGACCTGAGCTCAGGAACTCCGGCACCGGAGGCATGGCGTGCAGGCGGCCGTCACAACGATGCCCGCCCCCACGGTCCTCCTGCCCGCCATGTCTCACTGACATCGTATGGAGCGCTGGCCTGCGAGGGCTAGGGACCAAAGTCCCGGCATACACCGGTGACCAAGGACTTTGGTCACTACTCCGGCGCCCTGGCTGGCTGGTTAGCTAGCCTGATGTTCGTCTCCGCGGAGCAGACGCTGACGGTGAGCTTCGCCGACGCGTCCGCGCGGTTTGCCCAGCTGGTTTCCGGCGCCGGGCTGAATGCCGCGTCCCGGGAAATCTACGACGGCGGCGTGGCATACCTGCTCCGGGCCGGGCCGGCCGGGCCGGTGCCCGGGGCGTCCCGGCTGGTCCGGGTCTTGTTCACCGAACCGGCCTACCGCGATGACGAGGTCACCGTGGGCCTGCGCTGGGAGGCGGCCGGGATGACCGGCGGCCTGTTTCCCGCGCTGGACGCGGATATCCGGCTCACCGCCGCGGGGGACCAGGAGGTGCGTGTGACGCTGACCGGCTCCTACCGGCCTCCGCTCGGCGCCGGGCTGGACCAGCTGCTGCTGCACGATGTCGCCACCGCCACGATCGGCGCGTTGCTCACCCAGGTAGCTGGCATCCTCGAAGATCAGGACCATTCTTACGAACGGCGGTGGTTGTACGGCCCGTCTCGCTCAACCGGTCGCGAAGCGGAGTAGCCGGCCGGGACGCGCGCCGGTGTGATGGCCGTGATCGAACACCACCTGGCCGTTGACGACCACCCAGTGCACTCCCTCGGGCTCCTGCTTGGGCTCGGTGTAGCTGGCCAGGTCCCGGATCTTCGCCGGGTCGAACACCACCAGGTCGGCGTGCGCGCCAGGAGCGAGCAAGCCGCGCCCTGCCAGGCCGAACCGCGCGGCGGGAAGGCTGGTCATCCGGCGGACCGCCTCCTGGAGCGAGATCACTGCCCGGCCGCGGACGTATTCGGCGAACACCCGGGGAAACGTCCCGTACAACCGGGGATGCGGCATTCCGTCCAGATCCGGGATGCCGTCCGATCCGATCATCATCCGCGGATGGCTGATGTTCGTTATGAGGTCCTGCTCCGACATCCCGAAGCCGATCGTGATGGTACGCGGGCCGCCCGGGGCGGTCAGCACCCGGCCGACCAGCTCGGAAACCGTGAGCCCCTCGGCCGCGGCGACCGCGCTGACCCGGCGGCCCTGATAAGCCGGGAACGGCGGGCAGTTCGCGAACTGGTTCCGCTCAGCCCACTCCTGGGTGACCGTATCGGCGGTGACGTACTCGCCCATCGGGCCGCTGCTGGCGATATACGGATAGAAGTCGAGGGTGATGTCGGAGCCCGCCGAATTCGCCTCGTCGATCACGGCCAGTGAATCGCGAACTCTGCCCCAGTTCTCCCGTCCGGCCGCCTTGTGGTGCGAGATATGTACCGGGCAGCCGGCCTCGCGGCCGATCCGCGCCGCCTCGCCGACCGCTTCGAGCAGCCGGTCGCCCTCGTTACGGATGTGGCTGGCGTACAAGCCGCCGCCCTCGGCGGCGCCGCGGGCAACCTCGGCTATCTCCTCGGTGCTGGCCCACTTGCCTGGCCTGTAGATCAGCCCGGTGGACAGCCCGCATGCGCCCTGCTCCATCGCCCGCCGTGCCTGCGCGCGCATCGCGGCGAGCTCACGCGGCGAGGCGGGCCGCGGGTCACCGGCGCCGATGACGCTCATTCGGATCGTGTTGTGCCCGATCAGCGCCATGGCGTTGCAGGTGAACCCGCGCGCGGTCACCGCCCGCCGGTACCCGTCCAGGTCCGTCCAGCCGGCGTCCGCCACCGCCGCGATATCGTCGCCGCCCACGGCGGGAAAGGCACTGAACCCGCAGTTCCCGATGACCAGGCTGGTGCAGCCCTGAGCGACCTTGAACTCAAGCCCGGGGTACCGGATCAGCGCGGCGTCGTCATGGGTGTGCGTGTCGATGAAGCCAGGGCTGCACACCAGCTCGCCGCGGGCGTCGAGCTCGGTCGTGCCCGGGCCGGCGGCGACTCGTCCGGTGCCGAGCGAGACGATCCGGCCCTCGGCCACCGCGACGTCGCCGCCAGCGAGCGGACCGCCGCTGCCGTCGGCGATGAGCGCGTTCCGCACCACCAGATCCGCCAGCATGTCCCCATGGTGGCATCAGCGCGAACGCCGCCGGAACCAGGGGGTGACGCGGGTGCCGGCCAGCACGAGGGCGAGGAACAGGAAAATGAGCCCGATGGTCTGAGCGGTGCCGACCGGCATGCCGAGGGCGGAGCCGGAGTCCGCGGAGTCGTTGGTGGTCACCGGCAGCGCCTGGACCTCGGCGGCCGGGCTGGACCCGAGTGTGCTGGAAGGGCTGGCCGCGATCACCGGCAGCATGCCGTCGATGGTGCCACTGGGGATGAGGAGTTCGGGCGCGGGGCCCACGGTGGCCGACGGTATCGGGCCGAGCGAAGGCACCGGGCCGAGCGGCACTGGGGGAAGTCCTCCCGTGCTGGGCGCGATGGTGGACGGTCCCGCCGAGCTGCCCGGACTGCTGGACCGGGCCGGGGTGGTGCTGGACGACGAGGTGCCTGGCGAGGTGCTCGTGGGGCTGGCCGACGAGGCGGGGGTAGCGGACGGCGCGGCGGAGCTGGAACTGGGGGAGGAGGCCGGGGTAGGACTGGCTGACGGGGCGGGGGCGGTGACGGTCATGGTCTGACCGGCCTGGGTGCTGGTGGCCGCCGCGGTGGCGGTGGCGGTGAGGGTCAGTGAGCTGATGTTGGCCGCCCAGGACGGGATCGGGACCTGCGCCTGCATCTGGTACGTCGCCGGAGCGCTGCCGACGCCGAGGTCGCCGACGGCACAGCTGGCGGCGCCGTTGCCGCTGGGGCAGGAGCCGGTGAACGCGGCGGTCAGCCCGCCCGGATCGACGGAGAGGGCGACCGACGCGCCGGGCACGCCACCCTGCGCCCAGACCTGCACGTTCCAGTACGCGACATCGCCCGTGCTCACGCTGTTCTGCACGCCCGCCACGCTGACGCACAGGCTGGCCGGGGATGAGCTGGGCGACGGGGTCGCGGACGCCGAGGGGGACGGACTGGCCGCGACCGGAATCGTCACGCAGCTGGACGTCGCCGCTTTGGCGCCGCCCGGCGGGCCACCTATGGCGATCCAGGCACCCAGTGCCCCGGCCAGCAAGATGGCGGCGAGGAACCGCGGGCGGATGGGACGCATGGGTGGTGCTCCTTCCGGTTCAGCCGATCCGATCGACGCGATCGCGTGTCCAGGGGTCATCGTTTATCAGCTCGTCTTCGATGACAGCGGCTCCGGCCAGGCGTACCAGCCGTTGGCAGTGCGACGCCATGGCCAGGCGGCTGACGGTGAGCAGCAGCGTGAACCCGAACTGTGCATGGACATCCATGAGCAGGTCCAGGACGGCGGTGGCGCTGCGTGAATCCAGGCCCGGCGCGCAATCCTCGGCAAGCACGAGCCGAGGGGACAGCCGCAGCGCCCGGGCGATCAGCGTCCGCCACTGCTGTTCGGCGGGCAGCCGCGGCACCAGCGGGAACCGCGCATTGAGCAGCCCTCGGCTAGCGAGGTAGTCATCCAGTGCCGGACCGCTCAACTGCTCGACGGCGACCTCGTCCACCATCACCTGCCCCGAACTCGGCCGGCGGAGCCCGGCGACGATGCTGAGCAGTTCGGTGGCGTCGCCGGCAGGCTCGCTGTACAAAGCGACGCTCTGCCCTGGCGGCACGTGCAGGGTGACGCCGGCCGCGGCCGCAGGCCCAGGCGAATTCGGCACCGTCGCTTCGCTGCTCCGCCAGGTGACCCGGGTCAGCTTCAGCTCTGCTCCCAGTTCCATTAACATGCCTGCCGGCCAACGCCGAGCACGCGTGCGGGTATCTTCGGTGAGTGGCGTTTCAGCACGTGATCCTCGCGCTCCTCGAGGAAGGGCCAAGCCATGGCTGGGAGATGAAGTCCCGCATCGAGGCTGCACTAGGACCGGAGTACGGCGGGCTAAATAGAGGTTACATTTACGAGGTAATCCACAAAATGGAACACCAAGGCCTCATAACCTCGCGCGTGGAGCCCCAGGCCGGGGCCCGGCCGGACCGTAGCGTGCTCGAGATCACCGACACGGGGCGGGAGCAGCTGAACGGCTGGCTCGGCGAGCCCATCCGGCGCAGTGGGGGCTTCCGTGACGAGTTCGTCCAGAAGGTGCTGGCGGCCAGCCTGCGCGGCGCCGACCAGGTGCGGGGGTTCTGCCGGCTGCAACGCAAGGCGTTGCTGGCCGAGTCCAGGACGCTGCAGACGTTGCGGCGCGAGCGCGCGGACGACCCTGCCGCTTCCTTCACGATCGAGGTCGCCATCCTGCGGACGAACGCCGAGCTGGAGTGCGTGGAGGCCGCGGAGGCGCGTGCCGGGCAGCGGCTGGTCAGCCTGCCCGCTCCCACCGCTCCGGCGCTGGCCGACCGCAGCGATCCGCGCGGCACAATAGGCATGTGAAGACAGGGGTCAGCGCCGTGGCGGCACTGACCCTCACCGCATTGGCCGCGGCCACGGGCATGGCGGCCTCGTCGGCTTGGCCGGCCTCGCCGGCCGGGGTGCGGGCCGAAGTTAGGTCGGTACGCGACGATGCCAGCTGGATACGAGAGGCGCAGCTGCCCGACGGCGCCATCGAGCCAGTGCCTGACTACGGCCGGATCCTGCCTTATGTCGCCAGCTACGCCGCGCTCGGGCTGGCTCGGGCCGCCGGTGAGCTGCGTGACCACGCCGACGCCGACGCCGCCTGGCGGTGGCTGACCTGGTATCAGGCGCACCAGGATGCGGCCGGGTTCGTGACCGACTATCTGGTCGCCGGCGGCGCCGCGGCCGGAGGCCCAGGCCAATTCAGCACCGAGACATCGGCTCAGGCCTACGACTCGACCGATGCGTACGCGGGAATGTTCCTGGCCGCCGCCGGGGCTGCCTGGCAGGCCGACCCGGACCAGAACCGGCTGAAAAGCCTGGCCCGCGGGATCACCAAGGCCGTCGCGGCCATCGAAGCGACGCAGACGGCCGACGGCCTGACCTGGGCCACACCCGGCTACCACAAGAAGCTGCTGATGGACAACGCCGAGGTGTACGGCGGACTTCGCTCGGCGGCGATGCTGGCCACGGCTCTGGGCGAGCCGGCCCTCGCCACCCGGGCCACCATGGATGCCCGCCGGGTCGCCAGCGGCGTGGCTTCCTTGTGGAATCCGCGCTCCGGCGGCTTCAACTGGGCCAGGGCCGCCAACGGAACGAACTCCGCACCGTCCTGGACGGTCCTGTATCCGGATGCCATGGAGAACGTCTGGGCGATCGCATATGGCCTGGCCACCCCGGCGCAGGCCGCGAGCATCCTGTCTCACCTGGAGCGGATGCAGCCTCGGTGGACCGAACCCGACCAGTCCGCCCCGATCGACACGGACGGGGACGTCTCCCGGCAGCCGGTCGGCTACTGGCCGGTCGGCGGGTGGGCGCTGACCTTGACCGGCCGGCCGGACCAGGCGCTGAACGCGGCCGCTACCATCAGCGCCGGCGCCGCCGCCCAGCAGCGAATCTGGCCGTTCACCACCGCTGACGCCGGCGAGCTGATCGCCCTGCGATCCGGCTGGCCGGCTACGGCTCCGTGGGCCGCACCGCCGTCGGCCGCCGGCCACTTCCCGGCCCTGGGCCTCGCTGCCATCCTCCTCGCCGCGCTGGCCGCCGCCGGATCCCTCACCGTCCTAACCCGCCGCCGGCACCGGGCCTCCTAGCGATTCGATCCGGATCCTTGCCCGGCCGGGAGCGGAACGTCCTATCCCAAGTGAATTCCCGGCGCGGCTGGATCAGACGCGGTCGGTTAGCGCACTTGTGGAACAGTGGCGGCTGCCCTGGCACCAAACCCGGGTCTGACGCGCCCCGCAAGTGCCTGGCGTCTGCCCGGACCTGGCACGTCCGGGCAGACGGAAGGCACTGTCCGCACGCGGACTCTCCGTGGGACGCGCACCAGGCGCGTCCGCCTCGACAGGAAGGCCGGAGATGAACCTTCAACGAAAGGTATACCGAATGAACTGGCCAAAACTGAAACCGCTCGCCACCGGGCGGCTCGGCCGCACGGCACTGGTGCTAGGCGTGGCCGGCGGCATGCTCCTCGGCGCGGAGGGAATCGCCGAGGCCGCCGTGGGCACCAACCCGGGCGCGGTTCAGCTGAACCCGACCAGCGGTCCCACGAGCAGCACGCCCACCTGGGCGACTAGCGTCGGGTGCAGTTCCGGATTCCAGGGATCCGCGGTCCTCCGCGAGGTCCACGCCGACGGAACCACGACCAACAGCGTCTCGCCTGCTGTGAACGGTACCTCCGCGCCCTTCAGCGGGACGCTGCAGGCGTCCATGTCCACCATTAAGACCCTCGGCGGCATCGCCAACGGCGCGAGCCAGGAACTCGTCGTCGTCTGCTTCTCCGGGCCGAGCCTCACCGGGTCGTCAGATAATGAGATGGACATCTTCGTCACGTACTCTGCCGATGGCAGCACGTACTCGACGAGCAGCACTCAGGTGCCGATCGGTGAAATCGGCGGGATGGTCTTCGCGGGCCTGGCCGCGATCGGCCTGGTGTGGATGCAGTTCCGCAGGCGCTCCCGGCGGACCCAGCCCAGCCCAGCGTGACCTGATCCAGCTGGGCAGCCTGCCGCATGCTGGCCTGGTGCGCCACAGGGTGCGCCGGGCCAGCTGGCATTTTTTTACCGATGCCAGAGAGAGTTCATTTTTCAGCGGTCTTGTCGACAACTTTGCGGACTAGCGTCTCCCGGTGTGACAACCGAGCCGGCTCCGGTCGGTGATGGTGGCATCTGGCGGAATCAGTTACTAGTACCGGTCCGGCCCGAGCCGAACCGGCATCCGCCATGCCACCGCGGCCTAGGTAGGACTAGCGGGAACGGCCTGCGCCGTGGGGGGCTTTGTGGAAACTTCTTCACTGAGTACCGACAAGACCTGGCCTAGGCTTCTCCGTGATGGAGAGGTCGGCCCTTCGGACCTCGAACTGCTGAAGGCCTGCCGCGATGGTGACCCCGAGGCCTGGGAACTGCTGGTAGAGCGGTACGAACGCCTGGTTTTCTCGGTGGCCCTGCGTAACGGCGTGACTCGTGAGGAGGCCGCCGACATCACCCAGATGACGTTCATAGCGTTGCTCGAATCGATCGAGAAGCTGCGCGAAGAGCAGCGCGTGGCCTACTGGCTGATGAGCGTGGCGCGGCGGCTCGCCTGGCGGCAGCGGCGGCATAGCGAGCGGGAACGCCTCGGACTCGAAGGGGTCAGCTGGTCAGATGATGCCATCGCGACCTGGGAGCGGGCCGCGGTGGTACATGAGGGACTGCAACGACTGAGCCGGGCCTGTCGTGACCTGATCCAGGCCCTGTATTTCGATCCGGCGTCGCCCTCCTACGCCGCGGTGGCCGAGCGGCTCGGGCGCCCGATAGGCGGGATCGGACCGATGCGAGCGCGCTGCCTGCAGCGCCTGCGCTCGCTGCTGGGAGAGGATGCCAACCTGTGAGCATTGACCTGAGCCGGCCCAGCTTTCGCATACTGCTGGACTGGCTGGAGGGCCGGCTGGATGCGGACCGGGCCGAGCGGGTCACCGCCCAGGTGGCCGAGGCTGACGAGCGGACCCTCCGCACCGTGGATTGGCTGCGCGGCTTCCTGACCACGGCGCACGAGCTGCCCTTGGAGGAACCGCCGCCGATCGTACGGCTGCGCCTGAAGCAGTATTTCGCCCGCTGGAGTGGTGCTGTTAACCAAACCGCCGGTTCCGTCGCCAGAGCTGGGTGAAGAACAGGACGCCGCCTGCCAGGGCGGCCAGGGCGATGCCGCCGACCGCACCGTCCGGCAACGTTGTCGTCTGCACGGTGAGGGTCCAGGAGACCCTCTCCACTTCGCCGTCGCCGTCGTATGCGGTCGCGCGGATGTGCGCACTCCCGCTGATCCTGGCGGGCAGGACGAAGGAGAACGGAACCTCGCAGGCGCTCGACTGCGACCCCTTGTCATCGAGGTCGGCGTAGGTGATCGGGACGCCGCTCTCCTGCGCCCCGGCGGTGGCCATGACCCGGACACCATTGACGGTAACGACGACATCACCGGACAAGGGGGTCCGGAACGGCCCCTCGTCAGCGATCAGGAAGCTGATCGTGGCGCCCGCGGCCACAGCGCTGCCCGCGGCGGGGCTGAGGTTGCCGATCAACCCCTCTGCTTGGCCGATCGGGTTCGGTGACTGCGGGTCCCCCGGGAGAGGACACGACGCTGGTGTGGCCGGCGTAGCGGGCGCGGCCGACGCGGACAGGGCCGGGACGGCCAGGACGGGCGCGGTGAGCAGCGCGGCGAACGCGGCTCGGCGGACGTAACTGCTCATAACGTTGTCTTCCTGTTCAGAGCGCACTCTCCTTCTTCAGCGCACTCACCTGTTCTTCGGTGTGGCGCAGCTGGGGGATCTCCCAGACAAAGCGGGTGGCCTCGAAGGCCTCGGCGTGGCGCACGCGGGCCTGGAAGCCACGGAAGCGGGCCTGGGCTTCCACCGCCTCCAGATCGACCAGGCCGTTCTTCATGACCTGGGACAGGTGGGCGCGGATGAGCCCGAGTTTGGCCTCGACCAGGCCGTCGGCATCCACGAAGTGGGTGGGGGAGAATCCCAGGCTGGTCGGCGATTCGTAGCACAGCACGCGCTGGGTCCGGCGTGCCGCGGCGGCGGTGGCCGCGGCGACCGCCCGGTGGTCCTGGTGGGAGTCGCCGGGCGCGTGAGTGTAGATGACCTCGGCGCCGGTCCGCGCGATGGTGCTCTCGATGACCTGGACTGCCGGGCCGTCGGGCGGGATCCGGCCGTCCTCGAACCCACCCCACTCCAGCCTGGCCCGCAGCAGCGCCGCGGCCTCTTCCTGTTCTTCGGGCCGGGCGCGTTGCTCGGCCGGCCCCAGGCCCGCGGTCATCACCAGCATGGTGACGGCGTGCCCGGCCTGCCCGTGAGCCAGCAGCGCTGCGCCGCAGCCCAGCTCGATGTCATCGGGATGAGCACCGATGGCGAGGACGTTCAATCCGGCCCCTTTCGGAGATCAGGCGCGCCGCAGGCGGCGGGCGGCAGCCATCCCGGGCCGTCGCAACCCCTCATGTGCGTGCCGGCATGGCATTTGATCCCCCGCCAGCAAGAAATCTGGCTGGCGGGGGATCAAACGGCGATCCGGCGTGCACTAGTCAGTGAGGGTTGGATGAGCGGGACCTTTCGCGTGCCATGAGGAAGGGGTTCAGTGAACCGGAGGCTGCTGTCCGGTCCCCTTATCGGAGCGGGAGTCGCGCTTCTGGTCATCGCCTGGCTGGGGCTGCCGAGGACGGTGTCCATCGTGGCCGTCGTCATTACCGCCATCTATCTCTCGTTCTTCGTCCGTCACCTGCTGTTCGCCATTTCGGCGCTGGAGACGGTTCGGGCCGACCTGGCGGTGCCCCTGATCGAGCCGTCGTACTGGCCGGCGGTATCGGTGCTGGTTTCGTGTCACAACGAGGAGGCGGTGGTCGACAGGCTGACCGGGGCTCTCGGCCAGCTCGACTACCCGGCCGGCCTGCTACAGGTCATCATCGTCGACGACGGCTCTACCGACCGTACCGGCGAGCTTCTCGACGCCTGGACCGCGACCGGAGCCGGCCTTTGCATCCGTCGCCCGGCCGGCTCGCCGGGCGGGAAGTCAGGTGCCCTCAACGCGGCGCTGGAGCACGTCACGGGCGAGATCGTGGTGGTCTTCGACGCCGACCACCGGCCGCACGCCGACGTGGTCCGTCGCCTCGTCCGCCATTTCGCCGATCCCACCGTCGCCGCGGCACAGGGGCGGTGCGTCATCAACAACGGGGCGGACTCGCCGCTCGCCCACCTGGTCGAGATCGACTACACCGCCGGATACCTGGTGAACGAGTACGGCCGGCAGGCGGTGTTCGGGCTTCCCGCCTACGGCGGGGCGAACTGCGCGGTGCGAACTTCCGCCTTGCGCAAGCTCGGCGGCTGGTACCCGTTGACGGTGACCGAAGACACCGATCTGACCTTGCGTCTGCTATTGAGCGGTTACCGCGTCCGCTACGACGTCACGGCCGTCGACGAGGAGGAGGGTGTGGTCACCCTCGGCAGCTACTGGCGGCAACGGTATCGGTGGAGCCGCGGCCATCAGCAGGTGTGGCGCGACTTCAACCGGAAGACATGGGCCTCGCCGTATCTGTCGCTGGCACAGAAGATCGAGACCACCATGTTCTTGTTCGCCTTCCACCTGCCGGTGGTCTCGGCATTCTCCCTCGTGATCTTCGGGTTGTGGTTCGGGGGAGTGCAGCCGCCGATCGATCCTCTGTCGCTGTACGTGTTCAGCATGATGATGCTCATCGGGCCGATGCTGGAGCTGGCCACCGGTCTGCTCTTGTCGGACGCACCCGGCAGGGAGGCCCGCTCGCTGATCTTGTTCCTGCCGCTGTATTTCGTGTCGATCGCGCTGGGGACCAAGGCCTGGATCGACGGCGTCTGCGGGCGCGACTACCGCTGGGTCAAGACCGCCCGGGCCGACGACGCGCCGCAAGGCGTCTCGCGGGTGGTCCCGGCATGACCGCCATCGGGGACATTTCCGGACTGAAGTCGCTCCCTGGGCACCGGACCCGGCTGGGATCCAGCCGGTCCCGCATTGCTTTGCGTATAGCGGTGCTCGTAGCGCTGCTGGGCACCCTGTTCGTGGTGGGGCAGACGCCTTTCCGGCACTGGGAGGCCATGGCGGTGGCCGAGGCAGCCCGCGCCTTCGGCTTCCACGGTGTGCTCGGCGTCCATGACAGCCAGATCCTGCTGTCGGGTGGGGGCCAGGTGTTCTGGGTGGACATCACCCCGTCATGCTCGAGCCTCGGTCCGGCGCTTGCCCTCGCGCTGATCTCGACCGTCATGTCGGTCGGCAACCCCGCATCTGACCGGGTGCTGGCTGTTATGGCGGGCGTGGCCAGCATCGTGATCGGCAATCTGCTGCGGATCGGGTCATCGGTTGTCGTCGGGCTGCTGGCCGGGCGAGTGAGCCTGGTCCTGTTCCACGACTGGGTCGGCAGCACCTTCGGGTTCGCCTACACGATCGGTGGATTCGTGCTCGCCCTCGCCATCCTTCTGCGTCGCCGCCGGCGGGCATCATGAGCCGGTCCGTGGTCATATTGCTGGCCACCGGCAGCCTGCTGATCGCCCTCGGGGTGGGGTGGCGGGTCATCGTCACCTGGCGGATCCGCCGTCGGCTGATCGGTCTGCTCGGTTCCGCCGACCCGGTGACCCGGGCCGGGACGCTGACGATCCTCGTCGCCGAGGGCATCGAGCGCTTCGCCCCGGCGCTGTGCCGCATGTCGGAGACCGAGACAGACCCGGCTGTCCTGGACGCTCTGGCCGAGGTGGTGAGCCGCACCCAGGCCATGCCCGCTCGCACCCCCGACCTGATCTCGCTCCGGCTCTGGGCCGCGACGCGCCCCGCAACGGTAGCACTACCAGCCAGGCCCGCACCCATTCCGATCGAAGGAGTCGTCATCAGCAACGCAAGCGCAGAGAAAGTGGTGCTGGTCACCGGAGCGGGCGGGCCGGCCGGCGTAGCGGTGATCCGCGCCCTGCGTCGCGCGGGCCACCGGGTGGTCGCCTGCGACGCGGACCGCCACGCCGTCGGATTCCGGCTGGCGGACGAGTTCGCCCGCGTGCCGCGGGCCGATGACCCCGCCTTCGCCGAAAGCGTGACCAAAGCGGTGACCCGATCCGGCGCGGTCGCGTTGATCTCGACCGTGGCCGAGGAACTCGTGCCGCTGCACGCGGCCGTCGCGTCACTCGCCGAGGCCGGCGCGGCGACCTGGCTGCCCGGCCCGTGGTCGGTCGAGCACTGCGTCGACAAATGGCTCTTCTATCAGCTGATGACCGAGCATGGTGTCCCGGTGCCGGCCACCGCGCAGTGGTCCGAGCGCAGTGTTGAATTGGCCTGGGCCTCCGGCCACGGCGTCCCCGGGCCCTGGATCGTCAAGCCGCGGTTCGGGCGGGGATCGCGCGATATCTATGCGGCGGCCAATGCGGCCGACCTGTCCTACGCCCTGAGCCACGCACCCGAGCCGCTCGTCCAGACCAAGATCATCGGGCGGGAGTTCACCGTGGACACGCTGTCCGGCAAGGACGGCCTGCTGCACGGTGCGGTGCCCCGCTGGCGGCTGGAGACCAAGGCCGGCATCTCCACCAAGGGCGTCACCTTTCGCCACCATGAGCTGGTCGACCTGGTGGCCGAGGTGCTCGGCGCGTTGCGCCTGGAGGGTCCGGCGTGTGTCCAGGGCTTCCGCGCTGACGACGGGCAACTGGTCTTCACCGAGGTCAACCCGCGGTTCTCCGGCGGCCTGCCGCTGTCACTGGCGGCCGGAGCCGATCTCGTGGGCGAGTGCCTCAGCCGGATCCTCGGGGGCGTCGTGCGACCCGAGCGGCTGGCCTTCCGCTCCGGGGTGACAATGCTGCGTTACTTCGACGAGGTGTTTGAGGAATGAGCGGCGTCCTGATCCCGATGGGGACCAGGCCCGAGATCATCAAGCTGAGCCCGGTGATACACGCCCTACGGGATGGCGGCCTGGCCGTGCGGACCGTCGCCACCGGCCAGCACTATGACGCGAACCTGACCGACAGCTTCTTCGCCGAACTCGGCGTGACCCCCGACGCGCGGTGGACGCTCGAGGGATCCGAGCCGGCGAGGCTTGGCCAGCTCGTCGCCGCGGCCGAGGACGAGATCGCCACCGGCCGGCCCGATCTGGTCCTGATCCTGGGCGATACCAACACCGTCCCGGTGTTCTGCCTGGCGGCCCGCCGCCACCAGGTACCCGTGGCGCACCTCGAGGCCGGGATGCGGTCGTTCAACGAAACGTCGATCGAGGAGGTCAACCGCCGGATCGCGGCCGCCTGTGCCAGCTTGCACCTCGCGCCCACGGAACTGGCGGCCAGGTTTCTCGGGGCCGAGGGGGTCAGCCCAGAACGGATCCACGTCGTCGGCAATCCGGTCATCGACGTGCTGCGCGCCAGCGGGCTCACCGCGGTGCCGAGCATGGAACGCAGTGGCGTCGTGGTCACCGCGCACCGGGCCACCAACGTGGACGATCCCGTCCGGCTCGGAGCCGTTGTCACGATCATCTGCGCGCTGGCCGAGACCATCGGACCGGTCACGCTGCCGGTGCATCCCCGTACCCGGGCGCGGCTCGCGGAGTTCGGCCTCACCGGCCGGCTCGCCTCGCCTCGCGTCCGGATGATCGAGCCGCTCGGGTACTCGGCCATGCTCTCGCTCGTGCGGCAGGCCCGCCTGGTGGTGACCGACTCCGGCGGGCTGCAGGAGGAGACCGCGTGGTTCAAGGTGCCCACCTTGGTGTTGCGCCGGTCCACCCCGAGATGGGAAGGCATCAGCGCCGGCTTCGCCACCCTGGTCGGCCTCGACGTCGACCTCGTGCTCGATACGGCGGCGGCGGCCGTCACCCCCGAGGCCCTGGCCCGCCTGGACACACAGGCCTGTCCCTACGGTGACGGGTTCACCGCGGCCCGGGTCGCGCGGCTGCTGGCCGACCCCGGCCTACAGCGGCTGATCCGGCCCGCCGAGCCAGACTTCGTGGGGAAACCGGTGCCCGCATGATCGACGCGGTCCTCCTCGACCTGGACGACACGTGCTTTGACCAGCGCGAGTTCCTGGCCGGTGCGTTCGGCGCCGTGGCGCGGCGGGCCGGCGAGCTGGGCGTGGACTCCGACCGCCTTCGTGACGCGCTGGAGACCATCGCCGCGGCCGGCAGCGACCGCGGCCGCATTATCGACCAGGCGCTGGAGACCCTCGGTGCCCGCGTTCCGGTCGGACCGCTGGTCGAGGTGTTCCGGTCGTACCGCCCCGCCCGGCTCAGCCCCTATCCAGGAGTACGGGAGAGCCTGGGCCAGATGCGGCGCCTCGCGCCGGTGGGCCTGGTCACCAACGGCGAACCAGCCGGACAGCAGGCCAAACTCACCGCCCTCGGCCTCGGCGACGCATTCGACGCCGTCGTCTTCAGCGACGAGCTGGGCCGGAGCTTCCGCAAGCCGCACCCGGCCCCCTTCCGCCAGGCGCTGGAGCTTCTCGGTGCTGACCCGGGCCGTTCTTTCTTCATCGGTGACCACCCCGATCGTGATATCGCCGGAGCGCAGCACGTCGGCATGCGGGCCATCCGGGTCCAGACCGGGGAATACGCCAGCCGGCCCGATGTAGTCGCGCCGTGGCGAACCGCTCCCGACGCGGCCAGCGCGCTCCGCGCCCTCGTAGTGGCGTATAGTCGACTATCGTCGATTTGATAAGCGCGAAAGGGCCAGCGATGTTAACGGGAATCGGGGCGTGGCTGCGTCGGCAGCGGGAGGCGCGGGGGTGGGCGCGGCGGGAGATGGCCGTCCGGCTCACCCAGGCGGCGCAGGCGGTCAGCGACACGACCGTGCCGAGCATCGAGAATCTGTGCACTTATATCCGGCGCTGGGAGTTCGGCCGTCATGGCCCGACGGAGCGGTACAAGATCTATTACTGCACTGCCTTCGGAATCTCGGTGGAGGAATGGGGGACCGCACCGCCGCCTCCGCCGCCCAAGCTGAAGACGAAGGCCCGGACTCCAGCGCGCTCGCCCGCGCTGAACGGTGCCGGCCCGGACCTAGCCGCGTCGATCGCGGCCGCCTACCGTGGAATGTACGGTGACACGGTAGAACGCGAGGTCAAGATGGCGGCACATGAAGCCAGCGACCGTACCGACCAGGACCACGTCGGCGAGACCACATTCGAGCAGCTCCGCGCGGATGTCGTGCGGCTGTCGCATCAATGCGACACTGGCGAGCCGTTCGCGGCGTTCCTTGACATGCGGCGGGTGCGGGACCGGATCTACCGGCTGCTGGACCGGCGGCTGTCACAGCCCCAGCGGACCGACCTGCGCTTCCTGCTCGGCTGCGTCAACGGGCTGATGGGCATCAACGCCGACCGGCTCGGCTACCCGGATGCGGCCGGGGAACTGATCCGCAACGGTTTGGCGTCGGCGGCAGCGATCGATCACCGGCCGCTGATGGCCCGACTGCGCTGCGAGCTTTCCACAATCGCGTATTTTCGCGGCAGGTTCATCGAGAGCCGGGATCAGGCGCGCGGCGGACTTGAGTACGTCTCCACGGGTCCGGGAGCGGCCTACCTGCACACGATCGACGCGCGGGCGGCCGCCCGGCTGGGCGATGCCGACACCGCTCGCGAGGCTGTCCGTGATGCTCAAGAGGCCCGCGACCGCTACCCCAGCTATACAGACGACCTGGTGGAGATCGGCGGTGAGTACTCGATCTCCAGGGCCACGCACCAGAGCAGGATCGGTGCCGCGTTCGCCGAGCTTCCGGGTGCTGAACGTGAGGCGGCAGAGGCACTGGAACAGGCCATCGGGCTGTATGACGAAGGACCGGGGGAGCGCGAAGAGTTCTCGTTCGCCGGCAAGCCGCTGGCCGGCATCAACCTGGCTGTTGTCCGGCTCCGTTCCGGTGCGCTCGATGCCGCCGCCGCGGCGCTCGAACCGGCGTTCTCGCTCCCGGCCGTCCAGCGGATCAGCGTCCTTTCCATCCGGCTTGCCGCGGTGCGCGACGAACTCGCCGCGCCGATCTACCGTGGCTCGGTGCAGGCGCGGGACATGGGCGAGCAGATCGAGGAGTTCGGCCGGGAGGCGGTCGTCGCTGGTTTGCACGGTCTTACTGGCGGCTGACCGCGTCTGGAGGGTCGAGCTACCGTACGTTCGTTTTAAATCTTGGCGTTTGGATCAAGCGCTGCCTCCGGCGGCACTTGTGGGTCATCTATGACTACTGCTACGCGGCGGGCGGGGGTCTGGCTGGCTGATGCGGGGCTCGTCGGCGGCCTGCTGGCGCTGACCTGGTGGATCGGCGCCAGATCGACCGATTTCGCGGGTTCCCCGAAGGGCGCCGACGCCCTTGATCACGCCGCCACCGTCCGGCTCCTGATGGAGAATTTCCCGCACCTGCTGTGGAACCCCGCGTGGTTCGGGGGCATGCCGTCGGTACCGGGGCTCTATCCGCCTGGGTACGCCTTGATGATCGCCGCCGTCGTCACGGCCTCCGGCGCGTCCATCCAGCACGCCATGGTCGACTGCGGCGCCGCGGCCTACCTCGTCATGGTGGCGTCGCTCTACGGATTCGTCCGGGTGATCGCCAAGAGCAGGACCGCGGCCATCTTGGCGGGGCTGCTCGTCCTCGCCGTGCCGGCGTTCTGGGCGCCGTCGCTGCAAGTCGGCGAGTATCCGCGCCTGACCGCGATGGCGTTCGGCTACCTGGCCACGTTCCTGGCCGCTCTCTACACGATCAAGCCCAGTCGGGTCCGCCTCGTCGCCGCTGTCCTGGTTACGGGCGCCGCCTTCGCCATCCATCCCATCACTGGAGGCCTTGGCGCCTTGCAGGTCCTGGGCGTCCTGCTCTTCGTTCCGTACCATCCCCGCCGGGAACGCGTGCGCACCGCGGGAGCCGCGGCGGCTGCCATGGGCGGTCTGGCCGCCTGGCTGTACGTGCCGAGCCTCGTCGGCGTCCGCACCTACTACATCCTCCCCCAGGCGAGGTTCGAACCGAGCCACCGGACCTCGTTCGCGTACCTGCTGTACCCGGCGGCCCGGACCCTGACCGCGTTCTCCCCGATCCTGCTCCCCCTGGCGCTGCTGCTGACGGGGATCGCCGCGTTCGTCGTCCGGCGGCTTCGCCCGGGAGCGTATGGAAGCTTCGGGCGAGCGCTCGGTTCGTCGGCCGCGATGATGATCGTGGTGCTGTGCGTCCTGGGGTACGCGTTCGCCGGCCGTCTGACGCACGCCAGCATTGAGCTGGTCGGGGTCTATCCCAACGACATGTTCTCGTATGCGGCGTGGCCGCTCGCGGCGGCGAGCGGGGTGCTGATCGCCAGCCTGCTGTCGCTGGTGCCGTGGCCAGACCGTCCGACGTGGCGTGTCCGCGCGTTCGCGGTCGCCTTTGCCGGGGCTATCGCGTGCCTGGCGGCGATGATCCCGGTTCTCAGCGATGGCGCTTACTCGTACGAGCAGGAGGCATACGCGGTGGCGCCGCTGCTGCCGGGCGGCGACGGCACCGGTCAGTACCGGCTCGGACTGACTGATCAGACCGAGAGTAGCTGGATCAACGTGTTCACCCGCACCCCGGAGGTGGGCGGCCCGTTCAACCAGGGGGCTCTCGACCTCGACTACATGGCCTGGGCGGAAAGCGTGCTGACAAACCCCGCGCCGCCGGTGGCCGAGGCGAAGTACATCGCGCAATGGAACTCGCTGCGCTGGATCGAGGCGGGACCCGCGCAGCGGGGCTTCTACCAGCACAATCCTGACGCGTACCGCTACCTGGGCCCGAGCGGCGCCTACCGCAACTACGAGGTGCGCCAGCCGAGCCCCGTCCTGGCCGCCACGGACACCCCGCCCGTGCTGGTGATCGGGCCGTACGACAACTACAACCTCCTGCTGCGGTCATTGGCGGTCACCGACGACGGACCGAGCCGGGTCATACCGGTCGAAGGCACGTCGTATATCGACGACTACAGCCTGGCGGAGCTGGAACGGTTTCCCGTGCTGTTCCTCTATGGCTTCCAGGCCCACGACCCGGCCACGGCGGCCGGGCTGATCGATGCCTACGTCCGGGCCGGAGGCGGGGTCATCGCCGATGTCGCGGGAGATGGCCAGCTCGCCACCGAGCTGGTACAACACGGCGCACCGCTGCCGGTCACGTCCTGGGAACCGGTCGAGCTATCCGGCGCGTGGGGCTACCGGAACTCGCGGAACCCGCTGACGCGAGGAATTGACCTGGGCCAGTTCTCCCCGGCGTTGTACGCCGGGACCCAGCCTTACCTGGTCGAGGCCGCCCAGAGGCTGGCGCCCGGATCCGAGGTGGTGCTCGGATCCGGGGCCAGGGAGCTGGCGCCGGTAACCCAGATGCCCCTCCTCTCCGGTCCCCGGCCACTGCTCGCGGCACGGACGGCCGGGAATGGCCTGGTGATCGAGAGCGGCATCAACCTCCCCTACCACGACGCCGTGTTTTCCAACGCCACCGAGTCGTTGCTCCTGGTCCGGATGATCCAGACCGCCACTGCCCGCTGGTGGGCGTCCGGACAGCCGGTTCAGGCAGGCGTTGTCCTGGCCGCCGACAGCGCCCGGGTACAGGCCGGCCCGGCCGGTGGCGTGCTGTTCAAACAGACCGACACTCCCGATTGGCATGCGACGGTGGACGGCCACGCCGCCGCTACATACCCGGCCGGACCTGGTTACATCTATGTCCCGCTCGCTTCGGGCGACCGCGCATCCGCCACCGTGGAGTTCCGCTACCAGCTCTCCACGACCGAGTGGGGCAGCATCGCCGGGTCGCTGCTCACCGGGCTCCTGCTGCTCGGATTCCTCTGCCGGGTGCGATTGCCCGGACGTCTCCGAAAACGGCTCGACCGTGCGACCGCCCATCTTGTGCACCGCGTTCTACCGCTGAGAAAGGAGGTGCAGGTGATCCGGCAGCAGCTAGCTGAGCTCATGACGGACCCGTCACCCGGGGTGCGCCGGGCTGCCCTCCGGGCGCTTCCGCTGCACCATCTCGAACCATACGCGGATCTCCTGGTGGCCCATCTCGCGGAAGAGTCAGATGACTCGGTACTGGGTGCGCTGAAGGACGTCGTGGCGATGCACCAGTGGGAGCCCGTGTCCTCTGCGGCGTCGCTTGAGCTACGGCTGTGGGCGGCCGGGATGGCAACCGTATCCGCAGGGGAGAGTGTTCACCCATGAATCACCGCCATTTCGCACGCAGCGGAATGGGCCGTGTTTCAATCTTGTCACTAGCCAGGTACCGAGGCATTGAATCAGCACTGCCTAGTACGTGGGGTATGCGCCGTCACCCGGGCGGCATGCTGACAGAGGGCGGGATGAACCTGCTTGTCACTAGCAAGGTACCGAGGTACGGTGCCTGAGGTACCTGGGTCCATGAGGTATGCGCCGTCACCGCTGACGGCATGCTGGCAGAGGGCGGGATTATGGTCAGCAGGGACTCGTCTGCGGGCGACGAGCCTGGCTCCTTCATTCCCTTTCACGGGCTGCCGGTTCCGCGCAAGCTCACTGCCAGGCTGAGCGCGTCCGATCATGCGTTCCGCGCGATCGCGACGGCCGGCGGCGTGCTTGTGCTGGTCCTGATGATGCTGGTCGGCTCGTTTCTCGCCTACCGCGCGGCACAGGCGCTGCGCAAGGCCGGCTGGTCGTTCCTCACCACGCAGGCCTGGAACCCGGACGGCGGCGGCTTCGGCATCGCCGCGGTCATGGTCGGCACGATCCTTATCGCTCTCGTGGCCATCGTGGTCGCGGTGCCGCTCGCGATGGGCACCGCGCTTTACATCTCGGAGTACGCGCCGCGGTGGGCCCAGCGCTTCCTGATCAACGTGACCGACCTGATGGCGGCGGTTCCCAGCGTGATATTCGGGCTCTGGGGGGTCAACTTCCTGCAGTGGCACGGGATGACGGACCTGTCACGGTGGATCAACAACTGGTTCTTCTGGATACCGCTGTTCAAGGTCACCGGCGTCACGCGGAACGCGACCGGGCCTACCGCGACCGCGTACACCTCATCGACCTTCATCGCGGGTGTGGTGGTCGCGCTGATGGTCACCCCGATCGCCGCCTCCATCATGCGCGAGGCGTTCAGCCAGGCTCCGGTCGGCGAACGTGAGGGCGCCTACGCCCTCGGCGCGACCCGGTGGGGGATGATCCGCGCGGTCGTGCTCCCCTTCGCCAAGGGCGCCATCATCGGCGGCACCATGCTTGGCCTGGGCCGGGCACTCGGCGAGACGATCGCCGTGGTGTCGATCATCTCACCGGTGTTCATCATCCAGCCACATGTTCTGGAGCACGGTACAAGCTCGGTGGCCAGCCTGATCGCGCTGAGGTACCAGGAAGCGACCCCCTTCGCGGTGAGCGCGCTGATGGCCGCGGGGCTGGCGCTGTTCGCGCTGACCCTGGTCGTGAACTTCGTGGCCGCCATCATCGTGTCGCGGTCCCGTTCCGGTGCGGCGAGCGAGGCCTGAGCCGATGACCACACTCGACAAGGCCCGGCCGCGCACCACGGTGCCTTCCCGGACGGGGCCTCGGCCCGGGCAGCAGTCCCGGCCGCTCCACACTGTCCGCACGTCCGACCTGCTGGCCCTGGCTGGGGCGCTGGCCGCCGCGTTTGGTGCCACCGGGCTGCTGTGGACACAGATCGCGCCATTCTCCGGTACTCTCGGCTACGTCGTCGTGACCTGGTGCCTGTTCGTCCTGTTCTATGCGGCGCTGGTGTCCTTTGACGAGAACCGGCCTACCGTCCGGGACCGGGTGGCCGCCGTCGTGGCGCATTCACTGGCCGTGCTGGTGGTCGCCGCATTGGCGGACGTCATCGGCTACACGTTCTTCAAGGGCTGGGACGCCCTGGTGCACCTCAACTTCTATACCCAGGACGTGCGCACCACCGGCCCGCTCGACCCGCTGACCAAGGGCGGGGTGATCCACGCGATCGCGGGCACCCTGATCGAGGTCGGCATCGCGATGGCGATCGCCGTCCCGCTCGGCCTGCTCGCGGCCGTGTTCATGCATGAGGTGCCGGGTCCGCTCGCCCGCTTCGTCCGCACCGTGATCGATGCGATGACCGCGATGCCCGATGTCCTGGCGGGCCTGTTCATCTACGCCACTTTGATCCTGTCCCTCGGGCGGGGATACTTCGGGTTCGCGGCATCGTGCGCGCTCGCCATCACCGCCCTGCCGATCGTCGCTCGGGCGGGATCCGTGGTGCTGCGGCTGGTGCCCGGCGGCCTGACCGAGGCATCCTACGCTCTGGGCGCCGGGCAGCGGCGGACGGTCTGGCACGTGACGCTGCCGACCGCCCGGTCCGGCCTGGCCACCGCTGTGATCCTCGGCACCGCCCGGGCGATCGGCGAGACCAGTCCAGTGCTGCTCACCGCCGGCTCGACCTTTCACCTGAACGTCAATCCGCTGAGCGGCCCGATGATGTCCCTGCCGCTGTTCGCCTATCAATCGGTGAACTCTCCGTTCGAGTTCGAAAAAGCCCGGGGCTTCGGGGCCGCCACGACCCTGCTCGCCCTCGTGGTGGCGCTTTTCGCAATCGCACGGTTTATCGGCGGTCGCGGCCCTGGCGTGCTGACCACCAGGCAGCAGCGCCGCGTCGCGGCCAGCTCCCGTCGCGACCTGGCCCGGTACGCACAGCACCGCGCCGCATACACCGCCGTCGAGGCCCCCGGATACCCACTGGAGAAGCCATGATCAAAGCGCGCAGGACGCAGGCGCGGCTACGCGTGCTGGCGGTCGCCATGGCCGCGCTTATCGCCGTGTACGCCGGTATCTTCGCGTCGGCGCCGCACGCCGTCGCGGCCTCCTACGTGCCGATCTCCGGCGCGGGCTCCACCTGGTCGTACAACGCGCTCCACGCCTGGATCACCAACACCGCCCAGTACGGGATCACGGTCAACTACGCCGCGGTCGGATCAACCACCGGCCGGGCCCAGTTCGCGCAGGGCACCGTGGACTGGGGCGCGTCGGAGATCCCCTACGGAGTGAAGGACGGCGTCAACCAGGACAACCCTCCGAGCCGCGGCTACGCCTATATGCCGGACACGGCCGGCGGCACGACATTCATGTACAACCTGCATATCGCCGGCCAGCAGGTCACCGATCTGCGGCTGTCCGGCGCGGTCATCGCGGGCATCTTCACCGGCGTGATCACCATGTGGAACGACCCGAAGATCGCCGCCGACAACCCCGGCCTGGCGCTGCCGGCCGAGAAGATCATCCCGGTGGTCCGCTCCGACGGCTCGGGCGCCACCGCGCTGTTCACCCAGTGGATGATCGCGACCGAGGGCTCGTACTGGAACGCTTACTGCACCGCGGTCGGCAAAAGCCCGTGCACCCAGACCTCCGCCTACCCCGTGCTGCCGAGCAGCTCGATGGTCGGGCAGCCCGGCGATCTCGGGGTTTCCGGCTACGTATCGCAGGCCCAGGCGGAGGGCGCGATCGGCTACGTCGAGTTTTCCTACGCGCTGCAGACCGGCTTCCCGGTCGCCAAGGTGCTCAACGCGGCGGGCTACTACACCGAGCCGACCCCAGGCCATGTGGCGGTGTCGTTGCTCAAGGCCCAGCTCAACATGGACAAGAGCAGCCCGCTTTACCTGACCCAGGATCTGTCGCAGGTCTACTCCGACACCGACCCGCGCACCTACGAGCTGTCCGGCTACTCATACATGATCGTGCCGACCGACACGTCCTTCGGACTGACCAGCGACAAGGGCTACACCCTCGGCGCGTTCGGCCAGTACCTGCTATGCCAGGGGCAGCAGCAGGTGGACGCGCTGGGCTACTCGGCGCTGCCGATCAACCTGGCCGAGGCCGGCCTCGCGCAACTGCAGAGAATCCCGGGAAACCAGGTGCCCGCCGCGACCGCCGACTTCATCAAGGGCTGCAACAACCCCACCTTCTCCACCGACGGTACCAACACGCTGGCCGATAACGACCCGAATCCGCCCGCCTGCGACAAGCAGGGCTCGACCATGTGCACCACCGCCACCGGCGGCGCTCCCGGCAGCGGCGGCTCGAGCGGGAACGGCGGCGGCAGCTCGGGCGGGAACGGTAGCGGCGGCTCCGGCGGTTCCAACGGTGGCGGTGGCTCCGGCGGCTCCAACGGTGGCGGTAGCTCGGGCGGCTCCAACGGTGGCGGTGGCTCGGGCGGCTCCAAGGGCGGCTCCGGCGCCGGCGCCGGCTCCGGCGCCGGTGGCAGCGGCGGCTCCGGTGGCGGCCACGGCAGCAGCCCCAGCGCAACCGGCGCCGCGACCAGCCAGGGTGCGGCCGCCAGCGGGGCTGGCGCGGGCAGTTCCAGCGGTGCGCCGACCTGCGATCCGAACACCGGCGTCTGCAGTTCGGGGAGCAGCGGTGACGCCAGCGCTGCCAGCGCCAACGGCTCTCCCGGTACGATCAACGGCAGCCCCGTGGCGGCGGCGTCCAGCCTCGGTGACGGGCTTCAGGTCACGCTCATGGCGCTGGCCGCTGCCCTGCTACTCGGCCTGGCGGTGGTGCCCCCGCTGATCGCCCAGACCAGCACGCGCTATCGGCGGCGGCGTGGCGCGGGGCCGCCCTTCGGCCCGGGCGGACGGCGATGACCGCGCCCGTCAGGCGTCCGGCCCCGCGGAACCGTCTGCTGTCCCGGGTGCAATGGGCCGGCGCGCTGATAACGGCCGCCGCGGCTCTGGCGCTGTTCAGCCTGCCCCCCGGCACGGCCCGCGCCGACGCCTCTGGCAATGACCCGGTCAGCGGGAATGGATCGACTGCCTCGGCCATCACCGTCTCGTGGAAACAGGGCGTGCTGGACAACACCAACACGCCCATCGACAGCGCGAACGCCGACCGGAGCAGCTCAAACCCGACCAGCCCGCTGTCGTTCATGTACAACGACTTCCAGAACCTCCAGGTCAAGGTCAGCCAGACTCAGGACATCACGCACCAGGGCATCACGGTCCAATGGACCGGCACTCCCACCGTCGCGGTCGGCGACACGCCGGAGGCCAACTTCCTCCAGGTGATGGAGTGTTACGGCGATGCGACTTCCGGGCCGACGCCGGAACAGTGCGAATACGGCAGCGCGGGCATGATCGGGAACCAGATCAATCAGGAAATCGGCCAGCGGATCGGTCAGCTTTGTAACGATCCTCACGCGGTTCCCAGCACGACAAACCCGCCGCCCGACCCGAACGGCGACACCGCGACCGGATGCGATACGCAGGAGACCGACACCGCCGCGACGGCGCCGGCGTGTCCCGCCTCCATCTGCTCGGACGGCACGTTCGACGTACCGTTCGTGCCGGTCAGCACGCCTACGAGTCCTGACTACGGCCTCGGTGACACCACGTACTTCAGCAAATTCAACACCGACGAGGTACAGGAGGCGGTCACCGGCAGCAACGGCAGCGGCCAGCTGCAGTTCGAGACGCTGACCGGCGTCCAGGCGCCCGGCCTGGGCTGCGGGCTACAGGATGCGGATAACAATAACCAGGCGCGCGGCTGCTGGCTGGTCATCGTGCCCCGCGGTCAGTACGAGCCGAACGGGTTCCTGTACAGCAAAAACACCAGCACCGACGCCATCAATACATCGCCGCTCAGCGCGTCGAACTGGGCGCAGCGGATCCAGATCCACCTTGACTTCGCCCCGGTGCAGGCGTTCTGCCCGATCGGCACCCTGGAACGCCAGACCGTCGGCACCCAGCTGGCCGCGCGGGCGGTGCAGTCCTGGCAGCTCGCGCTGAACCACAACGCGAACTGCGCCAAGATCTACGGCTTCTCCGCCGTCCCCGAATCGACCAGCACCCAGCAGCTTTCCTCGGCCGGCGGGGCGGGGCTGGCCTTCACGACGATCCCGATCGGGAGCGAGGCCACCCGCTCTGGCGGCAGCCCTCCCCCGAACCTGCCGCCGATCCTGTATGCGCCGGTCGCGATATCGGCCCTCGGCTTCGGCTTCAACGTCAACCGGGGCAGCGCGGGTTTCGTCACAACGCCGGTCAAACTCACCCCCGTGCTCGTGGCTAAGGCGCTGACCCAGTCCTACCGGCAGGATCTCCCCGATTACTTCCCGAACAACCCGAACACCACGGATCCCTCGGTGAAAGGGCCGGCCTGGGCTCAGTCGAATCCGCTGAACATCTCGACCGACCCGCAGTTCACCTCACAAGCACTCAACCCGGAGATCCAGCCGGACCCCACCGGTCCGATAAATCCGCTGGTTACGGAGGAGCACTCGGCACTTACCCAGCAGGTCTGGCAATGGGTTCAGGCCGACTCCGCCGCCAGCTCCTGGCTGGGCGGCAAGGGGGACAGCAGCGACAGCAAAGACAACGTTGCCGTCAACCCCGCGTATCAGGCCCTCAAACTTGGCCAGGCCCCGGCCGTCGATTCCTACCCGCGCGCCGATGATGGCGGGACGGGTGGCCAGTGCGCGCAGCTCGGCAACGGGCCCACCGCGGATCCCAAGACTCCGCAGAAGCAAATGACCAGGTGCGCCCTGGACCTGATCCCCTACACCGATAACTTCGACTCGGCCGCTGCCGCCGTCCTGACCGCGAACGACCCCGACGGAGGTATCTGGGACCCGAACGCCCGGGCATCGGACGGCTCGTTCGGCTGGTGGGACAAGGCCGGGGTTGAACCGCTCGGGCAGATCTTCATGTGGGCGGCGACCGACACCTCGAACCTGGCCGCCTACGGCCTGATCGCGGCCCAGCTCTGTAACGACGACGGCAGCACGTGCGTCGGGCCCACCAGCGCCAGCCTCACCGCCGCGCTCAATGCCGCCAAACCGGACAGTAGCGGCCTGCTGCATGTCGATCCGGCGAATCCCGGCAGCGGCGGGTACCCGCTGACCGAAGTCACTTACGCGGCGGTCAGCACCAACCAGGATGCCACCGCCCTCAACGACTACGCCGACCTGATCGCCTTCGCCGCGGGACAGGGACAGACCGTCGGCTCGGTGGCCGGTGACCTGCCGCCAGGCTATCTGCCGATGCCGTCCAACCTCCAGGCCCAGGCTCAGGATGTCGTCACGAAGCTGCGCAACCTCGCCAGCGGGTCGCCCAGCCCGTCCCCGACGACCAGCACGACGACATCCAGTGGGGGAGACGAAGGCGGCTCGAGCACGTCGGCCGGCCCGGGCGGCGGCACCATTGGCGGCGGTGTCACAAGCGGTACCACAGGCGGTACCACAGGCGGCGGCGCGGGAGGCGGCGTCACTCCAGGCGCGACCGCGGGAGCCATCAGCCCGGCCGCCACGCCAGCTCCGGCCGCGGGCGCTGTGCCCGCACCAAGCGGCTCTCATCTGGCGTCGGCACGGGCCAGCACGACGCCGCCGGCCGGTCCCGTTGTCAGCGTGCCGCCGGCCACTCCGGCGGCGTCAGTCGGCCGGACGCAGCGGCAGGTCGTGGGCGCCATCCGGTGGGCGCTGATCGGCGTGATGATCATCGGCGGCGTCTTCGCGAGCGGCGGCACGCTGCTGCGTTCCGGATGGACACCGCTCTGGCTGATCCGCCGGAAACCGGCGCCGTCGGGCGCCGGGCCGCCGGGTGCTGGAACTGAGGGGTCGCCGTGAAAACTTTCCGCGCCACTGTGCGGATAAAGGGCTTGGCCGGCAGATGGGCTGCCGGCCAAGGAACACCCAGCCCGGCCACTAGATGCTCCGGGCAGACAGCTGGGCGTGCCATCCAGGGTACGCCCCGGACAGAGGTGAGGGGAAAACCACATGAAGCTCAAACCCTCTATTCGGTTGGGCGGCCGGCGATCCCGGCTGACGGCCATGGTGGCGGCCGGCACGACCGTGCTGGGTATCGCCAGCTTCGCGGTCGCCCAGGCGCCCGCGCACGCTGACCCCACCGAGGTCTACGTCGCGGTCGGTTCGGACACGATCCAGGACGTCATGAACCAGTACTCGAACGACCTCGGCGGTAACGAGCTCGGGAGCTACAACGCCGTCAACCCGGTTAGCGCCGTCGCGCACGAGAACATCACGCCAGTCGAGGGCAAGCACGGTGTGAGCTGCAACTTCACTCGGCCGAACGGCTCGACCGAGGGGGAGAACGCGCTCCGCAAGTCCATCAACCAGACCACGACCGCCACGCAGCTCGCTGCCCCGCCCCAGCAGAACTGCGTCGACATCGGCCGCTCGTCGGCCGCGCCCGGGAGTGACCAGAAGGCGGACGGCCAGCTGGTCTTCATCCCGTTCGCGCTCGACGCGGTGACCGGCGCGACCGGCCCGGCCGGCACGACCGCCATCACCACGGCCGACTCCTTCACCCTCACCGACCTGACCAACCTGTACACGAACTGTACGACGGTCAGCGAAGGCGGGGTCACCTACAACCCGAACACCGCCACGGCCGGCCAGGTGCAGATCAACCTGTACGTCCCGCAGGCCGGGTCCGGCACCCTTAAGTTCTGGGCCAGCAAGCTCGGCTTCAGCGCCACCACCCTGCCCGCGTGTGTCCACCAGACGATCCTGGCCGGGCCCAACGCCGGTACGCAGGTCGAGGAGCACGACGGCACCGCCGTCGCCTCCGACCCGAACGGGTACATGCCGTTCTCCGTCGCGCAGTGGATCTCGCAGAGCAATGGCCACGACGAGCGCCGCCACGGCGCGGTCCTGCACAACATCAACGGCGTCACGCCGTGCAGCGGCGGCGCCTGCCCGTCCAGCGGCGGCTCCATGAACACCGCGTTCCCGGTCACCCGGGAGGTCTACAACATCGTCCAGTACGACCGGGTGGTCAACACCGGCGACGGTAACTTCGATCAGGCCCTGGCCTCCCTGCTGGCCGGGACCGGCTCGTCGCTCTGCCAGGACGTGATCACGATCCTCAACTACGGCTTCGCGCCGCTCAGCACGCCGCAGACCACCGACAACTGCGGCTCGACCGCCAACACACTGCGCGCCTTCGACAGCACAGACCCGGTCTGAGGCGTCCAGCCGTTAGCCGTTCCTTGTTATATGTCTGCCCGGACCTGGTACGTCCGGGCAGACATCCGGCGCCGCGGCCGCAGACCCAGGCCAATTCAGCGCCGTGGGCCTTCCACGAAAGGTGTACGCATGACCCTGGTGAACCCATCACCGCCATCCGCTCCGGACGCCGGAGCCGGGCGCGGCGGTGGCGCCAGGGGACAGGCCCGTCCACCAGGGGTATCGGCGAGTGTCCGGCGCCACCCGGCCAGTAACCCGCCGGGGCTGGTCCGGGAAGCGGCCGGGACCGCATTGTGGATCCTGGCGATATACCTGATCGGGTTCGGAGTGTGGTTCGCGTTCTTTTCCCGGCTCTACTACGACCGAGCTCAGCACGACACCTACGCCAACTTCCGCAACAGCCTGGCCCTGGCGATCGCGCCCACCGGTCCTACCCAGCTGGATTTCACGCAGCCGGCTAAACCCCCGCACCTGCTGGCGCCCGGCACGGCCGTGGCCGTGCTCGACATCCCCGAAATCGGCCTGAAGGCGGTGGTGTTCGAAGGTACCAGCGGGCAGGTGCTGGAGAGCGGTCCCGGCCATGTCCGGGACACGCCGCTGCCCGGCCAGGTCGGCACCAGCGTGATCTTCGGCCGCCGTACCGGGTACGGAGGTCCGTTCAGCCGGGTGCCGGCGCTGCACGTCGGCGACACGTTCACGGTCACCACCGGGCAGGGCGTGGCCAGTTACCGGGTAATCGATGTGCGGCACCCGGGCGATCTCTCGCCATCGCCGCCCGCCGCCGGTCACGGGCGGCTGATCCTGACCACCGCGGACGGGCCGCCGCTGATACCGTCCGGAGTGCTGCGCGTCGACGCGGATCTGACCTCCAAGGCGGATCCCACCCCGGCGATGGTGCTGTCAACGGCCAGCCTGGGGGCCAGCGAGCAGGCGCTTGGCACCGATTCGCTGGCATGGCTGCCGCTGGTGCTGTGGGGGCAGGGCCTTCTGATCATGTCCGGCGTGCTGAGCTGGTGCAGGCAGCGGTGGGGCCGCTGGCAGACCTGGATCGTGGCGGTCCCCGTCCTGGGGTTCCTCGGCCTGTCCATCGCCGACCAGGCGGCTCGCCTGCTGCCGAACCTCATGTGAGCGCTGTCCGATGACCTCGTATCCACCACCGCCGGAGGAAGATCGCCTTCCCGCCGCAGTGGCGGCCGACCACACGATGATGCTCGACGGCCCACGCCTGGCCGAGCTCGAGGCCCGCGAGATCACCGCCTGGTTCGGCGATCATATGGTGCTGGACCGGGTCTCGCTCACCATGCCCGCGGGCCAGGTGACCTCGCTGATCGGGCCGTCTGGCTGCGGCAAGTCGACCTTCCTGCGGATCCTCAACCGGATGCACCAGCTGATCCCCGCCGCCGCGATGGCCGGCGAGGTGCTGCTCGACGGGGTAGATATCTACAATCCGTCACAACGGCTGACGCAGGCCAGGCGGGATATCGGCATGGTGTTCCAGAAGCCCAATCCGTTTCCCGCGATGAGCATCTACGACAACGTGGTCGCCGGCCTGAAGCTCACCGGCATCAAGATAAGGCGGGATGTCAAGGACGCCGTGGTGCAGGAGTGCCTGACCAAGGCGGGGCTGTGGCGGGAGGTGCGCGACCGGCTGCGTCAGCCTGGCGGCGCGCTGTCCGGCGGGCAGCAGCAACGGCTGTGCATCGCGCGCTCGCTGGCGGTCCGGCCGCGGGTCCTGCTGATGGACGAACCCTGCTCGGCGCTGGACCCCACGTCCACCCGGGTGATCGAGGAGACAATGGCCGAACTGGTGCGGGAGGTGACGATCGTGATCGTCACCCACAACATGCAGCAGGCTCGGCGGGTGTCCGATCAGTGCGCGTTCTTCCTGGCCGAACAGGGCAAGCCCGGCTACATCGTCGAATACGGCCCGACCGACGCCATGTTCGAGGCTCCTCAGGACCCGCGTACCTACGATTACGTGCAGGGCAGGTTCGGATAAGACCCGCGGTAACGCCGGACTGTGTTACTGAGTGATCAGGACCAGGGTGCCGAGCGGGATGGTGGACAGCTCGTGCAAAACGGTCGCGGGTACTCGCACGCAGCCGTTGCTGACCGCCTGGCCGAACACCGACGGATCGGGCCAGCCGTGTATGCCGACAGTGCCAGGTCCACCACCGAAGGTGGAAAACGCGTTTGAGTGCGCCCCGAGCGGCAGGATCAGCGGGCTGTAGGTGGGCTGGGGAGGTGCCAGCAATGCGAGCAGGAAGGTCCGGCCGGTAGGTGTCGGCGTCGCGGGTGCGCCCACCGCCACCGTCCACGTCCCCAGCGATCCGCCGCCGTCGTCCACGGTCATCTTGCGGGCGCCGATCTGGACCCGGATGACGTACGCGCTGTGCCGCGTCTGGAGTTGCGAACTCGCCGTCCCATCCACATAGATCCACCCTGTGGTGCGGTTGGGCCGGTTCGGGAGGAGCACCCGGTCCCACCCGGGGCTGTTCTGTACCACCGGGACCCAGGTGGGCCCCTCGAGTTCGGTCGCCGGCAGCACGGCGACCGGCGGCTTCCCGGGTGCGGCATAGATCACTTGTGCTGTCAGGGGATGCACTACCAGGCCATCGGTGACGGCGAAGGGATCCTGATCCTGAGGGGCCGCCGGGATGTTCGTGTACGTCGTGGCCCGCGGCAGCTTGGCGAATTCTTCCGCCGAGACGGGAACGGGGGAGACAACCTGCGGCGCGGAGCTTCCCAGGCCGTGGTATCCGCTGAACACGGTGAACAGGAACGCGGTGCCGACACCGGCCAGCACTAGCCACGCCAGCGCCGTCCATGGCACGCGGCCGGCTCGGGCCCGCTCGACCGGTTGATCGCCCTGCACCTCAGCCAGTCACCGCAAGCGTCGTCCTGACCGGAGTCGGTGTGGGAGCCGGCGAGGGCGAATCGCTCGGGCTCGGGCTCGGGTGCGGCGAACTCGTCGTAGGCGAGGGTGAGGGCGAGCAGCTTGACGATGGTGACGGTGACGCCGTGGCTGTGCTGGTGGGAGTGGGAGTGTCCGTGCTGGTGGAAGTGGATGTGGGAGTGGATGTGGGAGTAGATGTGCTGGTAGGGGTGGGTGATGGGGTGGACGAGTTGATAGGCGTGGTGGATGGGCTGGTAGCGTCGGCCGGCAACGTGAACTCCGGGTGACTGGACGACGGTGACGCCGAGGCCGTGTCGGCCGGCAACGTGAACACGCCGCTGGTGGGCGTGGCCGTGCTCGTGGGAGACGGTGTTGCCGTGCTCGTTGGCGTCGCGGTGCTGGTTGGCGTCGGAGTGCTGGTCGGCGTGGGTGTTGCGGTGCTGGCCGGCGTCGGTGACGGAGTGCCGGTGGGTGACGACGAGCAGCTTGCCGAGGGCGACGGTGAGCGTGTGCTGCTGGGTGACGGAGAGCTCGTGCTCGTGGCTGACGGCGAAGTCGTGTTGCTAGGCGAGGGCGTCGTTTGCAGATTGTTCTGAACAAGCTGAATCTGGTACGGGCTCCTGCTGGTCGCGGCGGAGCCTAGGCCCGCGACCCCAACCAGAAAGGCGCCGCCGACCACGGCGACGCCGACAAGCCACCTCGTCGAGCGGCCGCTTCCGCTACTCAACACAGACTCCCTCCCTAAGACACCAAACCGTTTATCACAATCTTATCGGAAGAAGCGGTTTGCGGCATTCGATTGACCTGGATATCGGAATTTATCCGGCCCCGTTTCACTAATATTAATGTCATGTTCTGCTGCGGGATGAAGATCGACAACTCCGGTGGCGTCGGTTCGCCTCAGCGGTTGGATTGGCGAGTGCCCTATCCGCATGGTGGACCTGGTGGCCCACCGTGCCCGGGCGCTGATCGCGCAGCTAGCGCGCCTCGCGGCGGTGGCAGCGCCTCGCGGCGCTGGCGGCGAAGGATGCGGAGCGAGCGCCCCGGAAAACTCCCGCGAATCAGTGGCACCTGTCACGTCTGACCTGGTGGAAGAAAGGGCGCCGGTTTGTGACCCGTATCAAAACAAATCGTGTTTGCTGCGCGTTGTGGCCGGCGGCCGATCTGCTGCGCGTTGTGACCGGCGGCCGATCTGCTGCGTGTCGTGGCGGGCGGGCCGAATTGCTGGGCTATGACCGTTATGTGACGGCGGCTGCTGTGGACGACGCGGGAAGAAAAGAGCCTCGTGGAAGAAAGGGCGCCGGTTTCCGGCGCCTTTTCTTCCGAAGGGCTCCAATCTTCCACCAGATGGCTGGCCCATGTGCCCGCTATGCGACGATACGCGTAGCTGTCCTACTCGTAACGGCATGGATGTCACCCCCGGTCGCCGTGACGGCATGAATGTGGCGTTCATGTCGTCAGGTGCTCGGCTAAGGCGTGCCGCTGGTCGTGTACGTAGTGCCGTCGGCGGAGTAGGTGATGTACGTGGTCATCTCCCGGTCTGAATTCCCAGTGAGGCTTGGCCCGGAGAAACATATGACGACGAGTTTCTGAGTGACGCCGTTGCGGAAGCCGCCAATAGACCGGATCTCGGCGATGCTCGCCTGGAGCGTCCCGTGGAATGGCGTGGTGGTGCCGTTCACGGCCGGCGAGATGCTGTTGGTGGTGGTCCCGTCGCTGTGGACCTCGCGGAAGACCGCGGATCCCTGGAATCCGGATGCGCACGCGGTGCTGGTCGACCAGGTGGGCCTGCCGTTCGTCGCGCCACTGGACGGGTCCAGCTTGACGGCGGCCGAACTCGAACTCGTGCCCTGAGCGGCGCTGGTACCGCATCCCCCGAGGAGCGTGCCGCCTGCTCCGGCCACGACAATCCAGGCAAGCCATTTCGCCAAACGGCCATCCCCGCTACCCAACATGAGTTCCGCCCCTAAAGTATTGTCGCCGTCATGCCGGACCGTCGGCCTTTTAGACAGTGCTGAACCCAGAATAGAGGCTCCCGGTTGACACGTACACCTTGAGTTATCCGATAGGCCGAAATTGGGATTCTGTTCCACTGGTATTAAGGTCAGCGTGTCAATCGCGTAATCCATCCCGCGGCCACGACCGCATCAGAACGCGATCATGAATTCGCTGACCGGCAACGGCCTGCTGACGATGCGGATATCGCCGACCCAGCCGTGGAAGATCTGGTTGATGGTCCCCCCGTACTCATAACCACCGAGCGCCCAGGGTAGCCCGAGCTGGGTGATGCCGCTGGACTGGGTAGCGGGGTTGTCGACGGTCGGGCAGCCTTCCACGTACATGACGGCCCGGTTGCCGTCGTTGACGACGGCCAGGTGCCACCAGGTGTCCTCGGGTAGGCCGTGTCCCCAGTTGGTGGTCGGGTCGTTCAGGTTCAGCGGGTAGATGTTCCACTGCGGTTCGCGGCCGTTGGAGAAGCTGAACGTGGCGATCGGCTCCTGCGGGTCGGTGCCGGCACCGGTCTTGCCGGCCTGCCCCGCCTCGCCCCAGCGGCTCAGCACCGCCATCCAGGAGTTGTCATTGGAGGTCCAGTCGAGCGGGATCTTCACGAAGACCTCGAAGGTGTACCCGGCGGCGAACGTCTGGGTGTTCAGCGGGGCTTTCGCGGCGGTGGTCAGGTACCCGCCGCGCAGCGGGTTCTGGCCGCCGTCGAAGTACAGGCTGCCGTGTCCGGGCTGATCGGGATGATAGTCACCGGACCACCGCAGCGTGTCGCTGGCGTTGCCGGGGACGGTGACCAGCGTGGTCAGGTCGTTGCCGTTTCCCGACAGGTCGGGAATGGTCTGGCTGGAGGTGAACGAAGAGCCGTCCGCGCCGCCCGAGTCGAAACGCCAGTACGCCAGCGTCCCCGGGATCACCATCTGCTTCGGGGGCCGGCCGGGCCGCGACGGCACCGGGGCGAAGCCGGAGAAGCGCTGCTCGAAGTCGATCTGGACTGAGAAGTAGTCCACGGCCGTGGTGAGCCTGGCCTCCTGAGCGGCGAGCACGTTACGCTGCCACGGCGGCTGGGCCAGGACCCACGGCGAGATCGTTTCGACGTCGATGGTGTTGCGTGCCAGGTCGAAGTGGTAGAGCCGCAGCATGGCGGCACCGCCGAAGTACCGGTTCTGGTAGTTCGTGATGTGCAGGTGGACGTCGTGGCCGGCGGAGTTGGGCATGGTGACGCGCCCGGGCGGCCAGTAGTGCCCGTTGAGGGTCAGGAAGATCTGGTCATTGTCCTTGATCAGGGTGTCCCAGACCTGCTGGCCGTAGCTGGACAGCACGGCGTCGTTGTCCGGGTCGCCGGACTGGTAGGGGTACACGTTGTCGTCGTAGGACGATCCCACGATCTCGTGGGAGGTGAGAATGACCGGCAGCGTGGGATGGTCCTTGATGAACTGGCTGGCCCAGGCGAAGCCGCTGGCGGACGTCCGCCAGTCCATCGCCAGCAGCAGCCACTCCCGGTCCGCCGCGCGGAAGATGTGCGCGGTGTTGTAGCCGGTCGCGTCCGACCCGGCGAACGTCGGTGAGTTCTTGAAGCGCTGCGGTCCCATGGTTTCCAGGTAGGGCGTGGAACCGCGTTGGTCGTCTCCGCTGACGTCGTGGTTCCCGGCCAGCACGCTGTAAGCCACGCCGTGGGAGTCCAGGATGCCGAATGCCTGGCTGACGTGCTGGAAAGACGACGCCTGTGCGTCTTCGGTCAGGTCGCCGAGGTGCGCCATGAAGACGATGTTGCGGCCGGGTCCGTCGCCGTTGTTGTCGATGACATAGCGGAAGGACGCCTCCTGCGGCTCGGGGTTGACGCTTCCCTGGGAAGCCCAGTACAGGAACTGCGTGTCGGGCATGACCGCCAGGGTGAACTGCGGGCTGCCGGTATCCGGGCTCCACCGGCCGACCTCAGCCGGAGACCGCATAGCGGCAGCGGACGCGGTGGCGGCGGATGCACTGCTCGCCGTCAGCGGGCCGAGGGCCGCCGCGCCCGCCGCGCCGGCCCCGGCCAGCCCGGCCGTCCGCAGGAACGCCCGCCGGTCCGGCCCGTCCGGTGTCCGCGGCGGCGGGTTCTCGCCATGCTGACGGCACATGCTGGTCCCTTCGGTGCGGATGAGTGCGTTCGTGAGCGAATCGCACTGTACGCAGGACCGGCCAATACGTACCGAACGCCAGATGGCGAGCACCGGCACTTCCGGTGACCATTCATGGCGCCCGGATCGCCGTGGGGGAGGGGTCTGGCGATCCGGGCGGTCCCAGAGGTGCGGCGCCGAGAGGCGCGGCCGTTCGTGATAATTGGTTTTAAATCTTTTTCAGGGCAGGTTCCATTGCTGGTTGGCGTTGCCGGTGCAATCCCATATCTGGAGCTGCGTGCCCGGCGTGGTCGACCAGTTCGTGTCATCCAGGCACTTATTGGATTGCGGATTATAGAGCGATCCGTTCGATTGCGGGATGAATACCTGCGCCGCCGTATTGTTGCAGTCGTAGAGGTCCACCGTGGTTCCGTCGGCGGTGCCGCCGGAGTTTATGTCCATGCATTTACCGAGCGCGTGCAGTGTGCTCCCGGCCTGGACTACGGTCCACTGCTGCGCATTCGTGTTATTGCACGTGTAGACCTGAACCGGTGTGAAATTCGTGCTGCTGGCGCCGCGGACGTCGACGCACAGCCCGGCATAGCCGGTGATCGGCCCGGTGCCGTTCCCGCCGCCACCGCCACCGCCACCGCCGCCGTTTCCGGTGGTCTGGTAAGCGGCGACGTAATCCACGGCCATCGTGCCGCCGGACGCGGTCGAACCCGTCGGCGTTGTGCAGTTGCAGACGCCGTTCGGGTAACCGCCGCCCATGGCCAGGTCGAAAATGACCGACAGGTTGTGATCGAAGGCGGCCTGCCAGGTCGAGGTGCCCACCTGACTCTCGCTGACGCTGAAGTAACTGTTCCCGTCCAGATAAAAGGTGATCGACTCGTTCGAGGTGTTGGTCCGGTCGAGGATCATCGTGTAAGTATGGAATCCGCTTTGGCAGCCGCCGCAGCCTCTCAGGCCGCTGCCGATGCCGTTGCCTTCGTTGCATGGGCCGCCGGGATAGGTGCCGCAATGGATGGTGCCGGACACTTCGGACAGCGAGTTGACGTCCTCCATGATGTCGATCTCGCCGTTCTCCGGCCATTGCCCGGGGCCGAGCATCCAGAACGCCGGCCAGTAACCCAGCCCGCCCGTGGGCTGCTGGATCGAGGCGGTCACCTCCAGCTCGCCGCCGGCGGGCGCGCCCACGTTGGCGCTGGTGGTCTGGATCCGGCCGGACGTCCACGACCCGCCGTTGTTCAGCGCGGTGATGTCAAGGTTCCCGTTGCCGTCGAGGTGGACGTTGCTGGTGGAGTTCGTCATCGTCTCGATCTCGCCGGTGCCGAAGTTCGAGCCGGGCCCGGTGTCATACATCCACTGGGAATCCACGCCGGAACCCGCGGAGCCGTTGAAGTCGTCGCTGAAGATCGTCGACCAGCCGGACGGGGCTGGCGGTACGGTGCGCGGCTGAGCGACGGCTGCCGCGGCTCGGGGGGCGCTCGGAGCGCTCGGAGCGCTCGGAGCGCTTGGAGCGCTTGGAGCGGCGGACGCCGGTCCCGCCCCAGCGGCCATCGCCGGGAAGGTTGCCACCGCCAACGCGATGACCGATGCGGCGACCACGGGGCGCCTTCGCCGCTTGACGACATTCGGAACGTGTAGTGCCATGCCGGTACCCGGTCTCTCTACCCGCTCCTTGGCCAACGTTGTAATAGGAAAGCTTCCTATTAGTTGCACTGAACGTAATGTTGTGCTCGCACGGGAGTCAACGGGAACAAGCCTTTAAATCTCGTAAACGTTTTGGCGGGCATGCCCACGGAGCCCCGGTACGCCACCTCGTCCGCTTGGGCACCCTATAGTGATGATCCGTTGCGATCGCTGCCCAGGCGGGGGATGTATGTCATACACCAGGGACATCGGTGAGATCAGCGCCCGCTACCGGCGCACCGGCGAGGTCGAGCAAAGCACCGTGAACGCCAGAACCGTTGGCCGGTACGTCGCTACCGGGGAGATGACCAACGGCCAGTTCGGCATGTTCGAGTGGGAGATGCGGCCCGGCGCGGGCGCGAGGACCGGCCACTTCCACAAGACGTTCTCCGAGTCGTTCTACGTAACCTCGGGGAGTGTCTCGCTGTTCAACGGCGAGACATGGATAACCGCCACCAAGGGTGACTTCTTCTACGTGCCGCAAGGCGGTATCCACGCCTACCACAACGACAGCGGCAGTCCTTCGTCCATGCTGGTGCTGTTCGCGCCGGGCGCGCCGCGAGAGGGGTACTTCCGCGAACTCGCTCGCATCAGCTCCGAGGGCCTTGAGCTCAGCGAGGACGAATGGACACAGCTGTGGGGCCGCCACGACCAGTACCGGGCCTGACCGCGGCACCCGTTCGGCGGACGAAGGAGGGCCCTTAAAGTGCCGCGAAGAAGTCGCGGTACGCCTGGTCGATCTCGTTCTGGCGGGTGGAAACGAGCTTGGCTCCCGGGCGAGCGGCGACGACGGCGAGCAGCCGGTCGTACATCTCCGCGAGTTCCGCCGGACTGGCGTCGTGGATACCGCGATCGGCATATCGGCGCAGCGAGTTCTCCTTGCTGTCGAGCAGGACTATCTCGTGAAAGCTGGTCTCCGTGTCCCTGGCGAGTCCCTCGGCCTGCTCGATGAACGTCAGCCGGCCGAGGAACTGCGGGATCACCACGTCGTGTCCGGACAGCAGGTGGGCACGCGCCGCCGCGAGCGTGATGGCCCGGGCGAGCAGACCCGCCGAGTGGGTGTTGGACCGCCACTGGCCGAGCATGTCCCGGATGCGATCGATGTCCAGGTTCAGCGCCAGCGGATGCGCTTCGGCATACATCCGCGCCAGCGTCGACTTCCCGCAGCCCGGCGGTCCGTTCAGCAATATCAGCCGCGACACCCGACAGAGTTTAGAGCACAGAACTTGCGTGTATCACCGCATAGTGGGCACATAGGCCAGCCACTTTGCGGAAGTCTGGAGCCTCGCGGAAGAAAAGGCGCCGGAAACCGGCACCCATTCTTCCGCGCGGCCCTTTTATTCCACGTCGTCACCCGCAACTGCGGTCGACATAACGGGCATATTCCGCGAAACCGGCGGCCGACCCATGATGCTCCGCCACCTGACGCTATAGTCGCGCGGCACAAATGCGGAAATGTCGGATATGTGCCCCCGCAGAATGTGCCCCCGCAGAATGTGCCCCGAAACCGCCCCGCAACGCCCCGCAAACCCGCACCCGCCCCGAAACCCGCGCCCGCGCCCGCGCCCGCACCCGCAAACCCGCGCCCGCGCCCGCAAACCCGCACCCGCAAACCCGCACCCGCACCCGCACAAAGCCCTATTGGGCTTTGGCCGGGGCCTGGGCCGGGCTGCGGAGTTGCGCAGCGGGAGCGGTATCCGCTTGCCGCAGGGTTCGCCGCGCCAGCACGACGGCCGCGGACGTCGCGATCACCAGCGCCACACCGACGATTGACACCACCATCAGCACCGAAGGCACCGCCGCCATCCCCGAACCCATTCCGCTCGCCTGGCCCTGCATGTTGATCAGCCTCGGCGCGACGACCACGCCGAAGCCAACCCCGAGCGCGACGCCGGCCGCGGTCAGCAGGGTCGTGTTCACCACCAGGGTCGCCATCACCTGCCGTGGCGTCAGGCCCATCGCCGCCAGCACGCCCACCTCGTGGCGGTGGTCGCGGACGCCGATAGCACACGCGGTGAGCAGGTTGGCCAGCCCGATCACGGCCAGCACGCACACCGAGACGGCGATCACCACGCGCATTATCCCCAGCCCATCGGCGGGGTTGGCCACGAGCTGGACATCGAGCCGCTGATCCGATAGCCGCAGCAGCAGGGCGCGCGCCGATTCAGCCGACATCCCAGGCCGCAGCACGACGCTGTAGAACTGGGGCGACTGCTGCGGGTCATCCGCGGCCGTCAGCGTGTCCAGGCCGAACGCGATCACGTCGCCGTTGTTGTCCGGGTAAAGGATGCGCCCGACGATGTGCAGGTCCACGTAAACGCCATCGATTATCACGCTGGTCAGGTTCCCGACGCGCAGGTGCATGAGGTCGAGGAAACCCTGCGCGGCCACCGCCTCGTCCGGGCTGCGGTACATCCTGCCCGCCACCACATGGAACGGATACCGGGCCGCCCCGAAGGAAGATCCCACCGCCAGCGCGGTGAACGTGCCGTTGTCGCCGGGCAGCAAGGTGTCGAACGAGGCGGCCTGGTAAGCGGTACCGACCCGCTCCGCCAGCGGCAGGACGCCCTTCGGGTTCGGGTACGACCCCTGCCGCACGGTCAGGCCCGCGGCCAGCCCGATCCGCCCCGGCTCTCGCGAAAACCCGTCAATGGTCGACCAGCAGGTCAGCGCGATGGTGATCATCACCATCGGGATCGCCACGCCGAGGACGGTCAGCCCCGCGGGCAGCCGCCGGGTCAGCGAGTCACGGGCGCCCAGCACGAGCGGGGCGGGCAGGTGGACGAGCAGGCCGAGCCGTGCGATCAGCGACAGGTGGCCCCGTGGCGGGCTGGCCTGCACGGCGGCGACCGGCGACACCGTGCCCGCCCACCAGGCGGGTATCGCGGTGGCGATCGCGACGGTCAGCACGGTCCCGACCGCGATCAGCGTCACCCAGGAGGTCGGCAGCGGGGCCAGGCCGATCGGGACTCCGCCGGGTGGCTGGATGAACTCCGGCGAGGTCACCACCCGGGCCAGGACCACGCCGAGAATCGCCCCGGCCACCCCGAGGCCGGTCTGCTCGGCCAGCAGCATGCGCACCACCTGGCCGGGGGTGAAACCGAGTGCCTTCAACATCGCGATGTCCTGCCGGTACATCAGCAGCCGGCCCGCGGTCACGTTGGCGATCGCGCACGGCGCGGCTACCAGCGCGATGATCCCGAACAGCGCGAGCAGCAGCCCGAGCAGGCGGTCCTGGCTGGCCATGGAGTTCTCGACCTGCCGCCACGTGGAGAACCGCTGCACCACCGAGCCTTCGGCGGAGCCGTTGTAGGTGTTGTAGATCTCCTGGACGACCTGGACGGTGGCCGCTGCTGAGCTGTCGCGCAACCGCAGGCCGACGGCGTACTCACGCTCGCTTTTGCTCGGCTCTACCAAGTTCAGGACCGGCTGCTGAACCCAGATCAGGCCCGGGGTCCACTGCGGGTAGAAACCCTGATCCGCAGTATCGGCAATACCAATAACATTCACACGAACGGCGGGGGCGTCGACGCTCTGGACGCTGATCTGGTCACCGAGGCCGACGTGCGCGGCGGCGGCGAACGACGCCTCGATCACCGCGCCGTCCGGCTGCGACCGGCGCAGCCAGGTGCCGGCCACCACCAGTGGCGCCGACATGGGCGGCTCACTGGCCGGCATGGCGGTGAGCTGCACGGGCGACTTTACCGAGGTCTGTTCCAGGGTGGCCGGCGCGACCTCATAGCCGGGCGCGACCTGCTGGATTCCGGGCAGGTTGTGCAGGTTCCTGGTGTCGGTTCCGTACGAGAACCAGACCACCACGTCAGCGCCGTGCGTGCGGTTGAACAGCCCCTTCCATGGGTTGGTGGCGCCTTCGAGCAGCATCGTGGCGAGCACCAGGGCCGCCACCACGCCGGCCACCACGCCGGCCGTGAGCAGCGCCTGCCCGCGGCGGGCACGCAGGTCCGCGCGTGCCCACCGCAGCGTGCCGCGCATCGCCGGCGTCAGCCTTTCAGTTCCAGGACGTCGCGGAGGCCGTTGACCGGGCGAGGCAGGCGCACCACCGGCGCGTCGTCGGCCACCATCCCGTCGAACAGGCTGATCACCCGGTCGGCCAGGCTGGCGACCCGGGCGTCGTGCGTGACCAGCAAGATCGCTTGGCCGTTGTCGTGCGTGCGGCGCAGCAGCCGGAGCACGTCGCGGGTGTTGGTGCTGTCGAGGTTGCCGGTCGGCTCGTCGGCCAGCAGCAGGCTCGGCTCGTTGGCGAGGGCTCGCGCCAGGGCCACGCGCTGCTGCTCGCCGCCGGACAGCCGGGCGGGCGCCGCGCTCGCCTTCTCCGTCAGGCCGAGCTCGGCGAGGAGTTCCTCGCGGCGCTTGCGCGCCTGGCGGACAGTGGCGCCGGCCAGCAGCGCGGGAAGCTCGATGTTGTCCGCGACGGTCATGTTGGACAGCAGGTTGAAGAACTGGAACACGAAGCCGATGTGGCGGCGCCGCAGCAGCGCCCAGCCCGCCGTGGACAACTGGTCCACCCGCTGACCGCGCAGCCAGATCTGGCCGCGGCTGGCCGGCTCGAGCCCGCCGACCACGTGCAGCAGCGTGGACTTCCCGGAGCCGGACGGCCCCATGATCGCTACGAACTCGCCGATGCCGACCTCGATGTCGACCCCCCGGACGGCTTCTACCGCCACCCCGTCGGAGCGGTAGACCTTGGCCAGCCCTCGCGTCTTTAGCAGCCACGGCGAAGCCTCGGGGGGGTACGGGGGGGTCGTCCCCCCCGGAGCTAGCAGGGCCTTTTCTCCGTGCTCGCTCGCCTCCGGGGCGCCTTGTGACGACGCCTTCCCTCGTCGCAGGCGCTCCTCAGTCCAGGCGCCGCCGCGCCCCTTTGGCTCGCTCACACAAGTTCCTCCTGGCATCTTTCCAGCCAGTCGAGGTCCGCCTGGATGTGCAGGATGGCGCCCTCGACCAGCAGCCGGGCCGCGGTCTGAGTGGGGGCCAGCCCGGTCAGGGTCCGCATTATGCCGAGATAGTGGCGGCGCTGGGAGTTGATCAGCTCCATCCGGTCGGCCAGGCCCGCCATCGGCGCCAGTATCAGCTTGGTGAAGAAGTCATCCCGGACCCGCGGGCCGTCGCTCGGCTCCCGGATCCAGTTGCTCAGGGCCCCGCGCCCGGCCGGGGTGAGCTCGTAGACCCGCTTGTTCGGCCGGGTGGTCTGCTCTACGTCCTGGCTGCGTACCAGTCCGTCCTGCTCGAGCCGCTTCAGCGTGACGTAGATCTGCCCGATGTTCGGTGACGGATACGCCTCGCCGAAGGTCTGCTCGAGCGCCAGCTTGAGCTCGTATCCGTGAGCCGGCTCCTTGGCGAGGAGCGCCAGCAGGTGCAGCCGCACGGTTTGGTCACCTCCCAGCGGGGGATGCTGCGCTTACATTACCGCTGCTTATGACGCCGTTGTAAGGCCCATATGTCTGCTTTGTTATCAAAACATCATTGACATATACATAACAAGGGTGCATAACAAGTATGTAGGAATCCTACCCCCGCCGGGAGGCCTCATGCGGAGCACGATCGCGGCTGTAGTGGCCGGCGCTCTGCTTGCCAGACTGAGGGCTCCGCTCACCTGGCTGATGGCTCTGCTCGCAACGGCTGCGATGTGCACCGCAGGCTGCGCCTCCGCGGCGGGGCAACCAGTTCCCTCCGCCGATGGGCTCGGGAAGATCACGTTCGCCATCGGCAGCGATGACATCAACTGGCTCAGGCCCGTGATCGCGAAGTGGAACGCGATCCATCCGGGACAAGCGGTCACCGCGCTCTACCTGCCCCAGGCGGCGAACGTCCAGCTTGATCAGCTGGTCGCGAACCTCCAGGCCAAGAGCCCGGTGTACGACGTCATCGATATGGACGTGGTGTGGACCGCCGAGTTCGCCGCCAACGGGTGGATCATCCCGCTGCCGGAGAGCAAGTTCCCGCTGGGGGACTTCATCCCGTCGGCGGTCAAGACTGCGAAGTACCAGAGCCGGCTGTACGCGGTACCCGACTACAGCAACGCCGGCCTGCTCTATTACCGCCGGGACATCCTGACCAAGGCGCACCAGCAGCCGCCCACGACCTGGGCGCAGCTGAAGTATCTCGCGAAGACCGTCGCGCCCAGGTATGGCCTTGCGGGATACGCGGGCACGTTCGCGCAGTACGAGGGGCTGACCGTCAACTTCGCCGAGGCGGTGCAGTCGGCGGGCGGTTCGATACTGAACCCCTCAGATACCCAGGTCACCGTGGACTCGCCGCAGGCGCTGGCCGGCCTTCAGTTCCTGGTCGACGGGTTCCGGCAGGGCTGGATTCCGCGCAGCACGCTCAGGTACGAGGAGGTGGCGGCCCAGGAAGCCTTCGAATCGGGCCGGTTCCTGTTCCTCAACGACTGGCCGGACGTCTACGCCACCCTCGGCCCGGACGCCAACCGGACGTACGGCATTGCCGCGCTGCCCGGACCGGGTGGGCCCGGCTCGAGTTCGCTCGGCGGTGCCAACCTGGCCATCAGCGCCTTCTCGCAGCACCAGGGGACCGCGCTGAGTTTCATCCAGTACCTGACCGAATACGACCAGCAGAAGACGATGCTCGAACTGGGCTCGTTCCCGCCTGTGCTCGAAAGTCTCTATCACGACCCGAGCCTCACCGCCCGGTTCCCCTACCTGCCCACGCTCTACCAGGCGATCAAATCGGCTCAGCCGCGCCCGGCGATCACCAGCTACGACCAGGCCAGCCTGGTCATATTCGGCGAGACATACCAGGCGCTCGAAGGACAGAAGACGCCGCGGCAGGCCCTCGCGGACATGCAGAAGCTGCTGACCCAGGTCGTTCGAAGCGGCTTAACACCCCCTCTGGCCGAACAGGGGCCGGCCAGATACAGCAACAACAGCCCCACGCAGATACCGATAGGTGCCATTCACACATAAGGAGTCCAAAGATGGGTTCCAGCATCCCTCGATTCAGAAGACCCGCCGCGGTGCTGTTCACCGCGGTCGGTATGGCTTCCGCTCTCACGCTCGCCGCGTGCGGCAGCAGCAGTTCATCGACGTCGCCAGGCGCGGCCGGGTCCAGCGCCACATCCAGTGCGAGCGGCTCGGCCACCAGCGGCAACATCACCTGGTGGGCCAGCCCGATCACCACCTCCACCCCTGACCCCCGCACGGTGCTGATCAGTGCCTTCGAGAAGGCATACCCGAAGATCCACGTCAGCCTGCAGTCCGCACCGACAGACACGGACACGAACCGGGCCAGCTTGATCACGACGATCTCCGGCGGCGCGGCCAGCCCGGACGTCTACATGGGCGACGTGATCTGGCCCGCCCAGTTCGGCAAGGCCGGCCTGGCGGTGCCGTTGTCGAAGTACCTGCCGAGCAGCTACTTCAGCGGGTTCGCGCCCGGCCTGGTCCAGGGCGCCACCTATAGCTCGCAGGTCTGGGGCGCGCCGTTCTTCGAGGATCAGGGCTTCCTCTACTACCGCAAGGACCTGCTGGCCAAGGAGCACATGTCGGTGCCCACCACGTGGCAGCAACTGGAGAGTGACGCTGTCACGCTGGTGCACAAGGGCGATGTCAAGTACGGCTACGTGTGGCAGGGCGCCTCGTACGAGGGGCTGACCTGTAACTTCATGGAGTACCTGGGCTCGGCCGGCGGATCGGTGCTCAACCCGGGCCTGACCAGCGCTACGGTCAACTCCTCGGCCGGAACGCAGGCGCTCTCGTTCATGCGGTCGCTGATCACCTCCGGCGCCACCCCGGGCGCGGTCACCACCTTCCAGGAGGCGCAGGCCATGTCGGCGTTCGCCACTGGCCAGGCGGCGTTCCTGCGGAACTGGAACTACGGCTGGATCTACTCCAACACGGCATCGTCTCCTTCGTCCGTCGTGGGCAAGGTCGGGGTGGCGCCGCTGCCCGGGTTCTCGGGTCAGACCTTGCCGGGCACCTCGAACATCGGCGGCTGGAACCTGTACATCAACCCGCACAGCAAGAACGTGGCGGCGGACCTCACGTTCATCAAGTGGATGACCGGGTCGGACGCGCAGACGATTCTGGCCACGCAGTTCGCCGAGATCCCCACGCTCCAGTCGGTGCGCTCCTCGGCGGCGGTCGTGGCCAAGAACCCGGTGCTGGCCACGGTGCCGAAGACCAGGCTCATCCCGCGGCCCGCCCAGTCCCCGGCGTACGCCAAGGTGAGCCAGGCCATCTACACCAACGTCAACTCGGTGCTGTCCGGGGCGACCTCGCCTAGCGCGGGCTTGTCGAGCATGGCGAGCCAGATCAACTCGGCCGAGTCGAGTACCGGTCTCTAGCAATGAGTACCTCCACACCTAACCGTGTGATCGCTCCCGCCCGGCCCGCGTCGTCGCGGGCCGGGCGGCACGATGACGTCTTCCGGCGCCAGCTGGCCAGGCTCGGCTGGGGACTCTCGTCGCCCGCGCTGATCCTCATCGCCGCCGTCACGATCTTCCCGATCTGCTACGCGATAGCGATGAGCGTGTCGAACGTCAGCGCCACCGGGAACGGGTTCAGCCTGTCCGGCCTCACCGGCAGCAACTATTCGATAATGGTCCACGCCGCCCAGTGGCGGTACGCGCTGTTCTTCACCGTCTTCTACACGGTGGTAACCGTCGCGGTGGAGGTGGCCATCGGCACCGCCATCGCGCTGGTGCTGGAGCGGCTCACCGTGGGCCGCGGCTGGATGATGGCGCTGCTGCTGATCCCGTGGTCGATGATCACGGTGATCAATGCTCAGCTGTGGGGCTACATCTACAACCCGACCTATGGCGCCCTCGACAACATCTTCTCCCACCTGGGGCTGGGCACCCCGGTGTTCCTGGGCACCCGGGTTCCCGCGATCGCCGCGCTGATGGTGGCCGACATCTGGAAGACCACTCCGTTCGTGGCGATCATCGTGCTGGCCGGCCTGGTGATGATCCCACGCGACTATTACGAAGCGGCCGAGGTGGACGGCGCGAACGGCTGGACGACGTTCTGGCGGATCACGTTCCCGCAGTTGCGGCCCACGATCGCGCTGGCCGTGCTGTTCCGCGTGCTCCAGGCGTTCGGCCTGTTCGACCTGCCGTTCGTGCTCACCAGCGGCGGGCCGGGATACAGCACCCAGCCGCTGGCCATCCTCGCCTATAACGCCATGTTCCGTGACCTGGACTTCGGGCCGGGGGCGGCGGTGGCGACCAGCACCGCGCTGCTCGTGGTGATCGGCAGCCTGCTTTTCCTCAAGGTGTTCCGGTCGCAGGCGGGGAGTGAGGCATAATGCGCAACCGCTCCCGGCACGGCTGGCACCGGGTGTTCAACGGCGTCAACATCTCCGCCTTCCTGGTTTTCCTTTTCATCGTCATCCCGCTCTACTGGATGATCGCCAGCGCGTTCAAGACGCCGGCCAACGTCGGCGCGTCTCCGCCGCAGTATTTCCCGCACCCGTTCAGCGTCAAGAACTTCGACGTGGCGTTCAGCCAGAACACCTTCGGCCGCTACATCCTGAACTCGGTCATCGTGGCGGTGGTGGCGACCGCGCTGGTGCTGGTGCTCGGCACGCTGGCCGGGTACGCACTGGGCCGGCTGCCGATGCGCGGCAAGTTCACCGTGCTGGTGATCCTGCTGATGATCTCGGTGTTCCCGGAGATCGCGGTGGTGGTGCCGCTGTACGCGCTGCTGCGCGACATCGGCTGGCTGAACAGCTACCAGGCGCTGATCATCCCGTACACCGCGTTCTACCTGCCGTTCGCGATCTGGATCCTGCGCAATTATTTCCTGGCGATCCCCCGCGAGATGGAGGAAAGCGCCCGCATCGACGGCGCGAACCCGCTGCGCACCATCTGGTCGATCATCCTGCCGCAAGCCTGGCCAGGGTTGTTCACGGCCGGGATCTTCACCTTCACCGCCTGCTGGACCGAGTTCCTGATGGCGCTTTCGTTCAACGTCGCCAACAACTACCGCACGATCCCGGTGGGTGTCGCGTTGTTCGGGTCGGAGTTCACCGTCCCGTACGGCACCCTGTTCGCGGCCAGCGTGGTGGCGGTCGTCCCGATCGCCGTCCTGGTGTTCATCTTCCGCCGCAGCGTGGTGTCCGGCCTGACCGCCGGCGCCGTCAAAGGATAGCCGCCGCCAAGGGATAAAGGACCACGCGGGGCCCCGGCCACCACCCCGCCCGGGGCCCCCCCCCCCCCCCCCCCCCCCCCCCCCCCCCCCCCCCCCCCCCCCC
>JAFARZ010000129.1 GCA_019245115.1 Streptosporangiaceae bacterium | reverse complement strand
AGTGATTGCCGATCCTGCCATTTCATCAGCGCTAGGTCGCCGAATAGGAATATCTTGCTGGCCTGGGCGAGGTCCGGGACGACGTCGGTCATTGCACCGGACTCTTGGGACGTAGTGGGGTGTCGAGCCCCGGACTCCGAGGGCATGGGCCGCCTGCTGCCGACGGCCCATGCCGGGGATGCCGGAGCCGGGGAACTAGGCGGTGACGGCTTGCTTGTGGTCGCTGCTGGTGACGTGGATGCTGCGGGGCTTGGCTGACTCGTGGACCGGTATGGTCAGGGTCAGCACGCCTGCCGCGTAGTCGGCGGCGATCTTGTCAGCGTCGAGGGTCTCACCGAGGAAGACCTGCCGGGTGAAGGCGCCGTAAGGCCGCTCGGCGACGATCATCTCGGCCCCGTTGGCCTTCACCGGGGTGCGTTCGGCGCGGACGGTCAGCACGTTCTGCTCGACGGTCAGGCTGATCGAGTCGGAGTTGATGCCGGGCAGGTCGAAATGGATGAAGAAGGTGTCGCCCTGCCGGTAGGCATCCATCGGCATCGCGGCGGGCCGGGCGGTGGTGCCGAACACCTGCTGGGTGAGCCGGTCCAGCTCGCGGAACGGGTCAGTGCGCATGAGCATGATCGGTGCCTCCTTCGCCAATCCGGGTTGTCATGTCACGCTCATGGCATCTGTATAGCATCCCAGAGAATTACCTGACAAGACTCGACTGAGATTTTCTTTTGGGTCATACTGGAAGCAGGCGATGTGCGGCTGTCCGTGCGAAGGGACGGTGATGGTCATGGCCGCTGCGGGTACTGGCGGTCCCGGCCCGGATCTGTACCAGCTTCTGGGAGTGCCCCGCGAGGCCTCCCGGGAGGAGATCGCGCAGGCCTGGCGGCGCGCGGCCCGGGCCGAGCACCCGGACTCCCGGCCTGGCGATGCCGCCGCGCCTGGCCGGTTCCGCGCCCTGGCCGGGGCGTGGCATGTGCTCGGTGACCCGGGCCGCCGCGCCGCCTATGACCAGACGCTCGGATACGATCAGCCCCCGCCCGCCGCCCCGGCGGTGCGCATGACGCGCGCGGCCGGCCGGGCGCCCATGATGGGCACGCCCGGGCCGCCGCTGCGTGCCGGACCGGTGCGGGTGGAACACCCGCGCGGCACGCCACCGCCCGGCGGGCACGACGAGGATGAGCTCAGGCTGGCCATACTGACCGAGCTGGCACTGCGCTATCTCGCCCGGGAATGGGATCAGCCGTGGTGAGCCCGGGATGGGCGGACCCGGACCGGGGCCTGTTCAGCATCTCGGTGGCCGCCGAGCTGGCCGGGCTGCACCCGCAGACACTGCGGATCTACGAGCGTGAAGGGCTCCTCGACCCTGTCCGCAGCGCGGGCGGCACCCGGCGGTACTCCGCGAGGGACATCGACCGGCTGACCGAGATCTGCGCGCTGACCGCCGACGGCCTGAACCTGGCCGGCATCCGCCGGGTCCTGCAGCTACAGGAGGAAACCCGGCAGCTGCAGGCCGAGCTGGCCCGCCTGCGGCAACTGGCCGGCGGCCGCCCGGCGACCGCGCCAGGAACCGGCGAGGCCCGCCGGACCACCGGTGAGGCCCGCCGGACCACCGGCGACGCGCAGGATTCCCCCGCCCGCCCGCATTAGCCGGCGCGCGCTGGCCCTGATCGCGACCGGCCCGCGCTCGTTCCCGAAGCACCGCCGTTACATGAGGCTCGTCTCGTTACGTGAACGTCGAGTAGCGGGAATACCTGGGAAACGCCGTCTGGAGACGCTGTGGCTACATACCTGTCAAGCGACAGGTATCTGTGATTCGACAGCCGCCATCGCAAGCGCCCAGGGGCAGCCATGACGTACCGCACCGAAGACCTAGTCGAGCGCGCCGACCTGGCGCGTTTCGGCTACCCCCAGGAACTCCACCGCCGGGTCGGCAGCTTCGCCTCCTTCGCCGCGGGGTTCTCCTTCGTCTCCATCCTCACGACTGTCTTCCAGCTCTTCTTCCTCGGCTTCGGCTTCGGAGGGGCGGCATTCTTCTGGACCTGGCCGGTAGTGTTCGCCGGCCAGCTACTCGTCGCGCTGAACTTCTCCACGCTCGCCGCCCGGTTCCCGATCTCCGGCGCGATCTACCAGTGGTCGTCGCGGCTGGCTGGCTCCACGTTCGGCTGGTTCACCGGCTGGATCATGATCATCGGGCAGATCCTGACCGTCGCGGCCGCCGCGATCGCGCTGCAGGCTGTGCTGCCCTCCATCTGGACCGGGTTCCAGCTTGTCGGCGGCCCCGGCGCTAACAGCTCGCCCACGTCCCCGACCGGCGCGAAGAACGCGGTCATCCTTGGCGTGATCCTGCTGGTCCTCACCACGACGATCAACGTCATCGGGATACGGCTGATGTCGGTCGTCAACAGCACCGGCGTCGTGCTGGAGATCCTCGGCGTCATCGCGATCGTCATCACACTGTTCGCGCACGCCAAGCGGAGCCCAGCGGTGCTCATACACACGACCGGCGCGGCACCGACGCCCGGCAGCTCGTACATCTGGGCATGGCTCGCCTCCGGTTTGATGGCCTCCTACGTCATGGTCGGCTTCGATTCCGCAGGCGAGCTTTCGGAGGAGACTCACACGCCGCGTCGCATCACCGCGCGCACCATCATCCGGGCGCTAGCCGTGTCCGGCGTCGGCGGCGCACTGCTGCTGATCAGCGCGCTAATGGCGGCACCCAGCCTGACGGATGGCCACCTGGCGACCGTCGGCCTGCCCTACGTGCTCACGTCGGTGATGGGTAGCGTGGCCGGCCGGATCATGCTGGTCGACGTCACCATCGCGATCTGCGTCTGCACCCTCGCCTGCCAGACGTCCGGCTCCCGGATGATGTACTCCATGGCCCGGCAGAAGGCGCTGCCCTTCTACCGCGCCCTCTCCACGGTCAGCCCTCGCACTGGCACCCCGATCGTCACTTCCATCGTGGTCGGCTCTGGCGCGGCCCTGGCACTGGTCGTCAACCTCGGCCAGTCCGCCGTCTTCACCGCGCTGTCCAGCCTGTGTATCGCGATGCTGTACCTCGCGTACCTCGGCGTCACCGGCCCGTTGCTACGCACCCGGATCAAGGCGGCGCGTGGCACGCCGGCCGCGGCCACCGCCGACGGCACCGACGAGCAGGGCAGTCCGCTGTTCAGCCTCGGCATGTGGGCCATCCCGGTCAACGCCGTAGCCGTTATCTACCAGGTCGGTGCGATCATCAACCTGGCTTGGCCGCGCGCCTCCGTCTACGACCTGACCGGCCACACCTGGTGGCTGCAGTGGAGCGCGGTGCTGTTCATCGCCATCACGTTCGTCGTCGGCTACCTCGTCCACCTGCGGCTGCGGGCCGGTGCCGCCACCTTGGAGGCAGCCATTCCCGTCCCTGTCCCAGCCGGGGAAGCCGCTTAGCCCGCGGAAAGGAGCTCCGCCAATGGCCACTGGGACCAACGCGCACGAGACCGGCACCGTCCTGAGCGCCCGCGTGGACGCACGGGCGCGGGGCGGCAAGGTAGCCGACGCGATGCCGTACCTGCCCGCGAACAGCACCCCATTCCCGCCGCCCGGCGTAGCCGCGAGCACGCTGACCTGGGCGGAAACCGTCGCCGACGGGAACTACACGCACAAGGTTATCGCCCGGGGCACGAGGGTCCGCCTCGAGGACGTCACAGGAGAGGCGTGTGCGCACATCGTGATCTACAACGCCGTTGCGCCGTGGGAGCGGCTCAACGTGGCCGACACTGTGAAGATCCCGTGGCAGGCCTACCTGGGCACGGGGCATCCGCTGCTGTCCGGCGACGGCCGGGTGCTGGCCACCATCGTGGCCGACGACTCGCGCAGTCACGACGCCCTCTGCGGTACCTCCACTGCCAAAGCCAACCAGGCCAGGTACGGCGACGCTGCCCCGGAGGGGCCGAGTCCGTCGGGCCGCGAACTGTTCATCCTCGCCGCGGCCAAGCACGGTCTAACCCCGCGCGACCTGCCGCCGAGCATCTCTTTTTTCAAAGGAGTGCGGGTCGAGCCGGATGGCGGGCTCACCTTCACCGGCTCGGCCGGCCCGGGCAAGTCCGTCGAGCTCCTCGCCGAGCTGCCGCTGATCATGTTGATTGCCAACGTCCCGCACCCAGCCGATCCCCGGCCGCGGTACACCTGCGGCCCGCTGCGGGTACATGCCTGGAAATCCCGGCCAACTACGGAAGGTGACAAACGCTGGGACGCCACGCCTGAGGCGCTGCGCTGTTATCTCAATACCGCCGGCTATGCCGCCGCGAGGGGGATCGCATGACCATCGTCACCGACGCCGCGGGCCAGACCCCTGACTGCGCCCAGGACCTCGCCATCGTACTCGACCCGGCCCGCTACGCCGACGGCACCGTGCTAGACCTGGCCGGCCCGCTCGCCGACGGCGCCGTCGTCCTCGACGTGATCGTCCCGGCCCGCGCGCCGTGGTCCGCCGTCGTGACCAAAGGCGACGTCGTGACCATCGTGGACGTCGGCGGAAATCAGTCCGGCGATTGCCTGCTTTACAACGCCCACGACACCGGCGAGCGGTATTCCGTCCCGGACACGATCACCTGGGACGGCAACGTCTACGTGCGCACGGGCACGATCCTGCGGTCCAACGATGGCAACCCGCTCGCCACCGTCATCGCCAACGAGATCGACCGGCAGGACACTATCGGGGGCGCCTGCGGCAAGGAGTCCAATACGCTCCGCTATGGCTACCACACGGCTTCCGAGCACGGTTGCCGGGAGAACTTCCTCGGCGAGGCCAGCAAGTACGGCATGGGCGCCCGCGACATCGTGTCCAACCTCAACTGGTTCATGAACGTGCCGATCGAGGCGGACGGCGCGCTCGGCATCGTCGACGGCATCTCCGCTCCGGGCAAGCGGGTGGCGTTCCGCGCCGAGATGGACGTCCTCGTGCTTATATCCAACTGTCCCCAGATGAACAACCCGTGCAATGGCTTCAACCCGACTCCGCTGCGCGTGATCGTCACGGCTGGGGTGTGAGCGAGCTGAGAGGCTGGACATTCGACACTGTACTGGTCGCCAACCGCGGCGAGATCGCCCGCCGCGTCATCCGCACCGCCCGTGCGCTCGGACTGCGGACGGTGGCGGTGTACTCCGTGGCGGACCGCGCCGCTCCGCACGTCCGCGAGGCCGACGAAGCAGTCCTCATAGGCCCGGCCAGGCCGCAGGATTCCTATCTGGACGCTTCCGGCATCCTCGCCGCGGCCCGGGCCGCCGGGGCCGGTGCCATTCACCCTGGCTATGGTTTCTTGTCTGAGAATCCAGGTTTCGCGCGGGCGGTCGAGGAAGAGGGCATTTCGTTCGTCGGCCCGACCCCGGAACAACTGGACGCGTTCGGAAGTAAACACACGGCGAGGGCGCTGGCCGGTGCCGTCGGCGTACCGATGATGTGCGGCACGGGCCTGCTGGAGACAGCTGGTGACGCCGTCGAACAGGCACGGGCAATCGGCTTCCCGGTGATGGTGAAAGCCACCGGCGGGGGCGGCGGCATCGGCATGCAAGCCTGCGTCGACGAGATCGCGGTCGCCGAGGCGTTCGCGCGCGTCCGACGGCTGGCGACTTCGAACTTCGGGGCGGACGGCGTATTCCTCGAGCGACTGGTTCGTCCGGCCCGGCATGTCGAGGTCCAGGTCTTCGGGGACGGTACCGGGCGGGTCGCGGTGCTCGGCGACCGGGACTGCACGCTACAGCGTCGCAACCAGAAAGTCATCGAGGAGGCACCGGCTCCGGGACTGCCGATGTCGCTGCGCCGCCGGCTACACGAGTCGGCGCGGAAGCTGGCCGCCTCCGTCCGGTACCGGTCGGCCGGCACGGTCGAGTTCGTGTATGACACCGCGCGGCAGGAGGCGTCGTTTCTGGAGGTGAACGCGCGGCTACAGGTCGAGCACCCGGTCACCGAGGAAGTGTTCGGCGTGGATCTGGTCGAGCAGATGCTGCGGCTGGCCGGGCAGGGCCCCGGCGGCGTGGCGGGGTTCCTGGCGTCCCGGCACGTTGCCCGCGGTCATGCCGTCGAGGCACGCATCTACGCCGAGGATCCGGGCCGCGGCGGCGCCCCCAGTCCAGGCCTCGTCACCTCCGTGGCCTTCCCAGGCGAACCCGTTCGGGTCGACGCCTGGATCGAGGCGGGGCTGGAGGTATCGCCGCACTACGATCCGATGGTCGCGAAGATTATCACCCGTGGCGCTGACCGGGACGAGGCGCTGGCCATGCTGGCCGGCGCGCTCGCGGAAACCCGTGTCGATGGCGTCGCGACCAACCTCGGCCTGCTTCGCGCGGTCGTGCGCCGGCCCGACGTGCTGACGGTCACGCACTCGACATCCACGCTGGACCAGGTGACCGACCCCGAGCCGCGGATCGACGTGCTGACGCCCGGCGCGCTGACCACGGTGCAGGACTGGCCGGGTCGCCTAGGCTACTGGCAGGTCGGAGTGCCGCCGAGCGGCGCGATGGACGAGGTGTCGCTGCGCGAGGTCAACCTCGCCGTAGGCAACCAGGAGGGCGCACCGGCCCTGGAGATCACCACGACAGGGCCGACCCTCCGGTTCTCCCACGACATGCTCGTCTGTCTGGGCGGCGCGGTGTCGAACGCGACGCTCGACGGGGCGGCTGTGCCATGGTGGACACCGGTCACGGTGCCTGCTGGCGCGGTGCTGGCAGTCGGCACGATCCGGGAGCCGGGGCTGCGCACCTATCTCGCCGTGGGGGGTGGCCTTGACGTGCCACGTTACCTGGGCAGCGCGTCGACGTTCATCTTGGGCCGGTTCGGCGGTCACGGCGGCCGTGCCCTGCAGGCCGGGGACGTGCTCCGCGTCTGCGCGCAACCGCCGCAAGGCGCGGCCAGGGAAACGCCCGCGGAACGCCGCCCGGCGATCGTCAGCGACTGGGAGATCGGGGTTACCGAAGGGCCGCACGCGGCACCGGAGTTCTTCACCCGCGGCGACATCGAAGAGCTGTACGCCAGCGTCTACATTGTCCACCACAACTCCGCGCGCACCGGCGTCCGGCTCATCGGCCCCCGCCCGTCGTGGGCGCGCCAGGACGGTGGTGAGGCGGGATTGCACCCGTCCAACATCCACGACGTGCCCTATGCCGTCGGCGCGCTCGACTTCACCGGCGACACGCCGATCATCCTGGGACCAGACGGGCCGAGCCTCGGCGGGTTCGTCTGTCCCGCCGTAGTCGCCAGCGGCGAGCTGTGGAAGATCGGCCAGGTCCGTGCGGGAGACACGGTTCGTTTCGTGCCGGTGAAGGAGGCTGACGCGACTGCGCTGCGGGACCGGCGGGCAATACCTTTCCTGCCGCGGACCGGCGGCGACGGCGACGATGGCATCCTCGCGCGGCGCGAGGCGGGCGCCGGTGCGCCCGCCGTGGTCTACCGGAGAGATGGCGACGACAACGTCATCGTCGAGTACGGCGATCCGGTTCTCGACCTGAGCCTGCGGATGCGGGTGCACGCGTTGCAGGAGGCGCTGGAGGCCGAGGGGCTGGACGGTGTCATCGACCTGACCCCGGGCATCCGGTCGCTGCAGGTGCACACCGACGCGCGCAAGCTCAGCGCCCGGTCGCTGATCCCGCTGCTGCGCCGGGTCGAGGAGGATCTGCCGTCGGCGCACGAGCTGCGCGTCCCGTCCCGCACTGTACGGCTGCCGCTGTCATGGGATGACCCGGCGATCCGCCTGGCGATCGAGCGTTACATGAGCGGAGTGCGCTCCGACGCGCCATGGACACCGTGGAACATCGAGTTCATCCGGCGCGTCAACGGGCTGGCCACGGTCCAGGACGTCCAGGACATCGTGTACCGCGCGAAGTACCTGGTCCTGGGGCTTGGTGACGTATACCTGGGCGCGCCGGTCGCCACTCCCGTCGATCCCCGGCACCGGCTGGTGACCACCAAGTACAACCCGGCGCGGACCTGGACCGCGGAGAACTCGGTCGGCATCGGGGGCGCCTACCTGTGCATCTACGGCATGGAAGGACCCGGCGGATACCAGCTCGTCGGCCGCACGGTTCAGGTGTGGAACCGGTTCCGGCGCGCCGGACTGTTCGCCGAGCAGCCGTGGAGCCTGCGCTTCTTCGACCAGATCGAGTGGTATCCGGTCAGCGCCGATGAACTGCTCGACCTGCGGGCGGAGATCGACGCCGGCCGTGGTCACGCCGAGGTGACGAACGGGTGGTTCGATTACGGGTTCTACACGCGGTTCCTTGAGGCGGGTGCGGCGTCCATCGCGGCGTTCCGGGCACGGCAGGCAGTCGCGTTCCAGGCGGAGAAGGACCGGTGGCGGGCCTCCGGCGAGTTCGGCCGGGCCGAGCCAGAACCGGCGGCGAGGGCTCGCGCGGAAACGGTCGCGGTTCCCGCCGGAGCGACGGCGGTTGCCGCGCCATTCATAGCCAGCGTCTGGCGCGTAGAGGCCAAGCCCGGCAGCCGCGTCGTAAAGGGCGACAAGCTCGTGTCGCTGGAGGCCATGAAAATGGAGACCGTCATCACCGCGCCGCACGACGGTACCGTCGCCGATGTCTACGTCGCCGTCGGCGCGCAGGTCGCGGCAGAGCAGGTGCTGGCCGCGGTGGTCCGCGACGGCCCGATCCGGTGAGCGCCGTAGCGCGGGTCCGCGCCGCGTACGCCGCGATCGACGCGGCCAGCCGGCCGGAGGTCTGGATCACGCTGCGGCCGGCCGACGAGGCGCTGGCAGAAGCGGCTGGTATCGACGCCCGTGCGGCTTGGGAATCGCTGCCGCTGGCCGGGCGGGTCGCCGCCGTAAAGGACAACATCGACGTGGCCGGGATGCCCACCACCGCGGCCGCGCCATCGTTCGCTTATCACCCGTCCCGGGATGCGACCGCGGTCGCCCGGCTACGCGGCGCCGGCGTGGTCGTGATCGGCAAGGCCAACCTCGACCAGTTCGCCACCGGTCTGGTCGGCACGCGCAGTCCGTATGGCGCGGTGCGCAATGCCCGGGACCCGGCGCGGATCTCCGGCGGGTCCAGCTCAGGCTCGGCCGTCTCGGTCGCACTCGGCCTCGTTGACCTGGCCCTCGGAACGGACACGGCAGGCTCGGGCCGCGTGCCTGCCGCGCTCAACGGCGTGGTCGGGATCAAGCCGACTCGCGGACTCATCCCGTGCACCGGCGTGGTGCCGGCCTGCCGCACACTGGATTGCGTGACTGTGTTCGCCCGCACGGTGGATCTGGCCCGGCGGGCCGTAGCGGTCATGGCCGGCCCGGACGGGCTGGATCCGCAGGCCACGCTGCTCGGCGGCTATCCGCGCGGCGGCTGGCGGTTGCCTGAGGGCGGCGGCACCGCCCGGCTCGGCATCCCGCTGCCGGCCCAGCTCGACGGGCTGGCCGCCGATTGGTCCGCGGCCTTTGCGAGCGCAGTGGCCCGGTTGCGCGCCTGCGGCGTCGAGGCGGTCCCGGTCGACATCTCACCGCTGCTGGCCGTGTCGGAACTGCTGTACGGCGGGGCATTCGTCGCCGAGCGGTATGCGGCGGTAGGCGCGCACATCGCCGCGAACACCTCGCTGATCGGCAACGGCCTGGACCCGGTGGTAGCCAGGATCATTCTCGACGGCGCCCGGTTCACCGCCGCGGAACTGTTCGCCGACCGTGAGCGGCTGGACCGGCTCGCGGCGCTGGCCGCGCTGGCGCTGACCGGCTTCGACGCGCTGCTCACTCCGACGACGACGGAGCACCCCACACTCGCCGAAGTGGCCGACGACCCGGTCGGCGTCAACTCCCGCCTCGGCCGGTACACTAACTTCGCGAACCTGCTGGACCTCGCGGCGGCCGCGCTACCCGCCGGGACGGTGCGCGGGCTGCCGTTCGGGATCATGCTTACCGGCCCGGCCGGCAGCGACGGACGGCTCGCCGGGATCGCGAGGCTCTGCGGCTGGCCCAGGGCGCGGGCGGGTCTGCGATAATCGCTGGCGTGGTGCGGGCACGGAACACCGGGGCGGGGATCCGGGCAGAAGCGAGGCAAGGCCGGCGGCGCGCGGGCCGTCCCCGGCTCCGGCCAGCCAGCGACGCCAAGGTCTCCCCGCGCGAGGAGATCCTCGACGTGGCGGCGGAGCTGTTCATCGGCCAGGGTTTCGCCACGACCACTACCCGGCAGATCGCCGAGCGGGTCGGTATCCGCCAGGCATCGCTGTACTACTACTTCGCCGGCAAGGATGAGATCTTGCTGGAGCTGCTCACCGAGTCGGTGCGCCCAAGCCTGAGGATCGCAGCCGAGCTGGAGTCCCGGTGCCGCCACGATCCGGCAGCGGTCCTGTACGCGCTGGTGCTGATCGACGTGCGGACCCTCGCTCAGGCTCCGCATAACATTGCCACCCTCTACCTGATGCCCGAGGTGCAGAACGAGGATTTCGGATCGTTCCGGGCGGAACGGGCGCAGCTACAGGCCACCTACGGGCGGCTCGGGCAGGCGGTCGCGGCCAGCGCGGGCATGGTGCCCGCCGCCGGCGCTGGGACCGGAAGCGTCACGGCCAGACATGGCATGGACGAGGCGCTCGTGGCGACGCTGATTATGCAGCTCGTTGAGTCGGTCATCCAGTTGCGCCAAGCCGGGGAGCTGCGCGATGGCTACGGCCACGAGATCGCGGCAGCCTGCTCGCGGATGGTCGGCCTGACGCCGGACGAGGTCGCTCGCGCCCGAGCCGTTGCCATCGACCTGCTCGGAAGCCTGAACCCAGACGTGCCCAGCTGGACGCCGTAGTCGACCGCGACGGCGCCGGGCTTCAGCTCGCGGGCGGGCGGCTCCGGCTGTCGAGCATCGCCGGGTCTGAGATGATCTGGTCGGCGACGTGGATGGCGCCACCGCGGGCGGCGGCGGAGAAGCCCAGCGATGACGTGGTCAGCGTGCATCCGCCGGCATCCGGTGCGAGTGCCCCCTCGATGAGCGCCCTGGCGGCGGGCGGCAGGATCCAGTCGGCGAGGAGGGTGAAGTAGCCGCCAAGGATGATCGCCCGGGGGTTGAACACGTTGGCCAGGTTGGCGGCGCCGATGCCGACCCAGCGGCCGATGCCGGCCAGGGCGGTCAGGACGTCAGCATCGCCGGCGCGGGCGAGCCGGGCCACCGCGGCGGCCTTGGCCTCGGGTGGTTCACCGGCGGGCACCCCGTGCCGGCCGGGTCCGCCGTGCCGGCCGGGTCCGCCGTGCTGGCCGGGTCCGCCGGGGAAGGCCGCCCGCAGTAGCGCGTGCAGCCCGATGAGCGCCTCCCAGCAGCCACGTCTCCCGCACCCGCACACGGGGCCGCTCGGATCCAGCCTCATGTGGCCGACCTCTCCGCCGAATCCCCGTACCCCGCGCAGCGGACGGCCGGCGACGATGATGCCGCCGCCGATGCCCACCTCGCCAGTGATGTAGATGAGGTCGGGAGTCCCGGCGTGACCGCCGACGCGGTACTCGGCCACGGCGGCCAGGCTGGCGTCGTTGGCCACGCTCACCGGTGCCGGCCCCAGCTGGAGAAGTTCGCGCAACCGGTCCGCGACCGGCACGCCGGACCACCGCAGGTTCGGCGCCAGGGTGACAACCCGTGCCGGCGCGTCGACCAGGCCGGGGACAGCGACCGTCAGCCCGGCGACGATGGGCTGGCGGCCGACCCGGAGACCGGCCAACGTCCCCAGCGCCTCCCGGCAGAGCCCGGCGAGGGCGGTGATGCTGTGACCGGGGCCGTCCGCGATGGCGTCATACGCTCTTCGCTGCTCGTAGACCTTCCGTCCCGCCAGGTCGGTGACGAGCACGGCCAGGTAGTCGACATTCACCTCGGCGCCGATGGCGAGGACGTGCCGGCCGTCGAGCTCCAGCATGGTGGCCGGCCGGCCGATCCCCTGGACCTGGGGCGGCCCGGTCTCGCGCACCAGACCGAGGTCGATCAGCTCCCCGACGAGCCGGGAGATGGTCGACCGCGTCAGCCCGGCCCGCGACGCGATGCTGGCGCGAGAGTCCGGGCCTGCCAGCGACAGGTGCCGCAGCACCACCTCGAGGTTGTTGCGGCGGATCTCCCGGTGGCCGGTCCCGGTCGGGATGACCGACGCCGCAGTCTCATCCACCTTGTTCTCCGAAGTCAGTTCGGTGTGCGCCCGACACGCATCGGCGCCGCAGCGCGGCGGCAGCCCGCGTCGGGCACGGCAAGTGTATGTGCAGGCTGCGGATATTGATCGTGTGAGCTTTGAGGTCTGATTTATGCGTGGTTACGTCGTAGAAAGCAGGATTAGGTCTTGTATCGACCGATTGTGACGGGTTATGTTTTGTGCAAACAAATACAAAGTCGGCTCTGGGCGCGGGCCGCAGGGCCGCCGGGCCGCCGGGCCGGCTATGCCGCATCAAGGCCTGACAGCCTCGGCCCTGGTTCCGTCCCAGACGACGGTTATTACGCTGCATTTTCTTCTTCGCTCATTGTCGAGGAGTAGGCATGCACACCCCACCGCGCTGGATCCACCCGGAACGAAGGTATTCGCGCCGCCTGGCGGTTGCCGCCGGCGCCGGGGCAACCGTCCTGCTCCTGTCATACGCCGGGGCGGCGCAGGCAAGTTCCGCAGCTTCCGCGGCCTCCGGGGCCAACACTGCACCGAAGAGCGCGGCCGGGTCCGGGCAGACAACGCCCCCCGCGTGCCCGGACGGCTCAGGCCGGGCCCCGCTGTACCGCGACACCAGTTACTCATTCGCCGAGCGGGCCGCCGACCTGGTGTCGTGTATGACGCTCGCGGAGAAGGTGGCGCAGTTGCACACCAACAGCGCGCCGGCCATCCCGCGGCTAGGGCTGCAGGAGTACACCTACTGGAACGAGGGCCAGCACGGCATCAACACCCTGTTCAACGACATCAACAACGGCGGGGCGACAGGCGGCGTGCACGCGACCAGCTTCCCGACCAACTTCGCGTCCACCATGTCGTGGGACCCGCAGCTGACCTACCAGGAGACCACCGCGATCTCCGATGAGGCGCGAGGCTTCCTGGACAAGTCGCTGTGGGGGGCCGCCCAGAACAACCTCGGTCCCTCGGCTGACGACTATGGCGCGCTGACGTTCTGGGCACCCACCGTCAACATGGACCGCGACCCGCGCTGGGGCCGCACCGACGAGGCGTTCGGTGAGGATCCCTACCTGGCCAGCCAGATGGCCGGGGCGTTCGTCGAGGGGTATCAGGGCGAGACGATGAGCGGCAGGCCGCTGACCCCCTATCTGAAGGTGGCGTCCACGGCCAAGCACTATGCGCTGAATGACAACGAGAACAACCGGCACGCCGACAGCGCCGATACCACAGACGCCAACATCCGTGATTACTACACTGCCCAGTTCCGCAGCCTGGTCGAGAACGCGCACGTGTCCGGCGTGATGACCTCCTACAACGCCATCAACGGCACCCCCGCGCCGGCCGACACCTATACCGCCAACGAGCTGCTACAGCGCACCTACGGGTTCGGCGGCTATACCACGTCGGACTGCGGAGCGGTCGGTGACGTCTACTCCACCGGAAGCCACGAGTGGGCACCGCCCGGGTGGACCACCAACGGGGCCGTGTGGACGAACACCGCGACCGGGCAGCAGGTGCCCGCGGCGGCCGGCGGGCAGGCGTACGCCGCCCGGGCCGGCACCGACCTCAACTGCACCGGCGCCGAGTACACGCTGTCCGGCATCCAGGCCGCGATCAAGGCCGGCATCCTGTCCGAGGGAGTCATCGACAACGCGCTGACCCGCGTGCTCACGGTCCGGGTGGAGACCGGCGAGTTCGACCCGCCCGGCCAGGTGCCCTACACCAAGATCACCAAGGCCGCGATCCAGAGCCCCGCGCATCAGGCGCTGGCCGAGAAGATCGCCGCGGAAGACCTGGTCCTGCTGAAGAACGACAACGTGACCGGCACGTCTTCCCCGCTGCTGCCCGCCGACCCGGCCAAGCTGAGCAACGTGGTCATCGTCGGCGACCTGGCGAACACCGTCACCCTCGGCGACTACTCCGGTGACCCGGCGCTCCAGGTGAACGCGGTTCAGGGGATCACCGCCGCGGTGAAGGCCGCCAACCCCAGTGCCACGGTGACGTTCGACGCGTGCGGCACCTCTACCTCCGCCACCACACCGGCCTCCTGCTCGACGGCCACCCAGGCCGCCATCAAGGCCGCCGACCTGGTGATCGTGTTCGCCGGGACCGACACCAACGTGGCCACCGAAGGCAAGGACCGGACCACGCTGGCCATGCCCGGCAACTACAACTCCCTGATCAGCCAGGTCGCCGCGCTCGGCAATCCCAGGACTGCGCTGGTACTGCAGACCGGCGGCCCGGTCGACATCTCCGCCACGCAGGGCGACTTCCCGGCCATCGTGTTCAGCGGATACAACGGCGAAAGCCAGGGCACCGCGCTGGCACAGGCGCTGTTCGGCCAGGTGAACCCCACCGGGCACCTCGACTTCACCTGGTACGCCGGCGACTCCCAGCTGCCGCCGATGAAGAACTACGGGCTTACCCCGTCGCAGACCGGCGGGCTTGGCCGGACGTACCTGTACTTCACCGGCACCCCCACCTACCCGTTCGGCTACGGGCTGTCCTACTCCCACTTCGCTTATTCGGACGTCAACATCGCGCCGAAACACGTCCGCGCCGATGGCACCGTGCACATCAACTTCAACGTCACCAACACCGGCAACGTCCCCGGCGCCACCGTGGCGCAGCTGTACGTGGCGCCGCAGTTCACCGTGCCCGGCACCGAACTCCCGAAAGAGCAGCTGGCGGGCTTCCAGCGGACCGGAGTGCTGCCCCCCGGGCACACCCAGCACATCACCCTGGCCGTCAAGATGACCGACTTGAGCCAGTGGGACGAGCAGGCCCTCAAGCAAGTCGTCTACGACGGCCCGTATCAGTTCCGGGTAGGCTCCGACGCGGCCACCGTCATCGGCTCCGGTACGGTCGCCGTCAGCGGCGCGATCACCCCGCACATCCAGTACGTCACCGTCCAGCCAGACCAGACCATCCTCAAGCCCGGCGACACGCTCGACCTGACCGGCAAGAACCCGTGGATAGCGTCCGACACCAACTCCGCGCTCGAGCAGCCGCACGCCACCGCGGACAATATCGTGGAGGCGGTCAACAACGATCAGTCGTTCGCCGACCTGTCCCGCGCGCACGTGCGGTACAGCAGCAGCGACCCGCGGGTGGCCACCGTGACCGACAAGGGAATGGTGACCGCGGTCGCGGTCGGCGTGACCACGTTGCGGGTGACGGTCGACGGGGTCACCAGCACCGCGCCGCTGGCGGTCAGGCAGCCGTTCACGCTGACCGCGGCAGGGGTTGTCGGCCCGGGTTCGAGCGTCACGGCGACCACCACGTTCCCGAACACCGGCCCGGCCGCGCTCAGCAACGTGCGGATGACCCTCACCGGACCGGCCGGATGGACGGTCACCGCCACCTCGCCGGCGTCGTTCGCCACCGTGGCACCCGGCCAGACCGTGCAGACCACCTGGTCCGTCACGGCGCCGGCGAACGCGACCCCTGGCAGCTACCCGCTCTCGGCGTCGGCGACGTTCACCGGGCGGACCGGGCAGGCCACCTCGGACGACGCCACACAGATCTCGGTCCCATTCGCGTCGTTTACCGGCGCAATCAACAACGTCGGCATCAGCGATGACAACAACCCGTCCGCCGGCAACCTGGACGGCGGCGGGGCCAGCTATTCCGCCCAGACGCTGGCCGCGGCGGGCCTGACCCCGGGTGCTACGGTCACGCACGACGGCCTGACGTTTACCTGGCCGAACGTCCAGCCTGGCACGCCCGACAACGTCGTGGCCGGCGGCCAGACGATCCCGGTATCCGGCTCGGGAGCCACGCTCGGCCTGCTCGGAGCCGGGGACTACGGCACCGCCAGCGGCACCGGGACCATCACCTACACCGACGGCAGCACCCAGCCGTTCGACCTCACCCTCCCCGACTGGTGGTCCAAGACCGCCCCGCCGGGCGGGGACATCCTCGCCACCATGCCCTACATCAACACCGCGACGGGCAAGGAAAACCAAGGGGGGGTCAGCGTGTACTACGTCGGGGTACCGCTGCAGAAGGGCAAGACGGTCAAGTACGTCACCTTCCCCGACATCAGCCAGGCCGCTGTCCAGGGCCAGGTCGCGATGCACGTCTTCGCCGTGAGCATCGGCTGACGGTCCGGCGCCCAGGGAGGGTAACCACCGTCCGTTCGTTAGATCAAGAGCTTCATAACGAACGGACGGTGGTTACTCCCTGAAGTTCCCGATTTCATCGGGGCGGCCGCGGTACCGGGCGCCCTTCTACCTCTGGATGGCCTGGGTATATGCCATTGTTTCGTCCCCTATGTCGCGTAGACGGGGGAGTCGCCAAGAGGCGTCACTGTCCAGCATGGCTCGTTCCAATTGTTTGCCTGAGCTGGTAAAACGCTCCATCATACTGCACTATCCGACAGTAGGCCGCAACCTGAGTTCGAATAGTCAAACACAAACCCGAAAGAGAGGGTCACCAGGAAAAAGGCGGAGCTTGCGGTGGCTACCCTTGGTGCTGATCACCTTGAAGTCAGCTTTCTCAAGGGCGCGGACAACCTGAGCGCCAGAGACGACAGGCAGCCGCCTGGGACTCACGCTGAGAGCTTCACTTCAACCGGGGCGACGATGGGCTCTGTGATCTCGGGTACCGGTTCGTCCTCGAAGTACAGCTCAAGTGCTTCCCTGAGGTTGGCCAGGGCTTCCTCGATCGTATGCCCTTGGCTGGCGACTTCGACCTCAAGGCACCGTGCGACGTACCAGTCGCCGTCACGCGTGATGGTGGCGGTCAACCTGATCGTCTTGTCAGTCATGAGTTGATCATACCCGTCGTTTTGCCCTCTGGCTGTTCGCTGTCAACAGGGTCTTGATGGCGAATAGATATTGAAGGCCGTTTTGTATTTCGAGTTATATAGAGGTATATTGTCAGACGTGAGTGTTCCGGCGATCGCTACGACGTCACACAAAGCGAGCGGTTGACATGCAGTCCCGCATTTGACACTTAAGCGCCAAGACAGGACTGACATAGCCTAGATGCCTGCTCCGAGTGGAGATCCGTAACAGGTAGGCCAGGGCGCAAGAACTCATTGCGAGCTTGCGCCCTCCTACTACCCGGTGTATGGAGGTCTCACTAGGAGGAAGGGCGATCGTGGCGGAGATACAGTAACTGAGCTTCAGGCGCTTCGGGGACGCGTTATGCATGTTCTAGGAGATGTGCAAGCGCTAGCCAGTCACCTGAACACACTGGCAGGGTGCAGTCCGATTGATCGTCGACCTGTTCCGATCAAGTCCCTTCGGAATCAGCGCGGCTGGTCGGTGGCTCACGTAGTCATCGAACTGGAAAAGACTGCTCGCGAATGCAGCCAAAGGCTTCCCGACCGAAAAACCCTACGGTGTATGGTCATTGGCTGGGAAGGTGGCCTTATACCCGATCCTTTCTATCGGGAACTTCTCCGCATGATTTTCGCACCCGTGAAGAAGGCAGCCTGAATTTCGGCGGCTACTCTAATGCTTGCTAGATAATCAGCGAGCATGGGAGCCTCCGCCGAAGGCAGGGAATCTGGGCTTCTTGGATCGGCAACAGCCAAGTTATCCGAAGAAGGTGCTGGTCAGGAGGAATCCGGCGAACGCCCGGTTATCCCGCTCCCGGCCGTGTTCACCATCGCGGACAGGCTTCCCAGGCGGTATCGCGCCTGGTCCTGCTCGCCACCTTTGCGCAGCTACGGCTAGGCGAGCTCGCGAGCCTGACTCGTGACCGCCTGGATCTTGAGCGCTGCGAGTCTGTATCACCGATGCCAAGTCCCGCGCAGGCAACCGCACCGTCACGTTCCCCGCCGAGATCGTCCCCGAACTGCGCGAGCATCTTCGGTTCTATGCCGCGCCCGGCCGTCAGGGCCTCGTCTTCGCTGGGCCGAAGGGCGGCAGGCTCCGCCGCAACAACTTCAACCCGATCTGGCGCAAGGCATGTATCGCGGCTGTTGTTCCTGACGCTCGCCGCGATGATCTACCAGCACGCCACCAAGGACCGTGACAAGCGATCGCTGACGCACTCGGCAAGCTCGCCGACGCTGCCCGAGGCACCAAGGAATGAACAGGCCTGATCTGGCCCGAGGATGGCCCAACGGGATGCCACCGGTTCTCGAACGCTCTCGAAAGCATCCCATTCACCTGCTGGAGCGGGCGACGGGAATCGAACCCGCATGACCAGCTTGGAAGGCTGGGGCTCTACCATTGAGCTACGCCCGCACGGCGAGGCCACGACGCAGGGCCGTGCCGCCACACGTAGCGTACCGCGTCCGTCGCCTGCCCTGGCGGCGGCATGGCGACTCAAAGCACACGAACGTCCACCTGACGCAATGCCGGTAACTTCACGGCTCATCGAAGCCGGATCGAGCCGTACTGGCCGTCGTCGGCCGCGCCGCGTATCGCTTGTATCCGGATTTGGCCAACATGGATCCGCAGGTTCGTGCGGTTCTTTTCCGCCCTGTGGAAACTCTTCCGCACTACATGAGGCTGTCGCGTCACTGCTGTCGGGCTCTCGGGAGGCATCGCATCCGCATTGGTACTCCGGCAGTGCTTTGTGATGATGGCAGGCTTTGAGGTGTCCAGGGACCGTCGCGGCCGCGGTTGACACCGGCGGGTGTGCTCCGGGAAACGGGCAGCTCCGGGCAGTTATCGCGGTTGATTCGGGCCTTGTGGTTAGTTCGGTGTACCCCGGTGCACAAAAATCACCACGAGGCCCGGATCAACCATGCGAGGACGCTGCCGCGGCCCGGGAATACGGGACGAACCGGCTGTCCGGTAGCATGACTGTCCGGCGTCATCATGTGCGGCTACAGCACTTGACACCCCACGGCTACGAGTTGCGCGACAGCCTCATATAGTACGGAAAAGTTTCCACGAAGCGGAGATCTGAGGCTGAGCCGGAGCACGCATACGCCGTCTTCCCGTCCGCGCCGAAGGCGATCGCGGCCGCCGGGCTGAGCGATAACGTTCCCCGCTGTGTCCGTCGGGGTACTTACCGGTAGAACTGCTCTGTCGCAGTCACAACACGGATGATGCGCGAGCGGGTCCCCAGGGTTGCATCCCGATTCGCCCTGTTTCGAGCGGCTGCCGAAAACGGTACGAGCGGCCCCCAGGGGTTGCATCACCCGGTGGCATAGTTTGTCAGGAACGGCGGGAGCGTCACATGATGAAGGAGACCAACCAGATGGCTGCTACTGAGCAGACAGCGCAGATAGGCGTCACCGGACTCGGCGTGATGGGCCGCAACCTGGCCCGCAACTTCGCCCGCCACGGCTACCGGGTGGCCCTGCACAACCGGACCGCCTCCCGCACCACAGACACCATCAACAACTTTGGCCACGAAGGCACCTTCAGCGCTTCGCAATCGCCCCAGGAGTTCGTAGGCGCCCTGGAACGCCCGCGCCGTATCGTGATCATGGTCAACGCGGGCCCGGCCACCGACGCGGTCATCGACGAGTTCGCCCCGCTGCTCGAGCCCGGAGACATGCTGATCGACGGCGGCAACGCTCACTTCAAGGACACCCGCCGCCGCGAGGCCAGACTCAAAGGCCAGAACATCCACTTCGTCGGCATGGGCGTGTCCGGCGGCGAGGAGGGCGCGCTGAACGGCCCGTCGATCATGCCCGGCGGCTCACCGGAGTCCTACGAAGCGCTGGGCCCCATGCTCGAGACCATCAGCGCACACGTCGACGGCACCCCGTGCTGCACGCACATCGGCCCGGATGGCGCCGGCCACTTTGTGAAAATGGTTCACAACGGTATCGAGTATGCCGACATGCAGCTCATCGCCGAGGCGTATGACCTGCTCAGGCACGCCGTGGGCCTCGAACCGCAACAGATCGCGCAAACATTCCAGAAATGGAACGAAGGGCGTCTCGACTCCTACCTGATCCAGATCACCGCCGAGGTCCTGGCCCACACCGACGCGCAGACCGGAAAGCCCTTCGTCGATATCGTGCTCGACCAGGCGGAGCAGAAGGGCACCGGCCGCTGGACCGTGCAGGACGCCCTTGACCTCGGCGTCCCGGTCAGCGGCATCGCCGAGGCCGTGTTCGCCCGCTCCCTGTCCGGCCACGCCGGTCTCCGCGAAGCGGCCCAGAACCTCCCCGGCCCGGAAACCACAGGAACCGCGGCCCGGGCAGAAGGCCTTGAAGACCAGATCGAGCAGGCCCTGTACGCCTCCAAGCTGGTCTCCTACGCCCAGGGCTGGAACATGATGGATACCGGCAGCCGGGAGTACGGCTGGGGTATCGACCTTGGCGGGACCGCCACGATCTGGCGCGGCGGCTGCATCATCCGCGCCGCCTTCCTCGACCGCATCCGGGCCGCCTACGAGAAGAACCCGGACCTGCCCACGCTGCTCACCGACGATCACTTCAGCCAGGAGATCGGCGCCGCACAGGACGCCTGGCGTAACGTCGTCGCCACCGCGGCACGCCTCGGGATCCCCGCCCCCGGCTTCTCCGCGGCACTCTCCTACTACGACGCCCTCCGCGCGCGCCGCCTCCCCGCCGCTCTCATCCAGGGTCTCCGCGATTACTTCGGTGCGCACACCTACCGCCGTGCGGACCGTGACGGCGTCTACCACACCCTGTGGGCTCAGGATAAAACCGAAGAGACCCGTTTACAGGGAACGGCGGTGGTGCTTCCCCCGTAAAAGATTCACCCCAATTCAGCGCAAACGAGTGCAACCAAAGTAGCCCTCAGTCAGTCTTGATAGTCAGAACGTGCCGAAAGGCCACGGTGTCAGGATCAACTGGGACTCGTCGGGGGTTGCCGGGTGAATACGGGTAATGGGCCGCGTGACGCGTCCCGTGCTTTGATGACAAGACGGGTTGTCCTGACGGTCGGTGGTATCACCCTGCTGGGCGGTGTCATCGCGCGTCCGTGGCAGCAGAACAGCGCCGCGCGATCCGGGGCGGTGCGCGCCCACCTGACCGGCAGCACGACCTCGCCGGGTAACCCCCCGCATAGTCCACCGCACAGCCCGCCGGATACTCCCGGCCACGGGATGCGGCAGCCCTCAGCGCCCGCGAGTGCCGGCCCCAGCCAGCCGGCCGAAGTCAGGCATCCGTGGACCGGCCAGCCCATGCGCTACGTGGACGCCGGGCGCGACGCGATCGCGCTCACCATTGACGACGGCCCCAGTGCCAGGTACACGCCCCAGGTCCTGCGGTTGCTGGCCCGCTATCACGTCACCGCGACGTTCTCGATGATCGGGATCCAGGTCGCCGCGGACCCGGCCCTGGTCCGCGAGGTGGTGGCGGCGGGCCACCTGATCTCGAACCATACCTGGCGGCACCAGAACATGGCCTGGCTGTCACCCGCGGCCGCGATAGCCGCGATGGATCAGGCCACCGAGGCGATCCATCACGCCACCGGGAACGTCCCCGCCTACTACCGCGCGCCCTACGGGGTGTGGACGGCGACCTCGCTCAGGCACTGTCAGCGGACCGGTATGACGCCGCTGTCCTGGTCGGTGGACCCGCGCGACTGGTCGCGGCCCGGCGTGCCCGCCATAGTCTCCAACATCATGCGCAACACCAGGACGGGATCGATCATCCTGGAGCACGATGGCGGCGGCGACCGCTCCGAGACCGTCGCGGCGCTCGGCATCGTCATCCCGCGCCTGCTCGACGCCGGCTACCACTTCGTGACGCCTTGACCGTCATCGTTCCCAGATCCTGGCGGTAGCCGTAGTTCCAGCGCGTCCAGCCGTAGTTCGAGCTGGCTGACCCGGTTCTGGAGGATCTCGAGCTGCGCCTGATCGGCCAGCCGCCGCTCGGCGGCGCGCCGCAGCCGCGGTGAGGCCTCGGCGCGGCTGGCCACGAGCGCGAGAGGCACCAGCCGCTGTGGCCCGTGCGGGCCGTCGACGAGCCGGGACGGGAGCTGCCCGGTCCGGTACCAGCTTCGCAGCGCGGCACGCGAGACGCCGGTGCTGGCGGCCGCGCGTTCGAGCGTCACCCAGTCGGAGCCTTCGAGCCTGGCGTTCAGCTCGAGTTCGAGCTCCCAGTCGTCGAGCCGGTCTTCCCAATCCATGACCCTATTAATAGCATGGTATTGACAGGGTCAGACGATAACCGCACGCTGGTCCCATGTTTGAGCGATTCACCAACCGCGCCCGGCACGTCGTAGTCCTGTCGCAGGAAGAAGCCAGGCGGCTGAAGCACAACTACATCGGCACCGAGCACATCCTGCTCGGGCTCCTCGGCGAGACGGATGGCCTCGCCGCCCGCGTCCTGCAAACCTTCGGGATATCGCTCGAGGGCACCCGGCGAGACGTCACGGAAGTCGTCGGCGTGGGCAAATCAGAACCCTCCGGTCATATCCCGTTCACCCCGCGGGCTAAGAAGACGCTCGAGCTCGCGCTCCGCGAGGCCTTGGAAATGCACCACAACTACATCGGCACCGAGCACATCCTGCTCGGCATCCTCCGGGAGGGCGACGGCGTAGGCGCCGATGTCATGAAGCGGCACGCCGACCTGACGGCCATCCGCGTGGCAGTGGTCGACATGCTGCCCGGGATGACCGTCGAGACCGGCCGGGGCAGGCGCTGGCTGCGGCGCCGTGTCGAGGCCGTTCAGGCTCAGCTCGGCGGCGAATCCGGCGGTGAGTCCAGCGGGGCGGCCGAGCAGACGGTGCTGAGCGCCACGCCGGCCGCGGACACCACGCTGAGCGAGGCCGCCCGGCTGGCCGGCGCGCAGCCGGTCGGCTCACACCATCTGCTGCTCGCCGCCCTGGCCGATCCCGATACTGCCGCCGCCCGGGCCCTCGCGGCCCTCGGTATCGATCTCGATCAGGCCAAGGAGGCGCTGCGCGGCGTGGACGTAACGGGTACCAGCGACGAGCAGCCCGAAGAGGCCGGCCGACGGCAGATGATCATCCGGGTAACCGGCGAGGGGCTCACGATCGAGGCCCGCGATGCGGAGGTGATCAAGGCCGGCCGTGCCGCGCTGGACGCGCTGGGCGACCAGGCCGACCCGCCCGGGACAATCCGGGGAGACCTGCCCGCCAGCGCCAGCCTCAGCGTCGTCTGGCAGGCACTGCATGACAGCCTTGGCGCCATCCAGCGCCGTGCCAAGCTGGCCGCCGAGCCGCCCGGTGGCCCGGACAAGCCAGGCGACCCCGGTGCGCCAGGAAGCGAAGCCGCCTGACCCCCAGAGCCGGCCCCCAGAGCCGGCCCCCAGAGCCGGCCCCCAGCATGATCATGGGTCATTTGCGGGAATAGTTACCGTCTTTGACCGGGGGGAACCTTCCCCCCAGACCCCCGCGGCGACCCATGATCATGGCCGGGTCAGCTTGGGTCAGGTCAGCTCGATGAGCGGGAAGGAGCGGTTCCGGCGGGGCGGGATGAGGAAGTTCTGCCGCCGGGTGGCGGTGATGAACCGCTCCAGCCCGTTGTCCTCGGCGGCCACACCGAACTGGTTCACCAGGTCGAGCGACGCCTGGTTGATGCGCATCACCCGGAAGAAGTCCGCGGTCGGGACGAAGATCGTGAACACCAGCTTGGGCTGGTTCGAGCCGTCGGGAACGTCCAGGTTGTCGAGGCCGGGGCCGTCCATCCGGATGTGGATCGGCGTCCCGTCGGCGGCGCGCGAGGAGCGCTGGAGCGCGGACTCGTGCCCCATCCGGTGCTCCCCGTTGAATGTGTTGATCGCCTGCGCGTTGGCGGCCGCGTCGCCGGTGCCCTGGAAGTTGTTAGCCAGGTAGGCCGGTCCGCCGCCGTTGTTGAACTGGTCGGAGTTGCCGACCGACGGGATCGGGTTGGACCGGAACATGTACTGCACCCGCTCGGTGTACGGTTCGCCGCCGCCGCCGGTCGGGTCCTGGGCCGCCGTCTCGTAGAACTGGGCCAGATCCTGGATCACGTGGGACAGGTGCTGGATCGAGCCGTTGTCGAAATAGTCGCCGGCCTTCGCGGTGGTCAGATGGGCCGAGGAGTTCCCGGCGAACGTGCAGATCGCGGCGGGACCGGCGGCGTTGGTCTGCTGGTCGAGGAAGCCCATCCACATCGGCGAGTCGGAGTTGATCCGCTGGGAGTACTCGAACCCGTGGGTTTCCGCCATGTTGCGCGGGAGCGAGACCCCGACGAACTGGGCCCGGCTCGAAGTGATCGTGGCCAGGCCCTGGAACAGGCTGGGCGACGCGACCGTGTTGCCGTTGAGCTTGTTGCTGCCGCCCAGCCACGCCACCACGTCGTTGAGGATGGTCGAGTTGTCGGTGCGGAGCGTGATGAGGAGGTCATTGCTCTCGATCTGCACCGGGACGTTGAACGTCTTCTTGGTGATCCCGGGGTTTGCGGAGCTGACGTCGGTCGGGCTCGGTACCGCCTCCTCCAGCACGAACCGGCTGTTGTTGGAGGACAGCCTGGGCATGTGCGAGGACACCAGGGTCCCGGTCATCCCGCCGGGCAGCCGGTTGAAATACGGGATCCCGTAGGCGAAGAACGTGATGATCCCGGCCGCGCCGAACTGGTAGGTGGATTCGAGCGCCGCGAGCGCGGTGGTGAGGTTCTGCTGATCGGCCTTGGTCGGCGTGCGGTTCAGCCGAGCGGTGATGAACAACGAGTGCACCGGTGGAAGCTGCACGGTGATGGTCCCGCCGCCATCGCTGACCGTGTGCGGGCTGGCGATGAACGCGCCGATGTCGAACTGGGTGTCCGGCAGCGACTGGGCGGCGAGCGCCATCCGCTGCGGCAGCACGGCGTGCTGGCCTGCCAGTTCTACCGTGCCCATCGCGACTGCCAGGCCGGCGGCGCCCTTGAACAGCGCGCGCCGTCCGATGGCGCCAGTCGTGGTGGAGGTCTTCGTATCGGCGGTCTTGCTGTCGGGGATCTTCATGTGGGGTTCCCTCGGTCGATGCCAACTGCCCCCGCCGGCAGATTCCGCTAAAAAGTAGGGGTACGGAGCATCTCCCAACAATCCTTGTCAACATGACATTTTGGTCATAATCGGGTATGGGCCGGGAATCGAAAAACTTTCAGCTCGTCGGCCAGCGGCGATGGGATGATTAAATTGGAGGAGCTCACCGTCGGCGCTGCGCGATCACGGATTCCTGGCCGCGCAGATCATGAAAGATTCACTTGTCGAGCCCGTTCGGCTGCCTCCGGGCCCGATTCGGCCGGCCAGAGGCATGTGGCATGATCATTAACGTGGGATTGGCCATTGAGTTGATCTTTCTGTCCGGGATAGGCTGACCGATTCGGCCTAGGTCATCTCGCCAATATCATGAGTCCCACCCACGTGTGCTGGTTACTTTGATCCGTCTGTCACCACCGGCAGTATGGGCAGACGTGGAAGTTTCCGTGATAGCGGTATACCGAAGTGAGCATGACATTCTTTTCATATTCCATCCGAAACCTTTCCGAAACTTGACACGCGCGGGGCCGGAAAGTATCCATTTTGGAAAGCGGCTCGACGGCCGTCGCTAAAATACCTACTTTCATTTCCTTTCATTTTCATTTCATTCCTTTCATTTCATTTCAGAGCGGGCGTCTTCACTGGCTCTACCTGCCAGTTTCTCCTTCGCAAGTTCCCCACGCCGGTATCCGCGGTGGGGGTTGCCCATCGCCGGTGAGAAACGTCGAGGAGGTCCCGGAAATGAGCTGGAAGGACTGGGTAAGTCGCAGAGACCCGTGGTGTGACTAAATGCTGTCTCTGGCGCGCGAACATTCGATCAAGTCCGCCGTGATCAACGGGCAGGACATTCTGGTGACGGCTCTTCTGATCAGCTTCCCGGTCATCGGTCTCGATCAGCTTCTGCGCATCTCGCCGTCGGCACTCGCACAGCAGCCGATCGTGCAGATCCAGGACTGGGTTGCCGACTCGCTGCTGGCCCTGCCGCTTTTTGCCGCAGGCATTTGGGCGGGCGACCGGATCGCCACGCGCGCCGGGCTCGGCACGGCATGCCGCGTCGACGCTGTCAAGCGAGCGGTGGTCATCACCGTGGCGGCGGCCTTGGCGCTGGCGCCCGTCTGGTTCTGGATCGACCGGTCGGACAATCCGGTGACGGCACAGCCGCTCGTGGCTCCGCACGCTCAGGACAGCGGCGACGTGTACTGGGTGCCCAGCTGGGTGATCCTGACGCTGGTCTGCGTCTGCCTGGCCCCGGTCGCGGCCTGGATCGGATGGAGCCTCACCCGGCGCCTGCGACCCCGGCTGCCGCGAGCCGCGGCGGCGGTCACGCGCATGGCCGCGCTGGTGCCGCTGCTGGCAGCCGTACCGATCCTTGCCTGGCTCCTGCACCAGGCGGCTGGAAACGCCTACGCGAGCCAGGTGTATTACACCGCAAGCACCCGGTCCGCCACACCCGTCCGCGAAGCGGCGCCATACGCATTCGCCGATCAGGCCGCGCACGCGCTGCAGGACGGGCTCGCGGGCCAGGCCATCGGACTTCCCGTGGCGGCCATCGTGCTGCTGCGCGGCACGCGGCGGCCGGACAGCCGCGATCAGCATCACCTGGCAGACGCCTGAAGGAGGCACCGACAATGACCGAGCATGGCCGGCTGAGCCGGAGGAACCTGCTGAAGATCGGAGCGCTGGCGGGGGCAGGAGCAGCGATCCGGTTCGAGGCACCCACGCTGTTCCAGACCGCCGCTGCGTCGGTAGGTGTGGCACAGACGGCGCTGCCCGGCGCCAGCGTCTCGCAGTTCGTCACCCCGGTGCCCACCTTCGTCGGCAAGCGGGTATCCGGAACCTCGCTACAGGCGTACATGTACGAGTTCCAGCAGAACGTGCTGCCCGACTCGTTCTACAGCTCGTTGTCCGGCACGTTCCATAACGGCACTTGGCTGTGGGGGTACGCGATCGGCCAGCTCGGTTCCTACCCCTCGCCGCAGTGGCCCGGTGCGACAGTCGAGGTGCACCGAGGCACCCCGGTCACGATCAGGTACACCAACGACCTGCCCGACAAGCCGTTCCTGCGACCGTACCTGACCTACGACCAGACCCTCCACTGGGCCAACCCGCTCCAGGCCACGATGGACTTCAATACCTACACCGGTCCGATCCCCACCGTGGTCCACCTGCACGGCGGCGAGGACCAGTCCACCTCGGACGGCGTACCGGAGGCGTGGTTCACCAACAACGGCCTGCACGGCAAGGGCTATTCGAGCTTCACCCCCACCTCGGCCAACTCAGCCGTCTACCAGTACCCGAACGGGCAGCAGGCGACGACGCTGTGGTTCCACGACCACACGCTGGGCGTCACCCGGCTCAACGTTTTTGCTGGGATGGCTGCCTTCTACTTCATTCGCGACCAGTTCGACACGGGCCTCGCGAACAACCCGCTGGGCCTGCCGGCCGGCAACTTCGAAGTGGAGCTGATGATCCAGGACCGGCAGTTCGACACCAACGGACAGCTGTTCTTCCCGGACAGCAACGCCGACCCGTCGCTGGTCGACGGGCCCCCGAGCAACCCGAAGATCCATCCGTTCTGGATCCCTGAGTTCTTCGGCGACGTGATGTGCGTCAACGGCAGGTCCTGGCCGTTCCTGGCGGTAGAGCCGCGCCGGTACCGGTTCCGGCTCGTCAACGGCTCGAACGCGCGGTTCCTGCGCATGGGCCTGGTGGACGCGGCCAGCGGCGCGACCGGTCCGGCCATGTACGAGATCGGCACCGATGGCGGGCTGCTGGACACCCCGGTCAAGCTGCTCGGCCAGGCCGAGCCGGTCAGCGACGGGACGCCGACGCCGACGACGCGGGTGTTCATCGCGCCGTCCGAGCGTTCCGACCTCATCATCGACTTCGCCGGCCTGGCGGGCCACACCTTCACCCTCACCAACGACGGGCAGGTCCCGTTCCCCAGCGGCAGCGCGCTTGCCTCGAACGACCCGACCCGCAACGTGATGCAGTTCAAGGTCACGCTGCCGCTGTCCAGCAAGGACACCACCTACAACCCGGCGACCGGCGCGCCACTGCGCGGCGGCTCCAACCAGGAGCCGAAGATCGTGCGCCTGGCCAACCCGGCCACCGGGGCGGTCGCCGCCGGAGTGACCGTGAACGCCAAGCGGCAGCTCGTGCTGTTCGAGTTCGAGGACCCGTTCGGCAACGGCGGCAACACGGTCGGCACTCCGGTCATCGACGTGATCAACAACACCAAGTGGAACGGCCACCGGGACGGCGGCGGCTTCCCGGCCATCCCCGGCAGCACACCGGACCAGTTCGGACAGGGCCTCCAGATCACGGAGCTGCCGCGCGTCGGCTCAACCGAGATCTGGGAGTTCCTCAACACGACGGTGGACGCCCACCCGATCCATGTCCACCTGATCGAGTTCCAGCTCCTGAACCGGCAGGCGGTGGTCCTCGACCCGAACACCGGCCAGCCGGACTACCTGAACACCTGGGCGGCCGCGTTCCCCGGCGGCACCTTCAATGGCGAAGCGGCGGACGGGTCGTGGAGCCCGATCACGTACCAGCCGGGGACGATCATCCCGGGCTACGGCCCGCCCGGCAACTACTTCACGCTCAACGCCGACGGGGCGCTCGGCGGCAACCCGGCGTTCTCCCCGCACCTGACCGGGCCGGTCATCCCGCCCAACCCGGAAGAGGCCGGCTGGAAGGACACGGTCAAGGTGTTCCCCGGTTACGTCAACCGGTACATCATCCGCTGGGCGCCGCAGGCCACCGCCGTCAACGGAGTGAGCCCCGGGCAGAACCAGTACTCGTTCGACCCCACCAAGGGACCCGGGTACATGCTGCACTGCCACATCCTCGACCACGAGGACAACGAGATGATGCGCCCCTACATCCCGACCAACTAGCGAGCCCGCCAGCCAGCTCAGCAGCAAGGAGGCAAGCCAGTGCCCGGCATGAGCCCAGGACTGAACATCACCGATCCCACCCTGGTGGCCGCCTTCCGGTCGGCGCTGCTACAGCAGTTCGCGGTCGTCGCCGCGATCCTTGTCCTCCTGCTGCTGGCTTATGGCGTGGCACGAAGGTGGCGAGCCGCGGGCGAACCACCCGCTCCGCGTCCGCGGCTCGTCCCCCTCACCGAGCCGAGGGCCCGGAGGTTCCTCCGGCTCTCCTTCGGCATCTTGTGGATCATTGACGGGATCCTGCAGGCCCAGCCCCAGATGGCCGGCGGCCTGCCCTCGGAAGTCGTGCAGCCGAGCGCGGCCGCGTCCCCCACGTGGGTGCAGCACGTGGTGAACGCGGGCGGCACGATCTGGTCCTTCCATCCCATCCAGGCGGCCGCCGCCTCGGTGTGGATCCAGGTGGGGATCGGCGTCTGGCTGGTCGTCGCCGAGGTCGGCTGGTGGTCCCGGCTCGGCGGTCTGGCCAGCGTCGCATGGGGGCTGGTCGTCTGGGTGTTCGGCGAGTCGTTCGGCGGGATCTTCGCGCCGGGCCTGACCTGGCTGATGGGAGCGCCCGGCGCCGTCCTCCTGTACATCACCGCGGGCGCGATGGTCGCGCTGCCGGTCCGCGCCTGGGCCGGCCCGCGAGCCGGCCGGCTGCTGCTGGCCGCCATCGGAACGTTCTGGATCGGGATGGCGGTCCTGCAGGCCTGGCCAGGCCGCGGCTTCTGGCAGAACAACGCTGACGGCACGCTGACCGGCCTGATCAGCAACATGGCGGGACTCGTCCAGCCGCACCCGCAGGAGACGATGATCAACGGGATGGTCACGTTCACCAGGGACTACGGCTTCGCGGTGAACCTGGTCGCGGTGATCGCGCTCGCCGCGAGCGGTGCGGCGCTGCTGGGCGGCGCGACGGTGCTACGCGACCGCCCGGCAGTGCTCCGCGTCGCCGTCCCCGCTTCGATCGCGTTCTGCCTGGTGGTGTGGGTCCTGGTGCAGGACCTGGGGGTCCCCGGCGGGCTGGGCACCGATCCGAACAGCATGGTGCCCTGGGCGTTGCTGGTATGGGCCGGTTACCAGTCGGCTCGTTCCCCCGAACGCTCTCTTGGTTCTCCCGAGCCGGTCCGATCCTCCCGCGCCGGCCCGCGCCAGGCCGTGCTGCGCCCCGCTATGGTGGGGTCGGCGCTGCGCCAGACGATGACGCTGGCCACCGCCCGCTCGGTGACGTCGCTCGGCGCGGTCGGCGTCGTTCTCGTCGGCGCGGGGCCGCTGGCCATGGCGGCGACGAACTGGCACGCGGACCCGATCATCGCGCGGGCGATGGGCGGCGCGGCGACGCAGGTGAACCGCCCGGCCCCGGATTTCCGCCTGGTCAGCCAGTCGGGCCAGCCGGTGAGCCTGGCGTCGCTGCGCGGCAAGGTGACGCTGCTGACATTCCTCGACCCTCGCTGCATCACCGACTGCCCGGTCGCCACCGAACTGAAGGAGGCGGGCGTGCTGCTCGGCGGCTCCGACGACCAGGTCCGGTTCGTGGCGATCGTGGCGAACCAGTTCCACTACGACCTGACGACCGTCCGCGCGCTGGACCGGCAGGAAGGCATGGACACGGTGCCGAACTGGCTGTTCCTCACCGGTTCGGCCGCGCAACTGGAGCAGGCGTGGGGTGCGTACGGGATCTTCGTCTCGCACATGACGCCCCATGCGTCGAGCGTCATGAGGGACCTGGTGTTCGTCATCGACAAGAGCGGCCGGATCAGGCAGCAGATACCGGACAACCCGATGGCCGGAACGCTGTCCACCCGGTCGTCGTTCGCCGTGACGCTGGCCGACGCGGCCCAGCAGGCACTGAGCCTGCCCGACCCGGTGCCGTAAGGCTAGGGGCCAGCGCCGGATTCCTGGCGGCCTCGCGAGCGAGGATCTGCGTACGACGCTGCCCGGTACGCCGGTTATCGCGGCCGAGATTCCGTTCGCGGTCCGCGACGAGATGGCGGCCACGCTCGACGATATCTACCTGCGCCGGACCATGCTCGGCCTGCGCGGCGACCTCGGCCTGCCCACTCTCGAGACGATCACCGAACTCGCCCGCACCCAGCTCGGCTGGACCAGCCAGCGGGCGGAGGCGCAGGCTGCCGGATACCGGGATGCCGTCCGGCGCCGTTACCGCCCTGGCGTGTTGCCAGCGCGGGGTGAAGTACCACAGCCGTTCTCTATTTGAATTCATGAGCGGTGAGCTGGGCGGCTAGACTGCGTTGGGGCACGGGCTGTAGCGCAGTTTGGCTAGCGCGCCGCGTTTGGGTCGCGGAGGTCGCCGGTTCGAATCCGGCCAGCCCGACGAGCAGGTTCACCATGCTCGCCGAGCTTCGCTCGGCTTCGCCGTGTGCCGCAGTATCTACCCGGGGGGCCGAGCCCCCCGGACCCCCGCCACCGGGGTTGCGGTTTGTTGTCCAGCCTCTGGTGTGTCTTCCGGAGGCCCGCTACCGGGGTTGCGGTTGGGCCTCGTTGCCTAGCACGCTGAGCAAGCCTTTGACGGTTTCGGTTACGGGGGCCAGGAGCTCGTCTGGGGGGAGGGTGCCGGGGGACGGGGTCGGGGCTCCGGTGGTGGCGGCCGTGGCGGTTTCGCGGAGTACTGAGCTCAATGCGCGCACCGCCGCGGGTGGTGGTGCGGTCGCTCCGCGGCTGATGGCCAGCGCCAGCGTGGTGGCGGCGTCCATCACGTGCTCCAGCCCGACCACCGCGGGCCACCACGCGGAAGCGCGGCGGCTGATCGACGGCGGCTCCGACATCGTCCGCTGGAACTCCGCCCGCAGGTCGGCTAGTGCCCGGTAGGTGCGGCGCCGCAGCCGCGATCGCTCGGACAGCCGTGTCGTGTCAGGCCCGGGGGATTGCGGCTTGCCGAACGCCGTCTCAATGTAGTCCGCGACCTGGGAGGCGGCCAGCGCGAACTGCCGCGGCAGATGTGCGTACCACGTCGTCCACCACGGTGCGTAGCCGATTGCCAGCACTATCGCGCATCCGATCAGCGTGTCGATCAGCCGGTCCTCCGCGAGCCGCCAGCCGCCCGGGCTGAGCAGGTCGATCAGGATAACGACCAGCGGCGTGAGGAACGTCGCCAGCAGACCGTAGTTCCGGCTGCGCCCGTACGGGAGCAGCGCGGCCAGAACGGCGAACGGAATCAGCAGCGGCAACCCGTGTATCGCGGCGAGCAGCACCGCGCCCAGGACCGCTCCCGCCACGGTGCCCAGCCCGCGCTGGACCGTACGCGCGAACACCGACCCGTAGTCCGGCTTGAACACGATCGCCACGGTGAGCGGCACCCAGTATGACCGCTGAAGCGGCAGCACTTCGCTGACCACGCCCGCGACACCGACGCAGGCCATCAGCCGGATCGTGAACATGCGGTTGGTCCGGCCGAAGCCGTCCAGCAACCGGTCCACCAGGTCTTTTGCCTGACCCCGGGAGCGTCGCTGCTGCTCCGGCTCGGGCGGCGACCAGGAGCCGGACAGCATCCGGACCGCCCCGGCGATAGCGTCCCGCAGTGCGAGGGCCCCCGGGCTGCTGTCCCACACCGGCGGTATCGCCGGTGGCGCGGAGCCGTCTCCTACCGATCCGGCGAGCCGCCGCACGGTTTCGGTGATCATCGGCGGTACCCGCTGACCCGTCATCCCGAGGGCGGTGGACGCCTCGGCCACCAGGTGGGCGGCGTTCAGCAGCGCGATCAGGTGCATCGTCCGCCGGTTCCGCCCGCTGGCGATCAGGCGCGTGGCCAGCAGTTCGTCGTACGCGGTGTTCAGCGTGCCGGTCACCGCCTGCCGTGCGGCCGCGAACCCGTTGGTGCCGATCGCTTCGAGCTTGGCGGCCAGCGCCGAGAAGACCGCCGCGACGTCGCGCTGCTCCTTGCCGTGGGGTGACAGCAGCCAGCCCGGCACGATCAGGATGAGTGCCCACGCCACGCCGAGCAGGAAGCCGGCCGCGGTATGCCAGGCCGGCCGCAGCGCCCCCACCGGCCCGATGCCGAGCGTGGTGTAAACCAGCAGTTGCAGGCCGGTGATCGAGCCTATGTCGCCCAGCGAGCTCACCACGGCTGATACCCCGGCCATCACGACCAGGCCGGCCACGGCGAGCCAGCCATGACCGTGGATGACCGACCCGATCGCGAGCCCGACCGCGCCGCCGAGCACCGAGGCGCTGGTCACCCGCTCCACTCGGGTCCAGTACGGGCCGCCCGCGTCGGCCAGCGTGCCGAGCAGGCCGCCCATGGCCGGCAGCACGCCGAGCGTTCCCTTTCCGGCGGCGAGCGCGACCGAGAGCGGCAGGCAGATGGCCAGCGCCGCCCGGATCATGTTCGGCCACGGCACGGGAGCGCGCCGCGGCTTGACCAGCTCGCTGAGCCAGCCCGGTACGGCGTCCGCCAGCCAGTCTGGCGCCCGGGCCGAGCGAGTCAGCAGATCTTTTCTCATAGCGCTCCGTGGGTTCCTCTTCCCGCCAACCTGCACATTCAACGCAACCCGCCGTCCGATGATCATCGCTGGCTGAGGCAGTGGCAGTAACCCGCAAATGCAATGACATCCTGCCAAGCCGATGGAATACTCCTGATCATGGCTGGGCTGAGCAATGTCGCCGTGGTCGTGGTCAACGACTTCCATCCGTTCGAGTTCGGCGTGATCTGCGAGGTCTTCGGCATCGACCGCACCGAGGAGGGGCTGCCCGCCTATGACTTCGCCGTCGTCGGCGGCGAGCCCGGGCCGCTGCTGTCCTACAACGACTTCACCCTCGAGCCGCGTCACGGCCTGGAGCGCCTGGCGGAGGCGGACCTGATCGCGCTGCCCGCCGTCAGCGACCGCCGGGTGCGGGCGCAGCGGTTCCCTGAGTTTCCCGCTGGCCTGCTGGCCGCGCTGCGCGACGCGACCGAGCGGGGCGCGCGCGTGCTGAGTGTGTGCAGCGGAGCGTTCATCCTCGGCGAGGCCGGCCTGCTGGACGGCCGAAAGTGCACCACGCACTGGATGTACGCCGACGAGCTTGCCCGCCGGTACCCGGCGGCAAAGGTGGACCCGGATGTGCTGTACGTCGACGATGATCCGGTGATCAGCAGCGCGGGCACCGCGGCCGGCATCGACGCATGCCTGTACCTGGTGCGGAAGGAGCAGGGTTCGCGCGTCGCGAACGGCATAGCCCGGCGGATGGTGGTGCCGCCGCACCGTGACGGTGGCCAGGCGCAGTACGTGGCCCAGCCGGTGGCGCCGGTCTGCGGCGGCCCGCTGCGTGACCTGCTGGAGTGGCTGCGGGCCAACCTCGCCGAGCCGTTCACCGTCCGCCAGCTAGCGGCCCGGGCGCACATGTCGGAGCGGACGTTCGCCCGCCGGTTCGTGCAGGACACCGGGACCACGCCCCAGCGGTGGCTCATCAGCCAGCGCATCCTGCTGGCCCAGCAGCTACTGGAGGAGACCGACGAAACCGTCGACGCGATCGCCGACCGGGCCGGCTTCGGCAACGCCACCGCGATGCGCCATCATTTCCGCAGATGGCGCGGCACCACGCCGGACGCGTACCGCCGCCTGTTCCGTCCTCGTCCTGTGGTCCCATCGGGTCGCACCCCCGGGGCCAGCACAGCCCATAGACTGAGCCCTTAGACTTCTCAGCGATCCAGTGCTGAGTCACCCAATCCATTCCCGGAGTGTCACGGACGTGAAGACTGACGTCGAAGAGCTGAGCCCGACCCGCGTGCGGCTGAGCGTGGAAGTGCCATTCGAAGAGCTGAAGCCCAGCCTCGACAAGGCGTACCGGGACATCGCCAAGCAGGTCCGCGTCCCCGGCTTCCGGCCCGGCCGGGTGCCGCCGCCGGTGATCGACAGCCGGGTCGGGCGGGATTACGTGCTCAGCCAGGCGGTCAACGACGCTATTCCGGGGCTGTACGACAAGGCGGTCGCGGAGAGCGAGATCCAGCCGCTCGGCACGCCCGAGGTGGACATCTCCAGCCTCGACTACGGCAAGGAACTCACCTTTACCGTCGAGGTCGACACCAGGCCGGAATTCGAGCTGCCCGACCTGTCCGCCTTGTCCGTGGAGGTCGACGGCACGCTGGTGACGCCCGATGAGGTAGAGGAGTACGTAGGCTCCCTCCAGGAGCGGTTCGCCTCGCTCAAGTCGGTGCAGCGTCCGGTGGAGAACGACGATTTCGTCTCCATCGACCTGGCCGCGTCAGTTGACGGCAAACCGGTCGAGGACGCCCAGGCCAGCGGGCTTTCCTATCAGGTCGGCAGCGGATCGCTGCTGGACGGGCTGGACGAGGCACTGACCGGCCTGTCGGCGGGGGAGACGGCGACCTTCCGGACCGAGCTGGCGGGCGGCGAGTTCGCTGGCGCCGAAGCCGATGTGACCGCGACTGTGCACAGCGTCAAGGTCAAGGAAATGCCGAGCCTCGACGATGACTTCGCCCAGCTGGCGAGCGAGTTCGACACGCTGGGCGAGCTGCGCGCCAGCACCCGGACGCAGCTCGAGCGGGTGAAGCAGATGCAGCAGGTGGTCCAGGCTCGCGACCGGGCCCTCGAGGCCACCCTGGACGCGATCGAAATCCCGCTGCCGGAGGGGATCGTCGAGACCGAGATCGAGCAGAGCAGGGAGTCGGTGCTGGACCAGCTGCGGCGGGCCGGTGCCGACCTGGAGAGCTACCTGTCCTCGACCAACCAGACTTTCGAGCAGTTCGAGCTCGACATCCAGCAGCGGGCCCGGCGGTCGGTCAAGGTCAGTCTCGTGCTGGACAAGCTGGCCCGCCAGGAAGAAGTCAGCGTCAGCACGGAGGAGCTGTCCGCCTACGTCACCCGCCAGGCTGAGCAGATGGGCGTCAGTCCGGACCGCCTCGCCCAGCAGCTGACCCAGAACGGCCAGATCAACGTCGCGGCCGCTGAGGTGGTGCGCGGCAAGGCGATGAACATCATCGCCGAACGGGTCAAGGTGACCGATCCCTCGGGCAACGTGATCGACATCCATGCCGCCCTGAACGCCCCCATCGGCGAGAACGCTTCAACCGAAGACGACGACGACTCCGACGAGGATTCGGACTCCGATTCCGGCACCGGCCCCGACGACGCCGAGTCAGACACCCCCGAGGAGCCCTAACCCCTCTCCGGCCGCCCGCCCCGGCCCCGCCCCAGTTAACGCTACACATGTTCGTGTGGCGGAACGCCCATTTCATGCGTGAAATGTCCCATTTGTGGGGCGCTCCGCCACACAAAGACACGTGTAGTGTTAAGCGCCCGGCTCCCATGTCATGAAATTTCCGGCATGGGGCTGACGGGCCGGGCGGTGGGCAGGACAGGACGGGGCGCGCGGGCTGGTGGCGCGCTGGGATGCGGAGAGGCTCGCGGCTGGTCGGGGGATACGCATCGGGTTGCGGGACGGATCCGGTGGCGTGCGGGGCTGGTCGGGGGATACGCATCGGGTTGCGGGACGGATGCGGTGGGCACTGGCGCGATGGGACGGGGCGAGGCGGTTGGGGAGCGGGGAATGTAACGCCCAAGCAGCCCGGCGGCGGACGAACGCCGCGGCGGCCAGAGTCGTGCCGAAGAGGGGCATTGGGGGAGTCGCCACCGTACGTTCGTCCTAAATTAGGCTTTTGCGTATGGCAACTTGGTGCGCCAGTAGCGAACAAGGGCCTTCGGCGGACGAAGGGGCCGGCGGACCAGGTTATGGTCGGCTCAACGACAACGAACTGCCATGAGACGACCCAGTGAGACAACCCAGTGGGATAACCCAAGTGGGACAACCCAAGTGGGACAACACCGAAGCAGGTGACCATAGTGAGTGAGCTTCAGACGCCGCCGGGGATCGTGGCCGCGTCGCCCGAGACGCCGCTAGTGCCGTTCGGGGACCAGCTTTTCCAGCGGCTGCTGCGGCACCGGATCATCTTCCTCGGCCAGCAGGTCGACGACGACATCGCCAACCGCATCTGCGCGGAGCTGGTGCTGCTCTCCTCCGAGGACGCGCGGCGCGACATCAGCATCTACATCAATTCTCCCGGCGGTTCGGTATATGCCGGGATGGCCATTTATGACGTCATGCAGTACGTGCCAAACGACATCGCCACCTACGCGATGGGCATGGCGGCATCCATGGGGCAGTTCCTGCTGACCGCGGGCACCCGCGGCAAGCGCTATGCGCTGCCGCACGCGCAGATCCTGATGCACCAGCCATCCGGCGGCATCGGCGGCACCGCCTCCGACATCAGGATCCAGGCCGAGCAGATGCTGTACATCAAGCGGACGCTGTTCGAGCGCACCGCCCACCACACCGGTCAGCCGGTCGAACAGATCGAGAAGGACGCCGACCGCGACCGCTGGTTCACCGCTGAAGAGGCTAAGGACTACGGCTTCGTGGACCAGGTGATCCGCAGCGCCAACGAGGTGCCGACGGAGGGCGTCCTGTCATGAGTAACGCTAGGGAGCCGAACATGACCGCCCGGAACCTCCCGCAGTCCCGGTACGTGCTGCCGTCCTTCGTGGAGCGGACGTCGTACGGGATCAAGGAGATGAACCCGTACAACAAGCTCTTCGAGGAACGGATCATCTTCCTCGGGGTGCAGATCGACGACGCGTCGGCCAACGACGTGATGGCCCAGCTCATCACGCTGGAGTCCATCGATCCGGATCGCGAGATCACCATGTACATCAATTCGCCCGGCGGGTCGATGACGTCGATGATGGCGATCTACGACACCATGCAGTTCGTCCAGCCCGAGATCATGACCTGCTGCATCGGCCAGGCGGCGTCGGCCGCCGCGGTGCTGCTCGCGGCGGGCACCAAAGGCAAGCGGGTTGCCCTGCCGAACTCACGGATCCTGATCCACCAGCCGGCCACTGAGGGCGGTTACGGGCAGTCCACGGACATGGAGATCCAGGCCCGCGAGATCCTCCGGATGCGGGCCTCGATGGAGCAGATCCTCGCCCGCCACACCGGCCGGGACGAGGAAGAGGTCCGCCGGGACATCGAGCGGGACAAGTTCCTCACCGCCGAGGAAGCCAAGGACTACGGCATGATCGACGAGGTCCTTAACGTGCTCAAGCGCGGCAGCGAGCGCGTTGCAGAGGTAGTGTCGACGTAACTGGAGGATTGGCTCTTCCCTCCCGGGCCGCCGCGCGGTTTGATGGGTCTCGACGGACCCCTTCTCGCGAGGCGGTACCGTCGAAAGGGCCCTGGCGGTTACCCTGTTGATTGCGGCTGGACTGTCACTACGGTGACGGCCCGACAAGCGGCACTGAGATGAAGGAGTACTGGGTGGCACGCATCGGAGACGGTGGGGACCTGTTGAAATGCTCGTTCTGCGGAAAGAGCCAAAAGCAGGTCAAGAAGCTCATCGCCGGCCCCGGCGTGTACATCTGCGACGAGTGCATAGATCTATGCAACGAGATCATCGAGGAAGAGCTCGCTGAGCCCACCGAGTTCAAGTGGGACAGCCTGCCCAAGCCCCGGGAGATCTACGAGTTCCTCGACGCCTACGTGATCGGCCAGGACAAGGCGAAGAAGGCGCTGTCCGTCGCGGTCTACAACCATTACAAGCGGGTGCAGTCCGGCGAGGACCGTCCCGGCGACGAGGGCGTCGAGCTGGCCAAGTCCAACATCTTGCTCCTCGGTCCGACAGGATCCGGCAAGACGTTGCTGGCTCAGACGCTAGCGCGGCTGCTCAACGTGCCGTTCGCTATCGCCGACGCCACCGCGCTGACCGAGGCCGGCTACGTCGGTGAGGACGTCGAGAACATCCTGCTCAAGCTCATCCAGGCCGCCGACTACGACGTCAAGAAGGCCGAGACCGGCATCATCTACATCGACGAGATCGACAAGATCGCTCGTAAGAGCGAGAACCCGTCGATCACCAGAGATGTATCCGGCGAGGGCGTGCAGCAGGCGCTGCTGAAGATCCTGGAGGGCACCACAGCCAGCGTGCCGCCCCAGGGCGGTCGCAAGCACCCGCACCAGGAGTTCATCCAGATCGACACCACCAATGTGCTGTTCATCTGCGGCGGTGCGTTCGCCGGCCTGGAGAAGATCATTGAGCAGCGGTCCGGCAACAACGGCATGGGCTTCAACGCGAAGCTCCGGGTCCGCAACAAGAACACCACGGCCGACCAGTTCGCCGACGTGATGCCGGAGGATCTGCTCAAGTTCGGCATGATCCCGGAGTTCGTCGGGCGGCTGCCGGTCATTACCAGCGTGCACAACCTGGACCGGGACGCGCTGATACAGATCCTGACCGAGCCGCGCAACGCGCTGGTCAAGCAGTACCGCCGGCTGTTCGAACTCGACGGCGTGGACCTGGAGTTCACACCGGATTCGCTCGAGGCCATCGCTGACCAGGCGAACCTGCGCGGGACGGGTGCGCGCGGACTTCGCGCGATAATGGAAGAAGTCTTGCTCTCGGTCATGTACGAGGTGCCGAGCCGCAAGGATGTGGAGCGGGTGGTGATCACGCGCGAGGCCGTCCTCGAGAACGTTAACCCGACGATCGTGCCGCGGGACGTGTCGCGGCGGACTCCGCGGGAGAAGTCCGCCTAACCTGGTTTCCTGCGGAGTTCCGCGTGGTCAGCGTGCGGTTCGGGGCAGCCGCACAGCGTGCCCGCGCAAGTCGATTTTGGGTGTATTGCCCATGATCTCGGGAGTCCGCAGGTAGCCTCTCGACTATTGCCGTAAGTCTGGCGGGGTCCCGCCACGCCGGATCTCGGACGCTGACATAGCAGCCGTCTTCCAAGCGACGGGGTGAGCGCAGATGAGTGGTTGGGATACTCCTCGAGGTAACTGGGGAGCGCAAGACGAGCCGGATCAGGCCGGTGGTGCCGACGCGCCCGAGCGGGGTCAGCCCGCCGGCGCGAGGGGTGGCGAGACGTACCTCCGCCACGGACGTCGTGATCTGCCCGGGTACCAAGACAACGGCTACGAGCAGGGCGCCGGTTACGGACAGGGTGCCGCTTACGGGCAGACCGTTGAATACGGGCAGGGTCAGGGGCCTGGTTACAACCAGCCTGCCGGGTATGACCAGGGCCAAGGGTACGACCAGGGCGCTGGCCACGACCAGGGGCCGGGCTACGGCCAAGGGTCCGGCTACGACCAGGGTTCCGGCGGCTACGGACAGGCCGGCGGCTACGGTGCGAGCCCGGCCGGTGGCTACGGTCAGGGCGACGGGTACTCGTCGGGCGCCTGGCCAGCCGACGGCGGCCAGCCAGGCCAGCCCGGCCAGCCCGGCCAGTCAGGCCAGCAGGGCCAGCAGGGCCAGCAGGGCTACGGGGAGACGCTGGCCTATGGTCAGCTGCCCGCCGCGCCGCAGGCCGGTACCGGCCCGCAGGGCCAAGCGGGCCCGCAGGGGCTGACCCAGCGCTACTCGGTCGGCCAGGACTACGCCCAGCCCGCCTACGGCCCGAACGGCTACGAACAGAACGGCTACGAGCAGAACGGCTACGGCCAGAACGGCTTCAGCCAGGGCGGCCAAGCCGGCCAGGGCGGCTATGAGCAGAACGGCTACGGGCAGAACGGCTACGCGCCGGACGCGGGGTTCGCGGCGGCGGGCTACGGCCAGCAGGATCCCGGCCAGGCCGGGGGAGCGGGCGGTTACGCGCAAGCCGGCTACGGCCAGCCGGGCGCGCAGCCCGGCTACCCGCAGGACGGCTACCCGCAGGACGGCTACGCGCAGGACAGCTACGCGCAGGACAGCTATGGGCAGAATGGCTACGGGCAGCCGGGCGGATACGCGCAGCCGGGAGCCTATGGCCAGCAGGGCGCTCCGGCGACCGGGTACGACCAGCCCGGCGGTTATGACCAGTCGGCTGGCTACGGCCAGCCGGCCGCCCCCGGCGGACCCGGCGCCCCCGGCGGACCCGGCGGAACTGGCGCTTATCCGCAGCCGGGCGCCTACACCGAGCCAGGCGGCGCGGTCGGCTATGACAGCCAGCCGGGTTACGAGCCGGCCTCCTATGGCCAGCAGGGCTACCAGCAGCAGGCCTACGGCTCGGATGACTTCGCCGGCCCGGGCGGCCCAGGTGGACCCGGTGGCCCTGGCGGTCCGGGCGGGGCTGGCGGAGGCCGGGGGCTGCGCGGGGCCGGCTCGCGTCTCGGGTCGCGCGGTCCGCAGGGACTCAGCGGATCCCGCCTCTACCTGTACCTGGGCGGCGCCATCGTGGGTGTGGTCCTGATCGTGGTGGTGGCGATCCTGCTGACCCACCACAGCGGGAAGAACAACGCGGCCGGCGGCACCTCGACACCTTCGGGTTCGGCGAGTGGCAACACCGGCAACGGTGGCAACACGAATGCCGCGGGGGCCTATCAGCTGACCGCGCCAAAGAAGATCCTCAAGATGAAGCTGAGCGCCGCCTCCACAAGCGAGCTCGACCGGAGGGCTGGCGTGAGCCTGCCCAAGTCGCAGGCGCAGTTCAAGAAGCAGGGCTTCGGCAAGCCGACCAAGATGGTGACCGCCGTTTACTACCTGCCCGGCAGTTCCTCGGCCGTGATGTCGGGCGGTTTCAAGGGCTTCTACGTCGTCGGCTGGAACGGCACGTTCAACGTGGACAAGATCGTCACCGCCGAGAAGAAGCAGATGACCACCTCGACCACGGAGAACCCGGGCCCGCATGGCGGGACGATGGTTTGCGGTACCGACAAAGCCGCTGGCGGCGACGTCGGCAGCACGTGCTTCTGGGTCACGCCTACCACGTTCGCGGCCGTTGAGTACCTCCAGGGCGGCGTCGTGGCGCGGTACCAGAACATGTACGTCACTTCCCTGAAGCTCAGGGATGACGGCATGGAACAGCCGGCCATGTAGGGTCGCCGGGAGCCGTAGACTCACCTGTCGTGAGCAGCAGACCCGATCCGATCGAGCTGCCCTCCCAGTACTCGCCCGCCGAGGTCGAGGGACCACGGTACGAGCACTGGGAGAAGGCAGGTTTTTTCACCGCGGACGCCAGCAGCGACAAAGAGCCGTACTGCATCGTCATCCCGCCGCCAAACGTCACCGGCACCTTGCACATCGGGCATGCGCTCGACCACACGCTGATCGACGCGCTGATCCGCCGCCGCCGGATGCAGGATTACAACACCCTGTGGCTGCCCGGGATGGACCACGCCGGCATCGCCACCCAGAACGTGGTGGAGCGCGAACTGGCCAAGGACGGCCTCAGCCGCCACGACCTGGGACGCGAGGCCTTCGTTGAGCGGGTGTGGCAGTGGAAGGCCGAGTCCGGCGGCAAGATCCTCGGTCAGATGCGCCGCCTCGGTGACAGCGTTGACTGGACCCGCGAGCGGTTCACCATGGACGACGGCCTGTCACGGGCCGTCCAGACGATCTTCAAGCAGCTCTTCGATGACGGTCTCATCTACCGGGCCGAACGCATCATCAACTGGTGCCCGCGCTGCCTCACCGCGCTGTCCGACATCGAGGTCGACCACACCGACGACGAAGGCGAACTGGTCTCCATCAGATACGGAGACGGCGACCAGTCCATCGTGGTCGCCACCACCCGGGCCGAGACGATGCTGGGTGACACCGCGGTCGCGGTCCACCCGTCCGATGATCGTTACACGCACCTGGTCGGCAGGGAGGTCGAGCTCCCGCTCACCGGCCGCCGCATCCCGATCATCGCCGACGAACACGTCGACCCGGCGTTCGGCACCGGCGCGGTGAAGGTGACGCCTGCCCACGACCCGAACGACTTCGAGATCGGCCGTCGTCACGACCTGCCCGGCATCACCATCCTCGACGAGCACGGCGTCATCACCGCACACGGCCCGTTCGAGGGCCTGGACCGGTTCGAGGCCCGTCCCGCCGTGGTCCGCGCGCTGCGGGAGCAGGGCAGGATCGTGGCCGAGGTCCGCCCGTACCTGCACGCGGTGGGGCACTGCAGCCGCTGCGGCACGACGGTCGAGCCGCGCCAGTCGCTGCAGTGGTTCGTCCGCGTGGCGCCGCTGGCCAAGGCGGCCGGCGACGCCGTCCGCGACGGCCGCGTCCGCATTCACCCGCCCGAGCTGGCTCCACGGTACTTCGCCTGGGTTGACGACATGCACGATTGGTGCATCAGCCGGCAGCTGTGGTGGGGTCACCGCATTCCAGTCTTTTACAATCCCATTAACACGAACGAACTGGTGTGCACCGGCCCGGACCAGCAGCCGCCGCAGGGGTGGGCGCAGGACCCGGATGTCCTGGACACATGGTTTTCCTCGGCCCTGTGGCCGTTCTCCACGCTCGGCTGGCCGGACGATACCCCTGACCTGCACACGTTCTATCCGACCAGCGTGCTGGTGACCGGGTACGACATCTTGTTCTTCTGGGTCGCGCGGATGATGCTGTTCGGTCTGTACGGGATGCGCGATCGCGAACCCGCCCAATCGGTGCCGTTCCGCGTGGTCATGCTGCACGGCCTGGTCCGCGACCAGTTCGGCAAGAAGATGTCCAAGTCGCGGGGGAACACGGTCGATCCGCTGGAGTGGATCGACCGGTTCGGCGCCGACGCGGTGCGGTTCACCCTGGCCCGCGGCGCCAACCCCGGCGGCGACGTGGCGACCAGCGAAGAATGGGCCGCGGGCTCGCGGAACTTCTGCAACAAACTGTGGAACGCCACCCGCTTCGCCCTGATGAACGGCGCCCGCGTCCCATCGTCCCCTCCAGCACCGCCCGCCCCCGCCTCCGCCCCCGTGCCCGCTCCCGCCTCCTCCGCGGACAAATCCGACATTTCATACTCTGTCGCTGATCGGTGGATTTTGTCGCGGTTGTCAGCGGTGATCGCCGAGGTGGACGAGTTCTTCGAGGAGTTCGAGTTCGGCAAGATCTGCGAGTCGCTGTATCACTTCGCCTGGGACGAGGTCTGCGACTGGTACCTGGAGCTGGCCAAGGTGCCGCTCGCCGGCGACGATCCCGCGGCCGCAGAGACGACCAGGGAAGTTCTCGGCTTCGTGCTCGACCAGTTGCTGCGGCTGCTGCACCCGGTCATGCCGTTCGTGACCGAGGAGCTGTGGACCGCGCTGACCGGAGAGGAGTCGGTCGTTATCGCGTCGTGGCCGGCGTACTCGTTCGCCGATCCGCGGGCCGAGGCGGAGATTGCCTCGCTGATGCGCCTGGTGACGGAGATCCGCCGGTTCCGCTCCGATCAGGGCCTCAAGCCCAGCCAGCGCGTGGCCGCCCGGCTGGAGGGCGCGCTCGTGGCCGGACATGAGCGCGGCATCCGCTCCCTCCTTCGGCTGAATCAGCCGGCCGACGGCTTCAGCCCGTCGGCTTCGCTCGAAGTCGAGGGGGTCGTCGTCCAGCTCGACCTGGCGGGCGTGATCGACGTCGCCGCCGAGCGGCGCCGCATGGAGAAGGATCTGGCCGCCGCGCGCGCCGACGCCGAACAGTCCGAGCGCAAGCTGGGTAACCCGTCGTTTGCCGAGAAGGCCCCGCCCGAGGTGGTCGCCAAGACCCGTCAGCGCCTGGAAGCCGCGAACGCGGACATAACCCGCCTAGAGCAGCGCCTGGCCTCCCTCCCGGGATGATCATCTAACCGGATGAATGTGGCACTGACCCGGTTATAACCGGGTGGCTGCCACATTCATCCGGAGCGGGCGGTGCATCGCAGGGCAAAGCCGAGCCCGCAGTAGGCTGGCTGGGTGGATGTTGCGGCCAGGCTCAGGGAAGTCGAGGAGGAACTGCTCGCCCGGCGACCCGAACATTCGGTAGATCTCGCCCTGGACCGGATGGCGGAACTCGTCGCGCTACTCGGCGACCCGCAACGCGCCTGCCCGGTTATCCACATCACCGGCACCAACGGCAAGACGACCACCGCCCGCATGACCGACGCGCTGCTGCGCAGCCGTGGCCTGCGCACCGGCCGGTTCACCAGCCCTCACCTGGTCTCGTTCCGGGAGCGGATCTGTATCGACGGTGCGCCGCTGAGCCCGGAGCAGTTCGTCGCGACATACGACGAAGTCATCCCGTACGTCAGCCTCGTCGACTCCCGGCACCCGGTGGCGATGTCGTTCTTCGAGGTGCTGACCGGCATGGCGTTCGCCGCGTTCGCCGACGCGCCGGTGGACGTGATGGTCCTCGAAGTGGGCGTGGGCGGTGCGCTCGATTGCACCAACGTCGCGGACGGCGCGGTAGCGGTCGTCACGCCGGTCTCGCTCGATCACACCAGGCTGCTCGGCGACACCCTGGAGGAGATCGCGGGGGAGAAAGCCGGCATCATCAAGCCGGGCGCGGTCGCGGTGTTCGCCCAGCAGCCGCTGGAGGCGGCCGAGGTGCTGCTCCGCCACGCCGCCGAGGTTGGCGCGAGCGTGACCAGGGAGGGGATCGAGTTCGGCGTGCTCAGCCGCCAGCAGGCGGTTGGCGGTCAGCAGCTCACGCTGCGCGGCCTGCGCGGCGTGTACGAGGACATCTACCTGCCGTTGTTCGGCATCCACCAGGCGAGCAACGCGGCATGCGCGCTCGCCGCGGTCGAGGCGTTCGCCGGAGTGTCCGACGAGGACATCGGTGAGGTGGCGCCCCTGGACCCCGAGGTCGTGCGGGAGGCTTTCGGCGCCGTCAGCTCCCCCGGGCGGCTGGAGGTGGTCCGGCGCAGCCCCACGGTGATCATCGACGCGGCGCACAACCCGGCCGGGATGGCCGCCACCGTGGCCGCGATCGAGGAGACGTTCGAGTTCACCCGGCTGGCCGGCGTGTTCGCGGCGAGCGCGGACAAGGACGTGGCCGGCGTGCTCACCGAACTCGAGCCGCTGCTCAGCGACATCGTGGTCAGCCGTAACTCCTCGGACCGGTCCATGGACGCCGGCGAACTGGCCGAACTGGCCAGGGACATCTTCGGCGAGGAGCGAGTATCGGTCGCCGAGCGGCTCGACGACGCGATCGAAGCGGCCGTAGCCATCGCCGACGAAGCAACCGCCGAAGAGGGTGTGCCCGGGACCGGCGGCGTGCTCATCACCGGTTCCGTCATCACCGCCGGCGACGCACGCATACTGCTCGCGCCCGACGGAGGCATGCCTCCCGCCGAGCCGTCGCCGGCGCAGCCATCCCGGCACACGTTCACCGCGGCGGAACTTTCATGACCTCGCCGGGACAAAGCCAGCACACCGCACCGGCGCCGCGGACCTACGACAAGCAGCTATACGAGAAGAGCCTGCGACGGTTGTGCGGCACCGTCCTGACCATGGAAGCAATCGTCATCGCCCTGGCCATCTCGCCCGCCATCGTCCTCGAACACGTGCGTGGCGCGGTGGCCGGCGGAGTGGGCGGTGGGCTGGCGGTCGCGGCGCTGCTCCTCGGCGGGGTGGTCGGGCGCCCTCGGATGGGCTGGGCGCTCGTGGCCGGAACCATCCTCCAGGTGCTGGTCATCGCGGCGGGGGCCGCCCTTCCGGCCATGTACGCCCTCGGCGCTATATTCGGCGCGCTCTGGATAACCGCCATCTGGCTGGCCCGCCGTATCGGGCAGCAACAGGCTCGGGGCACAGCCTAGATCGCTGGGGCCTCCGGAGGCCCTGACGACGAACTTCCTCCAACGGTCGTGACCGCTCCTTGCTAGGCTTCCCTCATTGCGTTAGGTAATCATGAGGGAGCTATATGTGACGACCGAGCTGGAACCAGGCAGCGCCCGCGCCGCGGCCGGAGGCCCAGGCAAATCCAGCGCCGCGGGCCTCGTGCCGCGGCCGCGTGGCGCGCACGCCGCGGCCAGGCCGGCCCTCCTCCGGCGACAGGCAGTGGCGTCCGCCGGCCGTACGGCGGACCCGGTGGCCATGGCCAGTACGCTCCCGATCACTCCGTCCCGCGACGCCGTCAGCGCGACGCGAGCGACGGCCGCCGACCTGGCCGCCGCCCTGGTTGTCGCCACCGTCGTACCACTCACCCTGCTGCAGATTCCGGATGCGATCGCCTGGGCCATACCGCCGCGGTTCGCGAGCCCTGGCTCGGCTACCGGCCTGCTCCGGGCGTCCGGTCTCGCGCTGTGCGCGATGGTGGTGGCGGCCCCGTCCGGCGGCCTGGCGGTCCGCCGGTTCCGTGCCTGGCCGGTGCTGATCGCGGGGCTCGGCGTCTTCGGCGCCGCTGACATTCTGGGCAGCGGCGCACGCACCATCGGGCAGGTTGGCATCGACCGGTCGCTGCATGGCGCCGGCGCGGGGGTAGCGCTGGCCGCCGTCAGCGCGCTGGTCGCCGAACGTCCCGAACACGCCAGACGGGGGCTGACTGGCTGGTGGGCGCTGTGCCTGATGGCCGGGCTCGCGGCGGCGCCCGAACTGATGCGGCAGCGGCTCTCGGATGGCGACTGGCATGCCGCGTTGCAGCCCTATCCCTGGCTGACCGGAATCGCGCTCGGCGCGGCGGCGGTGTACGCGCTGGCGGCCGCCGGCGCGCTGACCGAGGGCACGAGGAACAACTTCCCGCCCGCCGAACGTGCGCGGATCGCACTGCTCATGGCGCCCGTCGCCGGAATGTGCGCGACCACGATCGCGGTCACCTACGGCCGCACCGACGCGGTCATCGCGGCGGCGATCGCCGAATCCATCGCGCTGGCCGGCCTGGGTGTAATGACGGGATTGTCCGGCAGCGCGGCCTGGCTGGCGGTGGTGGGCGCGGTAACCGGCTTCGCCGTGGCGCCGGCCGCGGGTGCCGTGACCGATCTTGTCAACCTGAGCCCGCACTCCTGGCTGATGCTCGCCGCGTTCGTGGGCGGCGCGACGGCGGGCGGGGTCGTGCTGGCGGCCATCTTGCCGGCCCGCTGGGCCGGGATCGCGATCTCCTGTGGCCTGGCGCTGGCCGCCATGGGGTTCGCCGCCGGTTACCTCGTCAGCCTGACCGGCCTGACCGGCCGGCATGGTCAGTTGATCGCGGTCGCATGGGCGCCGGTGGCGTGCGGCCTCGCCGGCGCGCTGGCCACCGCGCTACGCCGCACCGGCGCGGCCGGCGCGATGTGCGGCACCGTCCTGCTGCTGGCCGGGGTGATGACCGGTTATCTCGCCGACGGAGCCATCGAACTGCAAGCGGTCTCCGCTGGCGCTCGCCGTGCCGCCGCCGTCCGCGGCGCGCTGCTCACCGCGGACTCCCGATGGAACATAGCCGCCGCCGCGGTGACCGCGGCTGTCGCGCTGGGTGTCTTCGCGTGCTCGATGACGCGTTCCGGTCTGGCGTCGCACGGCACGGAAACAGAACGCTGAGCCGGCGCGCCGGTACGGGCCGCGCCGGTCGCACCGGCCATACATGGGTAAGCTTCTGAGAGGTAGTGAGTTCCCACGATGAGGCCGCAGTTAGTGCGGGTGACCTGGCCGGTGCCCGTTCAACGTGCATCGCCGTTGTCCATGTAAACCCGGTGCCGCGAGAGCGTGGCGCCACTCTGACAGCTTCACAATGTAAAGCCGGATCGGAAGGTTCCCGTTCCTGATGAGCAACGCGCTGACGTTCCTCGGCCGTGACATGGCGGTTGACCTTGGTACCGCGAACACACTTGTCTACGTGCGTGGCCGTGGCATCGTGCTGAACGAGCCGTCGGTGGTCGCCCTCAACACCAATACCGGGCAGATTGTCGCGGTTGGCGTGGAAGCTAAACGGATGATCGGCAGAACGCCGGGCAACATCGTCGCGGTGCGTCCGCTCAAGGATGGCGTGATCGCGGACTTCGACGTGACCGAGCGGATGCTGCGGTACTTCATCCAGAAGGTGCACCGGCGCACCCATCTCGCCAAGCCCAGGCTGGTGGTCGCCGTGCCCAGCGGCATCACCGGCGTGGAGCAGAGCGCGGTGAAGGAGGCCGGCCATCAGGCAGGCGCGCGGCGGGTCTACATCATGGAGGAGCCGATGGCCGCGGCGATCGGCGCGGGACTGCCGATCAACGAGCCGACCGGAAACATGGTGGTCGACATCGGGGGCGGGACCACCGAGGTCGCGGTGATCTCGCTCGGCGGCATCGTGACGTCGCAGTCGATCCGGATCGGCGGTGACGAACTCGACCAGGCGATCATCACCTTCGGCAAGAAGGAGTACTCGCTCATGCTGGGCGAGCGCACCTCCGAGGAGATCAAGATGGCGCTGGGCTCGGCCTTCCCGGCCGCGGACGAGCCGCATGCCGAGATCCGTGGCCGGGATCTGGTCAGCGGCCTGCCGAAGACCGTGGTGATCTCCGCCGCCGAGGTACGCCGCGCGATCGAGGAACCGGTGAACCTGATCATCGACGCGGTCAAGGCCACGCTGGACAAGTGCCCGCCCGAACTGGCCGGCGACGTGATGGACCGGGGCATCGCCCTGACCGGGGGCGGAGCCCTGCTTCGCGGGCTTGACCAGCGGATACGCGAAGAAACCGGGATGCCCGTGCAGGTCGCGGACAATCCACTCGATTCTGTCGTCCTCGGCACGGGCAAATGCGTCGAGGACTTCGAGACCCTGCGCCAGGTTCTGGTGCCTGACAGCAGGCGCTAAGCCGGCAGCACCCGTTCCCGCGGGTGTTAGCGAGTGAAGCAGCCGACCGTAGCGGCACGGACGAGGAGCCTTCAGTGCACGACAGCCGGCGGACGCGTCTGGTTCTCAGCGTGCTGCTGATCGCGGCGATCGCGCTGATAACGCTCGACTTCAAGGATGGCGGCACGTCGCCCGCCCGCCGGGTGGGCGCGGACATCTTCGGCCCGGTGGAGCGGATCGCGCACACCGTGGCCAATCCGGTGACCAGCGTGTTTGATTCCATCACCGGCGGGCCGTCGGCGCAGTCCACGATCGCCGACCTGCAGCGGCAGAACGCTCAGCTGCGCGCGCAGCTCAGTGCCGCCCAGCTCAGCAAGGCCGACCAGGCGCAGCTGAACCAGATGCTGCAGCTGGCGGGCCGGGGCGGCTACCGGATCATCCCGGCGAGCGTCATCGCCGCCGGCGGGGAGTTCTCCGATTCGGTGACCCTCGACGTCGGCGGCAACGACGGCGTCAAGGTTAACGAGACGGTGCTCAACGGCTCGGGGCTGATCGGCACGGTGACCGACGTCAGCTCGGACACCTCGACCGTCCTGCTGGCCACCGACGCGTCATCGGTGGTGGGCGTCCGGCTGGCGGGCAGCAACGAGATCGGCGAGATCACCGGGACGGGCAAATCCATGGCCGGATCGGGCATGCTCAGGCTGACCCTGTTCTCCGCCAGCACGGTCCTCCAGCCCGGGCAGCAGCTCGTCACGTTCGGCTCGGTCGGAAACCAGCCCTACGTGCCCGGCGTGCCGGTGGGGACGGTCGTATCGGTCAGCAGCAGCGCCGGCTCGCTGACCCAGGGCGCCCTGATCCGGCCGTTCGCTGATTTCACCACGCTGGGCGTGGTCGGCGTCGTGATCCAGGGCCCGCGCCAGGATCCCAGGGATTCGGTGCTGCCGCGCCCGGCGCCGAAGGTGACCGTCACGGTCACCGCGCGCCCCACGCAGAGCCCGGCCAACCCGGCGAACCCGGCGGCGAATCCGGCACCGTCGGCCGGCGGCTGACATGCGCGGGCTGATCAGCGCCGCGGTGATCGCGGTCGCCGTCCTGCTTCAACTGGCCGTGGCCGACCGGATCGCGTTCCCCGGTGGCACCGGGCCCGACCTCGTGCTGCTCGCCGTGGCGGCCCTGGCCCTGGCCAACGGCCCCATGACGGGCGCGCTGACCGGGTTCTGCGCGGGCCTGGCTCTGGATGTGGCGCCGCCCGCTGGTCACCTGGTCGGTCAGGATGCCCTGGTCTTCTGCCTGGTCGGCTACGCGTGCGGACTGCTCGCGACCGGGCCCGCGGTCGACGGTGTCGCCGAGCAGGAGCACTCGGCGCTGTTCGAGATCGGGGTGACAGCGGCGGGCGCCGTGTGCGGCGAGGCGCTGGCTGCCGGGCTTGGCGTCATGCTCAGCGACCCGCGGGTGACCTGGCCGGCCATCAAGCACGTGCTCCCGGTCGCCATCGGGTATGACCTGCTGCTGAGCCCGTTCGTGCTGTTCGCGGTGGCCGCGATGCTGCGGCTGGCCGGCGGGGGGGCGCCGGCCTCACGTAGCGCCGCATCCGCCGCGGCCGGCGCGGCACGACGCCGTGCGGCCTGGTCCGCCGTCCCGTCGGCGGGCGCGGTCCGGCAGGTGGCGGGGGCAAACGCACCCCGGCTGAAGCTGTCCGCCCACGGCAAGGGCGACGGCTGGCTCAGCGGGGCGCGGGGGAGCCAGGGCCGGACCGGAGCGGCACGGCCCGGTATGGTCCGGCATGAGCCGCGCTTCGCCAGAGGATCTGGCGGCGCGCTGTCCCCGAGCCGCGCGGCCATAGGCGGCGGCTCGCTGCGGTCCGGCTCGGCGCGATCGGGCCCGACCCGGTTCTCCTCGAGGGTGCCGAGTGCGCGGCTGGCCAGCACCAGGCTGGGCGCGTCACTGCTTGGCGGCTCGGTGTTCAGCGGCTCGTCAGCGCCCTTCGCACGTTCCTCGCCGCTGTCCAGACGGCGCACCGCAAACGGAAGCAATGTCGTGGCGGGAACGCGTCAGCCGCGGTTCCGCAAGGCGAGCGTGCTGAGCCGTGTGGTTGGCCGCTTGCGGTCTCCGGCGCAGCGCAAGTCGCCCGGCAAGGGATGGCTACGTGGCGTCTCGTCGGGTGGCAGCCGGGTCCGCATGCCGCTGGCCAGGCGGAGCACCGGGCTGACGGGGCGCGCCAGGGGTATGGGCGGACGCTCGCCGGGCCGGGGCTGGCGGCGCCGCTCCCGTGGCCTGGGCGCGGCTAAGATCGGGCCGCGGTTCGGCTCGCCGCGGGGCGGCGCGGCCCGGCTGCGGATGCGTCCGAGGATGCTGAGGAAGAGCTGGCGGCGCCCGGGAGGCTTCAGGTGAAGAAATATCTGGGAGGAACCCGGGGACCGGAATCTCCCGCCGGGGTGTCCGGCCGTCGGCGGCTGATTGTGCTGTACCTGCTCGTCGCCGTCATGCTGGTCTCGCTGGGCGGCCGCCTCTGGTACATCCAGGTGATGAACAACACCGCGTTCACCAAGCTCGCGGCGCAGAACCAGACCAGGAATGTGACGGTCCCGGCGGTGCGCGGCCAGATCCTCGACGACGTCGGGAACAAGCTGGTCCAGAACCAGACCGAGCTGGTCGTCTCGGTGGACATGATGCAGCTCTCTCAGGAGGCCGACGGAGGCCAGGCCGTCCTGCACCGGCTGGCGACCCTGCTCGGCACCACCTACCAGGCCCTGGCCGGGAAAGTCCGGCTGTGTACGGTCGGCGTGCCGCAGCCGTGCTGGGCGGGCTCGCCGTACCAGCCGATTCCGGTGGACCAGAGCGTCTCACCGCAGATCGCGCTGCAGGTCATGGAGGAGCCGAAGCTGTTCCCGGGCGTGACCGCCCAGCCCCAGCCGGTCGTCGACTATCCCGGCCCGCACGGTGCTAACCCGGCCCAGGTGCTGGGCTACCTGCAGCCGATCACCCCGCAGGAGATGGCCAGCAGGCACCTGGAGACGACCGGCTTCTCCGGCGTGGACCTGGTCGGGCAGGCGGGCCTGGAGGCGCAGTACGACAGTCAGCTTCGCGGCAAGCCGGGCACCCAGGTGATCACAGTCAACGCGGCTGGCCAGCAGACCGGCACGCTCAACACCATCCCGGCCCAGGTCGGCGACGACCTGGTGACGAGCATCAACGCGCAGATCCAGGCCGATGCCCAGAACGCGCTGGCCGGCGCCATCGCGAGGTCGAGGGCGTCCGGCAACGCCGCCAACCAGGGCGCCGCCATCGTGATGACGACCACCGGCCGCGTGGTGGCGATGGCGAGCTACCCCGACTACAACCCGGCCATCTGGACCGGCGGCATCTCGCAGCAGGAATATGACTACCTGAGCAGCCCCGGCTCCGGCGCCCCGCTGAACAACTGGACGACCCAGGGCCAGTACGCTCCCGGTTCGACCTTCAAGGTGACCTCGACCGCCGCCGCGGTGGCCGATGGATACTCCATCAACGGCCTCTACGACTGCCCCGGCACGGTCAGCATCGGCGGCCACACGTTCGCCAACGACGGCGAGCCGAGCCTGGGCAGCATGACGTTCAGCGAGGCGCTCATCCAGTCCTGCGACACGGTGTACTACAACCTCGCCTACGACATGTACCTGCACGACGATCTCGCGGCGAACGACGTCAAGAGCCCCAATGCGCCGATCCAGAAGATGCAGCAGATGGAGCTCGACTGGGGCTTCGGCCAGCCCACCGGCATCGACCTGCCGTCGGAGTCGCTGGGCAGCATCCCCACCAGGCAGTGGCTGTACTGGCTGTGGAAGGACAACGCGTACACCGGCCAGAACTGGTGCAAGAACGGCCGCCAGTACGGCTCCTACGTGCAGCAGATCGAATGGCAGGACTGCCAGAGCGGCAATGTCTGGGAGCCGGGCCAGGCGGCCATCGCGGCGATCGGGCAGGGCTACGTGACCGTCACTCCGCTCCAGCTCGCCAACGCCTACGCGGCGCTGGCCGACGGCGGCACGCTGTACAGTCCGCGGATCGGCGAGGCGCTGGTTTCCCCGGCCACCGGCAAGGTCGTGCAGCAGATCAACCCGCCGGTGATCAGGCACCTGCCGGTTTCGTCCTACACGCTGGCCTATATCCGCAACGCGCTGGCCGGCGTGGTCACCCAGGGGACCGCGGCCGGCGCGTTCTCCGGCTTCCCGCTGAACAAGGTGTGCGTGGCCGGCAAGACCGGAACCGCTCAGCTGTTCGGCAAGAACGCCACCTCGGTGTTCGCCTCGTTCGCGCCGTGCAACCATCCCCAGTACGTGGTGCTGGTGATGGTCCCCGACTCCGGTTACGGCGCCGACGTGGCGGCGCCCGCGGTGCGCCAGATCTGGGACGGCATCTACGGCCTCGAAGGCCACAAGGCCGCGGTGCCCAACGGCCGGGTCCCGGCTGACCCGCCGACGATATCGCCCACCGGCGCGATCATTGCCCCGTCCGGCTACGCCGCCGCCCCGTCCCGGAAAGGGGGAGCGTGATGCTGGGACGATCCGGGATCAGTTACGGTCCCCGCGGCTACAGCCTGCGGAGGGGGGTGTTCTCCGGCCGGCCGCGGTCGGTGCTGTCCCGGGCGTTCGCGCCGAATTCGGTGCTGCGGCACATGGACTGGCTGCTGGTCGTGGTGGTGTGCGGGCTGAGCGCACTCGGCACTCTGCTGGTGTGGTCGGCCACCCAGCCGTCGCTGATCGCCCAGGGCGCCGACCCGCGCACCTACCTGAAGAAGCAACTCGTCTGGGTGGTCATCGGGCTGGTCCTGATGTTCGTGGTGAGCGTGGCGGACAGCAGGCGGCTGCGCGGCTTGATACCGGCCTTCTACGGGCTGACCGTGCTCGCCTTGCTGGCCGTGCTCGCCGTCGGCAGGAACATCAACGGCGCGCACGCCTGGATATCGCTGCCCGGCGGCTTCCAGGTCGAACCCTCGGAGTTCGCGAAGCTCGCGCTGGTCGGGGGCCTCGCGGTGATCTTCAGCCAGCGGCGCGGCGCCCGCCCCGGCGTCAGGGCACTGCTGACCGCGCTGGTCTGCGCCGCGCCGCTGATCGCTCTGGTGGTGGTGGAGCCCGCGCTCGGCGTGGCACTTGTCCTGGTCGTCGTGCTGGCCGCGATGATTCTGGTGTCCGGCATGCGGCTGCGCATCATTGCTGCGCTGGTCGCGCTCGTAGCGGCCGGGGCCCTGATGGCCAGAGGGCTGCACCTGATCAAGGGTTATCAGGCGAGCCGCTTCACCTCGTTCCTGCATCCGAACGCGAACCTGGCCGGCGCCGGCTACAACGCGGCCCAGGCCAAGATCGCGGTCGGCTCCGGCGGCATGTTCGGCCAGGGCCTGTTCCACGGTCAGCTGGTGGCCGGAAACTTCGTCCCGGCCCAGCAGACCGACTTCATCTTCACCGTGGCCGGCGAAGAACTCGGCTTCGTGGGCGCGATTATCATTGTCTTCCTCCTGGGCGTGGTGATCGTCCGTGCGCTTCGCATCGCGGCCCGTGCGGACGACCAGTTCGGCATGCTGATCGCGGTCGGCATCGCGGTATGGTTCGCGTTCCAGTCGTTCGTGAACATCGGCATGACGATCGGCATCATGCCGATCACCGGCCTGCCGCTGCCGTTCCTGTCCTACGGTGGCTCGGCCGTCTTCGCCGACATGGTCGCGATCGGTATGCTCCAGTCCGTCCACCGGCATCACAGCCTGTTCGAATAACATGCACCGCCTGCCTGTTCTGGCGGTACCACGGACGGGGGAGTGGTACCACAGCCGTTCGGATAATCTGTCTTAATGCCTGTCGAGTCGGTTTACCCCACCCTGGAGTCCTTGCTTCCACGGGTGCGTAAGCCCGTCCAGTACGTCGGCGGCGAGGTCAATTCGATCGTCAAGGACTGGGACAGCGCCGACGTGCGCTGGGCCTTGCTGTACCCGGACGTCTATGAGGTGGGCCTGCCCAACCAGGGCATCCAGATCCTTTACGAGGTGCTCAACGAGCGCGAGGGCGTGCTGGCCGAGCGGACCTACTCGGTCTGGCCCGACCTGGAGGCTCTGATGCGCGAGGCGGCCGTGCCGCAGTTCACGGTCGACGCGCATCGTCCCGTGGGCGCCTTCGACGTACTCGGGGTCAGCTTCTCCACCGAACTCGGTTACACGAACCTCCTCACCGCTCTCGATCTGGCCGGAATTCCGATCTTTTCCAACGAACGAACGTCGGCTCACCCTCTGGTCATCGCTGGCGGCCACGCGGCCTTCAACCCAGAGCCGGTGGCCGACTTCCTGGACGCGGTCGTACTCGGTGACGGGGAGCAGGCCGCGCTCGCGATCACTGACGTGATCCGTGACTGGAAACGGGAAGGGCAGCCCGGCGGGCGGGACGGGCTGCTGCTGCGCCTGTGCGGCAGTAGGCTCGCTGCTGTCTACGTGCCTCGCTTCTACGATGTAACGTACCACGCCGACGGCCGTATTTCAAACGTGCGACCGAATCGGGCCGAAGTTCCGCCTTCGGTATCGAAACACACCGTGCTTGACCTGGACGAATGGCCCTATCCGCGGGCGCCGCTGGTACCGGTGGCGGAGACCGTGCACGAGCGCTACAGCGTGGAGATCTTCCGCGGCTGCACCAGGGGATGCCGGTTCTGCCAGGCCGGCATGATCACCCGGCCGGTGCGGGAGCGGTCCATCACCACTGTCGGGTCCATGGTGGCCAAGGGAGTCGCGGCCAGCGGCTTCGCCGAAGTGGGCCTGCTGTCGCTGTCGAGCGCGGACCACAGCGAGATCAACGAGATCGCGGTCGACCTGGCCGACTGCTACGAGGGCACCAGCACCGGGCTGTCCCTGCCATCCACCCGGGTGGATGCGTTCAACGTCACGCTGGCCAACGAACTGAGCAGGAACGGCCGCCGGTCCGGGCTGACCTTCGCTCCGGAGGGCGGGTCGGAGCGGATGCGCAAGGTGATCAACAAGATGGTCACCGAGGACGACCTGATCCGTACCGTCTCCACGGCGTACGCCAGCGGCTGGCGGCAGGTCAAGCTGTACTTCATGTGCGGCCTGCCGACCGAGACCGACGAGGACGTGCTGGCGATCGCCTCCCTGGCGCGGCGGGTCATCGAGGCCGGCCGTCAGGCGTCCGGGCGGCGCGACATCAGATGCACGGTGTCGATCGGGGCCTTCGTGCCCAAGCCCCACACGCCGTTCCAGTGGGCGGCGCAGTGCCCGCCCGACGTGGTCGACGCTCGCCTGCACCAGCTGGCTGTCGCGTTGCGCGCCGACCGGGCCTACGGGAAGGCGATCGGTTACCGCTATCACGACGGGAAACCTGCCCTGATCGAGGGGCTGCTGTCGCGCGGCGACCGCCGGGTCGGTGAGGTGATCCTGGCTGCCTGGCGGGACGGCGCGCGGTTCGACGGATGGAGCGAGTACTTCTCGTTCGAGCGGTGGGCGCGGTGTGCTGAGTCCGCTTTGGCCGGAAAGCCGGTTGACCTGGCATGGTACACTACGCGCGAACGTGATTACAGCGAGGTGCTTCCCTGGGATCACCTGGACGCGGGTCTCGACCGCGACTGGCTGTGGCAGGACTGGCAGGACTCCATCACTCCCGAGGGAGCGGCCGAGGTGGAAGATTGCCGCTGGACTCCGTGTTATGAGTGCGGGGTATGTTCCGCCATGGGCACTGAGATCCAGGTCGGGCCCACCGGGGAGCGCCTGGATGGGAAGCGGCTGCTTCCCTTGCAGGTCCTCAGGTGAGGGTCGGGAGGTAGCGTGCCGAAGCCGATGCCGTTGCCCGGGGCGCGAGTGCCTCCGGTGCAGCATCTGCTGGTCCGCTACGCCAAGAGGGGAAAGATGCGGTTCGCCAGCCACCGGGATGTGGCCCGCGTATTCGAGCGCGGGGTGCGCCGGGCGGGGCTGCCGATCGCGTATTCCGCCGGGTTCACGCCGCACCCGAAGATTTCTTACGTGGGTGGCGCGCCGACCGGGGTGGCCAGCGAGGCTGAGTACCTTACCCTGGCGCTGACCAGCCCGCAGGCCGCGGACCTGGTCCGCGAGCGGCTGGACGCGGTGCTGCCCGACGGAATAGATGTGGTCGACGTCACGCAGGAGGGTCCCGGAAATTCTGCCGGGGCGGCCGAGGCCTCCTTGTGGCGCGTATCACTGCCGGGGATCCGGCCGGAAACGGCGGCACAGGCCGTGGCCGGCTTTCTCGCCCTGGCAGAGGCGCCGGTAGAGCGGCGCACGGACAAAGGTGTCCGGCAGATGGACGCGCGCAGCGCCGTCACCGAGATGTGGGTGCTGGGCGATCGGTCTGCCGACGATCTCGGTGACCGGCGCGTCGCCGTGACAACTGCACAAGATTGTGCCATTCTTCGAATGGTTATTCTGCATGTGGCGCCCGCGGTACGACCCGAGGACGTACTGAGCGCGCTTAGTGCCAGATTCGGCATGGTGCCGTCATCACCGCCGTTTGTGACGCGGCTGGCCCAGGGTTCAGTCGCCAAGCTCGCGGAGTCGGGCGAGCCGGCTCAGTCAGCCGAACCGGCGTGCGGACCGGTGGGTGACAAGACACTTGGCGACAAGACACTTGGTGACAAGACACTTGGTGACAAGACGCTGGGCGGCGAGGCCATGGGCGCGAAGCCCATGGGCGAGCAGACGCCGAGCGGGAAGATCGCGCCATGACGGTGATGCAACGGTACGGCCAAGCCCATCCCGCCGCGTCGGCTACGACGGTGGCGGGAATGTATGTCGCGAAGCCTAATTTCGCGAAGACAGTGACAGGTTATCTGGCCCGGTGCTGCCGGGCTGGCGCGATATCCGCGCGAGCCCTGGACCGCCATCGCGGTCCCACCCGGGCCGACTTTTACTACGTGCTTCCGCGTGGTGTGCGGGCAGGCGTTCCGTCGTTGGGCGGAACGCGACTGGCCCGCGCGCCCGGGAGCCTGACTGGAGATTGCCCGGATGCTCGACAGCGAGCTGTACGACAGAGAATTTGATGACAATGCACGTGGCGGACATGACGTCGGCGATGATAGACGTTCTGCTGACGATGGTGGACGTGGTGCCGGCGAGGTAAGCGCGGCGAGCGCGGGTCGCGGCGCGGGGCAGACAGAAGCCAGCGTGCCAGCGGCTGTGTTCCAGCCCCCGCCGGTGGTGTTCCAGCCCCCGCCGGCCCAGCCCGCCGCTGAGCGGGCGCCCGGTGGTTCAAGATCGCGTGGCAACGGCGCCGCGGCCGGAGGCCCAGGCGCCGCCTCGGCGAAGGAGGCGGGCGCCGACCCCAGCGCCGCCGCCGCGCCCGTGGGGTCCGATGGAGCCGACGCTGCTGATGGCGATTCAAGTGGTGGCCGTCGCAGACGGCGGCGGTCCGGCCGGGGCCGCGGTCGCGCGGACGGCGCAGCCGACGAGGCGAGCGCCGAGGACCAGGCCGAACCGGATACCCAGGAGGCGTCGGCTCAGGACGCCTCGCCGGATGACGCGGGCGGGTCCGGCGCGGGCGAAACCCGACGTTCCCGCACCAGCCGGTCCCGCAGCCGCGCCGCGGCCGGAGGCCCAGGCAAATCCAGCACCGCGGCCGGAGGCCCAGGCAAATCGAGCGCCGCAGCTTCTGGTGCCGCGGCGGCCGACGGCGAATCGCCCGAGGACGGCCAGGCCGCCGCGACGGCGGAACCCGACGATGGCGACGAGACCGAGGATGAGCCTGGCGGCAGCAGGCGGCGCCGCCGCAAGCGGCGCCGGGGATCGGCGGATGCCGCGGAGCCGCTGGCCGACGATCCGCCGGACACAGTGGTGCACGTCCGCGAGGCCAGCGACGATGTGCGGTCCGTCAAGGGCTCCACTCGCCTGGAGGCGAAGAAGCAGCGGCGTCGCGAGGGGCGGGAAACCGGGCGGCGCAGGCCGCCGATCATCACCGAATCGGAGTTCCTTGCGCGGCGTGAGTCCGTCGAACGGACCATGGTGGTCCGCCAGCAGGGCGACCGCACCCAGATCGCGGTGCTCGAGGACAACGTGCTGGTCGAGCACTACGTCAACCGATCGAGCCACCAGTCCTACGTCGGCAACGTCTACCTGGGCAAGGTGCAGAACGTCCTGCCCTCGATGGAAGCCGCCTTCGTGGACATCGGCAAGGGCCGCAACGCCGTGCTGTACGCGGGCGAGGTGAACTTCGACGTCAGTGGCCTGGAGGGGCAGCCGAAGCGGATCGAGTCGGCGCTCAAGGCCGGCCAGTCGCTGATCGTGCAGGTGACCAAGGACCCGGTCGGCCACAAGGGCGCCCGGCTCACCTCGCAGATCAGCCTGCCCGGGCGCTACCTGGTGTATGTCCCGGGCGCGTCGATGACCGGCATCAGCCGCAAGCTGCCCGACATCGAGCGCAACCGGC
>JAFARZ010000064.1 GCA_019245115.1 Streptosporangiaceae bacterium | reverse complement strand
CTACGACGCAGGCACGCTCAACGCGACCATGGTGTTTCGCGGAGCGCGCAGTCGGGGTACCACTTTCCGTCTCTCGCCAGCGAACACCGTGACCGAGGTTCGAAGCGAGAGAGGCCCCATGAAGATCGCTGTAGTAGCCCAGAACGCTACGCCGCTGCACCCCCAGGCCGGTTCCGGCCCTGACCGCGACGACATCGGGCTCGGCGAGCTCACCCGCAAGCTAGCCGGGAACGGTCACCAGGTGACCGTGTACGCCCAGAAGAACCTGCCTGATCTGCCTGACCAGGCCGAATTGCACCATGGCGTACGGGTCGCGCACATCAGCGCCGGACCGGTCCCGAAAGCCGGCGCCGACGAGCCCATGGACGACGCCAGCCTGCTCGAGCGGGTACCCGCCTTCAGCGGCCCACTGCGCAGCCACTGGGAAACCGACCGGCCGGACGTCGTGCACGCAATGCGCTGGACCAGTGGCCTGGCCGCGCTGGCCGCCGCGCGGGACCTGGGCATCCCGGTCGTGCAGGAGTTCAACGCCCTCGGCGTCACCGAGCGCCGGGCGGCTGCGTTCACTCCGGGCCGGGCCGCCGCCGTGAAGGCGGACGGGGCGTCCGCGGCGCGGATCAGGCTCGAGCCCGCCATCGGCCGCAGCGCCACCGCCGTGGTGGCGACCAACTCCGCCGAGGTGGCCAACCTGGCCAGCCTGGGCGTGCACCGCTCCTCGATCCGGGTCGTACCGTGGGGCGTGGACACCGACCTGTTCGCCCCGGAGGGCCGGATGGCCAGGCGGAACGGCCGGCCTCGGCTGCTCACCACCTCGGACCTGACCCAGCGCAAGCCGCTGGAGACGCTGCTGCGGGCGCTGACCCGGGTCCCCGGCGCCGAGCTACTGGTCGTCGGCGGGCCAGAGGAGCCCGAGCTGAGCACCGACGACAACTACGTCAAGCTGGCCAAGTTCGCGGCCGCGCTGGGCATCGCCGATCGCGTTATCTTCACCGGCAACGTGCGATACACGGCCATGCCGCCGCTGCTGCGCTCGGCCGACCTGGTGATCAGCACCTGCCAGTACGAGCCTTCCGGCACCACCTCGCTGCGGGCCATGGCGTGCGGCACCCCGGCCATCGCGCCTCCGGTCGGCGGGCACGTGGACGCCGTGGTGGACGGGACGACCGGCGTCATCATCCCGCCGGACCGGCCGGCCCTGCTGGCCCAGCGGATCCGGCAGCTGCTCGCGCACCCGATGCTGATCGAAGCGTACGGCGTGGCGGCGGTCGACCGGGTTCGGTCCCGGTACTCGTGGGAGCGTATCGCCGGGGAAACCCTGGCGGTCTATAACCGCGTTACCGCCCAAGCGGCATAAAAACCCTGGCGGTTTACGGGCGCGTCAGCGCCCAACCGGCGTAAAACTAGAACCAGGAGCCTGTATCCCCCCCGCAGGCTTCTGGCCGGGACCCGGGAAGCGCTTCCCGGGTCCACGGTTATCCGGGGCCGGCCCCGCTCTAGGCCAGCAGTCTCACCACCGCGTTCTCCGCCCGGCCCCGGGTGGCGAGATCACCGAAATCGCAGCCCCTGCCCAGGTCGCCGAGCGCGGAGGCGATGGTGACGCCGTCCTCATAGAGCTCGATGACGCGAGGGTCGATGTAGGACGCCCGGGCCACCGCCGGGGTGTTGCCCAGGTAGTCGGCTACCTCGCGGACGACGCGGGCGATGGCGCGCTTGCGCGCGGCGTCGCTGCCGACGGCGCCTTCGGATACGGCCAGTCCCACTGCGGCGAGAACGGTCGCGTGCCAGGTGCGGAAGTCCTTGGCGGTGTAGTCCCCCCCGGATATCTCGCGCAGGTAGTCGTTGATGTCGGCCGCGGTGACATCGTGCCAGCGCGGGCCGCTCCGGTACATCAGCAGTTGGTCCCCGCCCCGTCGGCGCCGCAGGCTCCGCACCACCGCGCACACCTGATCTTCGGCCACGGCCTGCTCACGGTGCTTGGCGCCCTTGGCCGGGTACTCGAACACCAGCTGACCCTGGCTGAGGGTCACGTGTTCTTTCCGGATGGTGGCCAGGCCGAAGGTGCCGTTCTCTTCCGCGTACTCCTCCCCGCCCGGCCGGAAGAAGCCGAGGTCGATCAGGCGTATCGCGGCCGCGAGGACCCTGTCTCTGGTCAGGCCCGGGCCCTCCAGGTGAGAGCAGACGGTCTCGCGGATGCGCGGCAGGGCGGCCCCGAATTCCCGGACCCGGTCGTGCTTGAGCTGGTCGCGCTGCTCGCGCCACCGGTCGTCATACCGGTACTGGCGGCGCCCGGCCGCGTCGGTGCCGATGGCCTGGATGTGTCCCAGCGGATCCGCGCAGATCCACACGTCCTCCCAGGCCGGCGGGATCACTAGGGACCTGATGCGGGCCAGCGTCCGCGGGTCCTTGATCACCGCGGCACCGGGCTCGAGGTAGCTGAAGCCTCGCCCGCAGCGCCTGCGCCGGATTCCCGGGACGCCGGGGTCGCTGCGACGGAGCGGGCCTCTCGCGGCTAGCGCTTCCTGGTCCTGGCGCAGCACCATGCCTCCCGGGTGTCACGTCCTCGCTCCTGCCTACCGGATGTTCGGCGGCTCAAACACGGCGGAGGTTTGCCGACCGCGCCGGGTGGAAGTGACAGGCAGACGCCTGATGCTGGGAGGTACACATGGCGACAAGCAAGCAGACGAAGGCAGCACGACGGAACGTCACCAAGGCGCAGGAGGCGGCCACGTCCAAGCGGTCCATCGCGAACATGCCGAAAAAGACCCGCACCGCGCTGGGCAAGCAGGGAGCGGCCGTGGCCCAGCGGAAGCGGACCGGCGGCGACAACCCCAAGACCCGGGCCGAGCTCTACGAGATCGCCAAGCAGCGTGACCTGCCCGGGCGTTCCAAGATGGGACGCGACGAACTCGCCAGGAAGCTCGGCGAGAAATAGGCATGAGCAGGTCGGATGGAGATCCGCCTTTAGCAATTCTGCGAACTATACTTCGGTCAACTATACTTCGGTCGTGCACGCTTCACCGAATGAGGCACGGCCAAGGCCGGCTCACCTGTTCGACCGGGACGCCGAGTGGAACGGGCTTGTCTCCTTCGCCGCCGATGCTCGTCCTGGCGCGACGCTGGGCGTGGTGAGCGGGCGGCGCCGACAGGGCAAGAGTTATCTCCTTCAGGCGCTGACGACTGCCCTGGGCGGAATCTACGTCCCGGCCCTGGAGCTGACCGAAGCGGTCTCGCTACGGCTGTTCGCTGATGAGCTCATCCGCTTCAGCGGATCGCCGGTCCCGCCATTCCGGGACTGGCTTGACGCCATCCCTTATCTGTTCAGGCTTACCGGGGATCGTACCGTCCCAGTGGTAATCGATGAGTTCCCCTTCCTGGTCAAGGCATCACCCGCCCTGCCATCAGTCATCCAGCGGGAGCTTGGTCCCGGGGGAAGCGGATCCGCGAGCCGGGCCCGGCTCCTTTTGTGCGGCTCCGCGATGTCAGTGATGGGCGGCCTGCTTTCCGGGCGGGCGCCGTTGCGAGGGCGGGCGGGCCTGGAGCTGATCGTCCACCCCTTCGGCTACCGGGATGCCGCCCGGTTCTGGGAGATTTCCGATCCCAGGCTGGCCGTACTCGTGCATTCAGTGGTGGGCGGAACTCCCGCTTACCGCCGCGAGCTCGTTCGGGATGACACCCCTGCGGACCTTGCCGACTTTGACGCGTGGGTGATCCGGACCGTGCTGAATCCGCAGACGCCGCTATTCCGGGAAGCCCGCTACCTTCTCGCCGAGGAGACCGAGATACGCGACCCGTCGCTGTACCATTCGGTACTCGCCGCCGTCGCCGGGGGAAATAACACATCCGGCGGAATCGCCAGCTATATCGGCCGGAAGTCCAACGAGATAGCGCACCCGCTCCGTGTACTCGAGGATTGCCGGCTGGTGATCAAGGAGCCTGACCTGTTCAGATCAGGACGGGCAAGATACCGCATCACCGAACCGCTCGTAACCTTCTACCAGGCCATCATGAGCCGAGAATGGGCGCGTCTCGAACTCGGTGGCGGACCAGCGGTCTGGCCTGGCGCCCGGGCATGTTTCCTGTCGCAGGTAACAGGACCGCATTTCGAAGCGCTCTGCCGCGACTACGCGATCGCGGCCGATTCCGGAGTCTTCGGGGGCCTGCCAGGCGAAATTGGATCCGGCGTCGTCTCGGATCCAGCGAACCGGATCCAGATCGAGGTTGACGTCGTAGCGCTCGCTCCGGCCGAGCCCGGGCGCCCGCGCAAGATACTCTCCCTGGGCGAGGCAAAATGGGACCGGGTCATGGACCTCCGCCACGTCGAACGCCTGCGCCGGGCGCGGGATCTGCTCGCCGCAAAGGGATTCGACACCCGGGATACGGTGCTCAGCTGTTATTCCGGCGCAGGCTTCAGCCGCGAACTGCAAGCCGCCCAAAGCCCCGACCTCCGTCTTGTCGGCCTTGATCAGCTCTACGCGGACTAGAGCCTCGCCCGGCATGCACGGGCGCGGCGTCGCCAGGAAGCCATAACGGCAGGCGAATCCGGGGTGCCGGGGTGGTGCTGCTCGGCGAGCCGCAGATAAGTGTCGAGGCCGGTCAGCCGGATCAGCCGCCGGACGATGGGCTGGCTGCCGGTTATGACGAGCTGACGCTGACTTTCGGTCAGCTGCTCGTGAACCTTGACCAGGACCCCGAGGCCGCTGCAGTCCATGAAGTCCAGGCTGGAGAGATCCACCACCAGCATCTGCGGGGCGTCCTCCAGGGCACGGCTGATGGCATTCCGGAGGAGATCCCTATTGCCGACGTCAAGCTCGCCCACCAGCCTCAGAACCAGCCGCCGTCTGTGGTGCTCGGTCATGATGACCAGGTGGGGGGAGGAAATCACGGTTCGCGTTTTCATGACGGCGGCCGTTCCGGGGGCAGCAGGGCGTTATACCCAGGTGACCTGCTGAGAGATGGATGAGAGGAGGCCCGACCTGCGCGGGGCACGCGTCTGCGCGGCAAAGCCAGCGTTACCCAGCGCGGGAGAACCAGCGGACGCCCCGCCGCTCGCGACCAATCCTGGCCGTTACGTGTGCATGCCACAGATCGTCACCTCCCAGGTGCGATCCGCGGACACACGGCGGAGCGTGCCGAAAATCTACCGTTCCGGCGGCATCCCTGGCAAACCGGTCAGGCCCAGGTCTGAGGGGCGCAGGTCACCGAGCCGGTCGTCGCTGGCGGGTCCGGTGGCCCCGCCCAGCACGTCCGTGGCCACGTCGGCGATGCGCCGGCGCGAATCGCGCGCCCGGCGGCGCAGCACGTCAAAGGCGGTCACCGCGTCCAGGCGATGCATACCCATCAGGTAGCCGACCGCGCGCTCGATGACCACCCGGTAGTCCAGGGCGTACTGCAGCTGGCCGGCCACGATGCCGTGCTCCTGAGCGGCGAGCGCCGTGGCGAGAATCTCCGCGATCAGGCCGCCGTAGGCGGTCAGAGCGTTGATATCCGACCGATCCCATTCATAGGGTTCGCCGCGGTAGACGTTCAGCGTGCCGACCGGGCTGCCGCCGAGCAGCACCGGGATGCCGGCGACCGCCCGCACCCTGGCCGGCAGGCGGGTCCGCAGTTCCGGCCAGCGGTCGTCATCGTGCAGGTCGCTGGTCACGACCTCGTGGGCGTAGACGTAGGACTCATAGCACGGCCCCTGCCCCGCGGCCGCCTGAGCCTCCTCCAGCTGGCGGCCTCCCTCGTCGGAGGCGGCCACGTAGCCCAGATAACCGGACTCTGTGATGAACATGATGCCAGCGCCGCCGTAACCGAACACGCCGTGGACGGAATTGACGGTGCGCTTCATGACCGCCACCACGTCGGCGTCGAACGCGGCTTCGCGGAGCCTTTGCAGGCTGGATCGCAGTGCCTCCTCATCGATGTGCGCCGCCATTACGTTCTCCTCACCTGGCATGCCCCGGACCTGGGACCGGGCGTGGACAGGCTACCCGAAACGCCCACTAGCCGAGCTTCGTCACCTCGCCGTCCTGTGCCCGGTGGACGGCCTGGATTGCCGCCGCCGATCGCGGGTAGCGGCCAGGCTCCGATCAGCGAGAGGAGGCCTGATGGCCACCAACAGGCAGAAGGAAGCGGCCCGGCGCAACATCGCCAAGGCCCGGCAGGCGCAAAGCGCCAGGGCGCACGGCGCGGATGTCCCGCGCCACGGCGAGGGCATGAGCACCGCGGAGGAGAACAAGCTGGCCGACCAGAAGTTCGCCTTCCCCGAGGAGCGGAAGGAGCCCTTGACCGACGCCCGGCACGTGCGTAACGCGATCGCGCGCTTCGACCAGGTCGAAGGCGTCAGCGACGCGGAACGCGACCGGGCGTGGAAGCGGATCCTGGCCGCCGCGGAGCGTTATGACGTCGAGGTCTCCGCGTCCGACTGGCGGGACCTGGCCAAGGGCGGCAAGGACCGCAAGCATTAAGTCCCGCAGCGCGGGGTACCCCGACGTGGGCGCGGGAGCCAGTCCCGCCCGACGCCGGACCGCGCCCATGCCAGACATGCGAACCACACAGAAGCCCAGGACCGGTTTAACCGCCGGGATCCCCGGTAGAGGCTTCGCCTGGCGGATATTCCGTTCTCGTTCCGGCCGGAAGGCCGGAAACACGGCCGACTGCGCAGCCTCCGCGCCGATGGCCGACCCTTGAAGGGAGCGGCACGGCATGCATAACCAGGCGACCCAACGCGCGGCCGTCATCGTAGCACTTCCCGCCGAAATCGACTTCGCCAGCCAGGACCTGGCTTATGACCGGTTGTACGCGGCCTTCGCCGCGGGCGCAGCCGTCGTCGTCGCGGACTTCACGGCTACCACCTTCTGCGACTGCTCGTCGCTGCGCCGGCTGATAGCCATCCAGCATCGCGCCGCCGCCCGCGACGCCCAGCTCCGGCTGGCGATCCCGCCCGGCAGCCCGGTGCGCCACACAGTGCACCTCATGGACCTGGACCACCTGCTGCCGGTTTACCCCAGCGCCCGCCAGGCGGCATCAGCCGAACCGCTGCCGCACCTGAACGCGCCCGTGCCGCGCCGCCTTGCCATCACCACAGCGACCCAGGCTGACATCATCAAGCTCGTCGGGGATGACCTCCTACACATCCTGCACTGGCAGGCGCAGCTCGGCGAGCTGCGCCGACAGCGAAGGGAACCGGCCTCACGGCCAGCGCTGGCCGCCACGTGGGACACCCTGGCGCGCCTGATCGACCTGCACATGCGCGCCGAGGACGAGATCTGCGTCCCGGCAATCTGCGAGCGCAGCGTCTGGGGCCGGGACCTGGCGCGGGAAATCGAAGGCGCTCACCAGGGCATCCGCGAGATGATCCGCCAAACCAGCATGCACCCGCCAGGGTCGCCGCAATGGTGGCACCAGGTCAGCACGGCCCTGTCCACGTGGACCGTACAGGCCGACCGCGAAGAACACGGCCCGCTGGCTGATCACCGCCGACGGGCCGACCCCACGCTCCGCCACCAGCTCGCCCGCCAGTGGCAGGCCTTCATGGATACGCACACCCGCCGCCCACGCCTGTCGGCTGCGCCAGAGGTGACCAGGACGCTCCCGGTGACCCCGTCGGCTTCACCGGCGTTATCCGCACGATCAGCTGTTCCCCAGCCGGCCGAGTCACGATGGCGCCGCAGTCGCGGCCAAGCCGCGGCCGAGTTCGTGGTCAGGCCCCAATGCCGCTTAGCCTGAAGGCCACAGCCGGGCGCCACACCCCGCCGGAACCGGACTCAGGTCACACTGACCTCGCCAGCACCACCACTGGCGTGTCCCGGAGCCGGCGGAACGACATGAAACCCCGGTTTGATGTCGC
>JAFARZ010000028.1 GCA_019245115.1 Streptosporangiaceae bacterium | reverse complement strand
CGCAAGGGCCCGACCGCACACATCACGTGGATAAGCCGGACGAGGGGCCGGCGGATACCACACGCCCACAATCGATCATTCCCCAATGAAGATCAACCTAATGGCCAAGAATGATCACTCAAATTCGGGCGGTGGATCCAGGCTCAGCACCTTCTCCATCAGATCGCGACCGCGCAGCCGCGACACGAACGTAAGAGGTTTCAACTTACGTAAGGAGAATTTCCATTTCTTGGTCAGTACCCGTATCAGCGCTGCCTGCAGAAGACGGGTTGCCAATAAAAGGTCTGGACCGTCCGTACCGAACGTCACCGGATCCCCCACTAACTCCGAGTCCGACACGAACGGCACGCACACGACCTGATCCTGCAGGCGGATCACCGTGTGGGTCTTAGCCAGCCGAGTTCGGAGCCCTTCCAGTTGCTCCGACGACTCGTAAGGGAACGTGCCCGCGTCGAAGCTGGCTTCCGCGAATTGGACCGGTAGGTAGTTGAACACCAACGCCGGTCCTTTGATGGTACCCTGTTGTCCCGTCGGCCGCTTCCCTGAAATTCGTGTGTCCTGCAAGTGCATGCCTTACCGCGCTCCCCGACTCCTCGAATGTTGATCGTGCATCTACTGCTGCCCCAGTTGATGTTAAGTCGCTACGTGATCGACGTTTGAACAGCGAGATCGCGCGGCCGACCGCCTGTTGCTCGCTGATTGACGGCCCGGACGGCCCTAGTGGGTCATCCTTCGGAATGTGAGCGGCGGTGATGCGGAACAGTTCGGGTGACACGCGGTATTGCTCGATCAGGTGCGTCTCATCGATGCTTTCCCGTATTGGCAACTTCATCGCCTTCGGTAGCACTGACGGCTGCTCGCTGGTGCTGACCGGTCCCGACGTTTGCGCTTGTCGCAGTCCGTGCCTTGATCGACTGTAAAGCCCAGGGTCGCCTGACATAGCGTTCGAAAAGGGTTGCCACCATGCTGGTGCTTTAGCTTCTTTAGTCCACCGGAGAAACCCTTCGTGCTCCTTGGTGTTATCGAGCCAGCGCAAGCCCAGGGGAGCTATAAGCTCGAGCGTCTTTGGAATGCCTTGCTTGTGCTCCGTATGGTTTGACTTCGAGGTTGAACACTCGCTGTGATGCGCAGCGGCTTCGAGCCGGCCATGGGTCTGCTCCCGAGCGATCCTGAGGCGAGTTTGCCGCCAGCGGACGACACGGGGACCGCCCACTTCACGCGAAGACGACACTTCAGCACCTCCTGCATACCGCACGGCTGGCCGGTGCGATCACCGCCTTTGTAGGCGGTATGTCCTGTACGGGCCATATGTAACGGCGAACGGTCATAAAATCGCGCCGAACGGTTGGAGCAGGCTACATCCTGGGTCTGTCGCGACATCGTGCGGTAGGCAGTTGGCGACGAACGGCCGATCGACTGCGCCAAACGGTCTCTTGATAGAGACGGATTGGGGCGACTCGACCCTCGGCGCTGCACTTACGCTGTGATCATGGCTGAGAAGCGTGGTGGGTGGCGGACGTTCGGGGAGAAGACGATTTATGACAACCGATGGGTGCGGTTGGGGTTGGTGGATGTTGAAGCGCCGAACGGAGAGCGGTGGGAGTACCACGTCGTGCACCTGGATCGGATCGCGGTGGCGCTGATTGTCGACGATCAAGACCGGGTGTTGATGTTGTGGCGGAATCGGTTCGTGATCGAGCAGTGGGGGTATGAGCTGTTGGGGGGCATGGTTGATGAGGGGGAGGATGCGGTGGGGACGGCGGCGCGGGAGGCGGAGGAGGAGAGTGGATGGCGTCCACTCGGTGAGCCAGAGCGCCTGGTGAGTTTTGAGCCATTGCCGGGGCAGGTCACAGCGCCAGTCGATGTTTTTCTGTGGCGGGGGGCGGAGCGGATGGGGGAGCCGACTGACACGGAGGAGGTTGGTCGGGTGGAGTGGGTGCCGTTGTCGCGGGTGCCGGAGCTGGCGCGGCGGGGGGAGTTGTTGGGGTCGGGGACGTTGGTCGCGCTGCTGTACTACCTGGCGTCACGGGGAGGTGCTGCCGGGTAGGACGAGCCGGTTGAGGCGTCGTTGGTGCCGGTCGGATTTGATCTGTGCGGCGAGCCGGCGTGCTTGGCGAGCATGGGTGAGGGTTGCGTCGCGGTCACCAGCGGCGGCATGGGCGTAGGCGAGGTCGACCACTAGGCCTGTGCGGGCGCGGACGAATTCGGCGGGCAGGCGGGTCAGAGCGTCGGTGAGTTGGCCGATGGCGTCGGGGTCGCCGAGGCGAGCGAGGGAGTTGCCGCGCCAGCGGTCGAGGTGGGAACCACCCAGGAACAGGAACGGCAGCTCGGGGTCGACGGGGTCACTGGGTAACAGGTCCGAAGCGGTGTCGAAGGCACGCCGGGCGTCGTCGGCGTGGCCGGCGGCGGCGAGCGTCTCGCCGTGAGCGGCGGCAAGCCAAGCGCTCAGCAGGGGTGTGGCAGCGTCGGCGGCGAGGGTGCGGGCGTGGGTGAGCTGGTCGACGGCGGCAGTGGTCTCGTCGAGGTCGAGGAGGACGAAGGCTTGTTCAGCGGTGGCGTGGGCGAGCAGGGCGGGGGAGTCGGCTTGGTGGGCGGCGGTCTTGGCGCGTTCGTAGTGGTTCCAGGCTTGGCCGGGGGCGGCGCGGTCGAGGGCTTGCCATCCAGCCAACGTGGATGCCTCGGCCAGGACCCCGGCCAGCGCAGGTCGTTGCGGTCCGGAGCGGTAGATCAAGAGTTGGTGTACTTGGTCGATCTGGGTGCGGAGTACCTCGAGTTGGGTGAGCGCGCCGAAGCGCCGGTCAACCCGGCGGGCGTGGTCAACCCGGTGGCGGAAGATCTCGACGGTTTCCCGGTCGACGGTGCGGGCGATGGCGAGTCGGGTGCGTAGCTCGGTGGCTTCGGGGTCTTCCTCGGGCTCGTCGGGGAAGCCGAGTTCAGCATTCGTGCGGCCGTAGATCTCGCGGAACAGTCGCCGGTAGGTCTCGCTGGGTTGTTCTTTCCCGTTTTCCCAGCGCGAGAGTTTGGTTTTCAGGCTCGCCGGGTTGGCGATCGGCAGGTTGAGCGCGGCGGCGCGGCGGGTGAGAAGATCGATCACCTGCGCGCCGGTGTAGCCCAGCTGTCGGCGCACGGTCTGCAACGAGGTCATCATGGCCGGCTCCGGTTCCGGATAAACCGGTCCTGAGCTGCGTGGTTAATGGTGGTTAATGGTCTAGTCGTTAACCGGTGACAATTACGAAGCGGCCCCTGCCGGGCGTTTCCTAGGGCCATGCAAGAAATCACTGATACCGCAGTCGATCGGTCACCGACGGGTTTAGTCATCGCGGGCCGCCAGCTCATCCAGACGCCGCTCGATAGCGGCCAGGCGCCGATCGATCGAGGTCAGCCGCGCGACTACGGGGTCCACCGGGGAGGTTTCCGGCTGGCTGCGATCGGGTGGGGTCTGGCCGCGCAAGAGGGCGTCGAGGTGTTCGGGGTGCCAGCCCAGCGCCACCGACAGCGCTTCCAGCGTCCGGGCATTGCGGCGGCGCTGGGTGGTGTTGCGATGCAACTCGCGCACGATGGCTACGGATACTTGGGCGCGTTGGGCCAACTCGCGTTGTCGCCAGTTGAGTTCGGCAAGCCGCGTATCGATGGCTGCTGCGACTGCCGCCCAGTTCTCCGTCACCTATTCCTCCGCGCTCCGCCCTTGAGCGTCGAAGAGTAGTCCGCGTGTCGTTTGGGTAATTCTCATACCCATTGAGCACTGATATCAGTGCATTAACCCGATGACATCACGCTTTCGATGAGGAGCTGTAGTGATGGATAACACCAAGAACACTGAGGGGCCGGCGTTCTACACCGTGCCGGAGGCCGCCCGCGTGCTACGGGTGACCCCAGCAACGATCTACCGCGCCATCCGAGACGACGCCTTCCCCGCAGTGCGCATCCGCACCCGCTACGTCATCCCCGCCACCGCCGTGGACCGGCTGGCGGCCGAAGCAGCCGAGTCCGGTGGGTGCGTGGATGTGGCGGCGATGGCCGCACAGCACCGCACCGCCCGTGAGATGGCTCGCATGAGCGGGGGTGCGCGGTGGTGAACCCTGAGCACACCCCGCACTACAAGGCCATCGCCTGTCGGCTCGACCGGTGGCGTCAGGTGCCCACGGAGGTGCTGCGGGATGTGGTGATGCGCCGTGGTCTGTGCTTGTGGGGCCTGTGGCCAGAGGAGGAGCCGGACTGGGACGACTGCGAATCCAGCGACCGGCGACTTGCCGCTCACTTGTGCGCCAGGTGCCCGGTCATCGACCAGTGCCTCGAGCTGGAGCTACGCACCGCTGGGGCGGGCACGACTGGCGTATGGGGCGCGACGTGCGAGGACGACCGACGCGCCCTACACCGAGTGTGGCGACGCCGCCGCCACCGCCAGCACAAGGCAACTGACCAGGAAGGAGGACCGACGTCATGATCACCAACCTAAGCCCGACCCAGGTGGTCGCCGTCCTGGGTGTGCTCCTGGTGCTGCTGATGATGTGGTGCTCGGGTACCCGGCAAGGTCGACGAACGGACGCCGCCCACGGGGCCTCCCGGGTCGCTTCGCTGGCCGGGTATCTGCTGGGCACGGCCGGGGTGATCGTCGGCGTGCAATGGGTAGCGATGACCTACGCTCGGGGAACCACGCTGTTCTGGGTAGTGCTCATCCTGCCGGCGTTGATCACCTCACATGCCCTCACTCGGGCAGTGGCCTCGTTGGACAGCGGTTACTGGCGGGGTGACCGGCGATGAGCACACCCCAGCACGCGGCAGTGATCCCAGCCGATCCGGTGCTCGATGGCGAGCTGATCGACGACAACCAGCAACAGCACTCCGGTCGGGTGGTGTCGTGCTGGCAACGCTGCCCCCGTGTCCCCGCCGCGTTCAAGAACCGCGCCCAAGTGACACAAGCGGCCAAAGACATGGCCGTGACCGTGATCTGTGCACCGTGGTGGTTTATGGGCGCGACGGTGCGGGGCATGGTGCTGGCGGTGCGGGCGTGGCGGCGGTGGGTGACTGTCTACGACTACCGGGAGGCGGCCGAGCAGTCGGAGAAGCTGGCGGATAAGTACGTCGAGATCCGCGAGTTGACCCTGCTGCGGTGGCGGGTCACCGGCGCCATCGTGGGGACTGGCACGGCGGGTATCGCGGTGGCCGACATGCTCTACGGCCACCTCGTGCTCTGGGCCACGACTGTGATCAGCGCGGCGGTGTTGGCGATCACAGGGCGGCGTAAGGATGGCAGCCCGGGTCGGCGGGCGGTGCTCGCCGGCCCGCGGTCGCTGAGCTGGACCATGGACCCGCAGATCCTGGTCGACGCCTTCCGTGACGCCAAACTCATCGGCAAAGACGAAACCCTCCGGCTGGTGGAACGTGCCAGCCGGGTCGGGGAGGGATGGGCGATCACCATCGATCTCCCGGCCACCCGCAAAGCCACCGACGTGATCAAGAATCGGGAAGCTTTGGCGTCGGCGCTGGCCGTGGACGAGGTGCAACTGCTCGTAGAACGGGTCCGGGGCAACGGCGGCCATGCCGGGCGGGTGGCGATGTGGGTGGCCGACAGCGATCCCTACGCCACCCCACCCACACCTACACCGTTGCTGGAGGTGGCGTGCTGGGACGCCTGGCGCCCAGTGCCCTTCGGCCGGGATGCGCGGGATCGGCGCATCAGCCTCCCGCTGGTGTGGACCTCACTACTGGTCGGCGCCATTCCCCGGCAAGGCAAGACCTTCGCTGCCCGGCTGGCCGCCGCCGGGCTGATCCTTGACGCGTACACCCGGCTCTACATCGCCGATTTTAAGGCCGGGAAGGACTGGGACGCCGCAGCCCAGGTGGCGCACCGGTTCCTTTCCGGTGACGAACCCGTCCATGTCCTGGAATTGGCTGCGTGGCTGGTCGAGTTGGTCACTGAGGTGCAAGCCCGTTACCGGCGTATGCGTGAGCTGGACAATGATATTTGTCCCGAGTCGAAAGTCACCCCTGCCATGTCTCGCGACCTCTCACGGAACATGCCGATCACCGGTATTTTCATCGACGAAGTGCAGGTACCTCTTGAAGAACGCACCCCCATCAAGGTGCAAGGGAAAATGATCCCCGTCGGGGAGTACATTGGTGAGCTGCTGACTTGGCTGGCCAAGAAAGGACCCGCTGCTGGAATCGTCCTCGTGTTGGCCACCCAACGACCCGACACGAAAACAATCCCGTCCGCTTTGCGGGCCGTGCTGGGGTCTCGGTTTGCGTTGCGGGTGATGGACTGGCGGGATAGCAATATCATTCTCGGCGAGCAGATGAATACCCGGGGCTGGGACAGCAGTCGCCTGCTGCCCTCGCACAAAGGAGTTGGCATCCTCCGCCCGGATGGGGAAACTGCGGCCGGGGCGGATGTGCTCGCCATGATGGTCCGTACCGACTACATGCCCAACACTGACTGGACCACAATTTGCGCACGCGGCCGGGCGCTGCGCGAAGCGGCCGGCACCCTCACCGGCCACGCCATCGGCACCGGATCGACCCCCGCGCTGGACCCGGCTACCGTGGCACATGTCATTGGCGGGAGCTATCCGACCGACGACGCACCACGGGTCCGGGAGTTGCCCGAGCCGCTGGCATCGGTCGTCGCCTACCTCGGCGATAATGGGCGCGAGTTCATCCCCACCGCCGAACTCATCGACGCCCTCGACGTGGAACCGACCGCGTTCGGACGGCAAATGGGCGACCTCGGCTGCCGACCCCGCCCCGGCCGAATCCTCAGCGAAGATGGCACCAGCCGGCAGGCCCGCGGCTACCTCACCGCCGACATCCGCGCTGCCGTCGAGCAGGTCTTACGGGAGGCCCCGGCGCCGGATGAGGACACAGGCTGAACCCGTCACAACGCTGCGCAACCCGTCACAGGTGTGTGACGGGTTGCGCAGCTCTACGAGCAGGGGAAACGCCCGGTGTGACGGGTTGGGCCGATCCACGGCAACCCGTCACACCCGTCACAAAACCCACCTGAAACAGCCGGGATTCAAGACTCACCGGAGGAGTGGTGCCGACCGGTCGCCGGGAGCATCAGACGCACGCGTCGGGGGAACACGCGCGGCTCAACCGACGACCGGCCGGGGTCAGCGAGCCATCACAGGATCGATCATCGGGCTCTCGCGTGCTGCGCCTTGGTCAGTAACTCGCACAGCGCCACCACCTCAGGCCCGGTCAGACGCACCATGGTTTTCCGCGCCCCGTTCCAGGTCAGCCAGACCAGCGCCCGCTCGCCCAGTTCTCGACGCGGGACGATCAGAGCGTGCGATTCACCGTTGAGGTCGCGGGCTCGCACGGTTCCGCGGAACGTTTCCTCTTCTGTCTGCATACCTTCCCCGTCGCGATCAGTGGGAGCCACGGCCCAAAAGCCGGCGGGTGGCATTCGAGGTAACCGGCCCCCGGCCGTGGTACGGGGTCCCAGCAAGGGCGGAGCACGGCGCCAGGTCCCCTGCCCGCGCATCCGGTGCGACGAGCTGAAATAACCCTGCACTGGACGCGGTATCAGCGGCAACGACCGCCACCCGCCATCACGATGTCACGCAGACGCCAGCCAGCAGGCGCGCGGTTCCCTTACCGTTGTCAGCCCAGCACGGCGCCCCGGAGCTACCCAGCTTTGAACTGCGAGAACGTCCGTGCGGCGGGTTGAGCGAGTACCGGAAAATCTGCCACCTCCGTTACTGATGGCGCTTGATCGCCCGTTGCGCGAGTCACCACCCATGAGATGGCCAAGACAGGCCCAGCAGTCGCCGCCAGGTGCTGGGGCGGGCGTGGCGTCCCCTGCGCCGCCGATCGGGTTTCCTCGGAGTGAGTGTCTCTTCGCAGCGCCAGCATCGGCGTCCCGGTGGTGCGACAAGGGCGGCCGGCAGGAGGGTCGCGCCGCACAGCGCCACCGGTTGCGGACGGCTGGTGGCCAGCGCCGATTCCATCGCCTCATGAGTAACCGCGTGGTCGAGCTCATCGGTGACCGAGGTGACCCAGACCAGCCGGGTTCCCCCGCCACCGTGTCCCTTGCCCACGGCTGGCCTGGGGTGTGCTCCCACGTCCGCACCCCGTTCTCTGCGGTCGTTGGAGTCACGGCCGGGAGCCGGGACGCATCGGGGTCCGACTGGGCTCCCGGCCGTGACGTAGTGCCTCGGTGGCGTTGTTGGGCGGGCGCAGCACCGGGGCACCCTGCTCTATCGCCCTCTGCGACGAGCTGAAATAATCTTGACCAGGGCGTGGAATCAGCGGAAGGACACCGCGCCGCCAGTACAACGCCCGAGACACGCCCTACCCGGGAGGTGAGCAGGAAATGGTCGAGCGACCACCACGGACGCTGCTCGAACAGCACATCCGCCAGCGCTGCCTGACCTACGAGGAGTTCGTGCAGCACACCGAAACCTTCGCCCGGGACCACCACGAACCGGGCACGCTGAGTCTGCGGCACCTTCAGCGACTCGTCCGTGGCCAGCATCCCGGTGCGCTTCGGCCGGCCACTGCGAGACTGCTCGAACACCTCTTCGGTGAACCGATCGCCACCCTGCTCGCGCCACCGAAGGCCGCCACTGCCGACGACGGCGAGAATTCCGCCAGTGAACTGCGCCAGCTCCTCGACGCCGCCCGGCGTGTTGATAGTTCAACTATCGAATTGCTGCATCAGCAACTCGACGCCATTCGCCGACTTGACCGGAAATTAGGCGCGATCGTCGTCCGCGATGAACTCAACGCCAAAATCCGCCAAGTCCAGGGACTCGCCACCTACAGCCTCGCTCCCGGTACCCGCGAACCGCTCGCCGCGCTGCTCTCCGAAATGCAAACTCTCGCCGGATGGCAAGCGCTCGACCTTGGTGATGTGAATACATCGTGGCAGCATTACGAACAATCCCGATCCGCCGCCGCGCAATCCCGTTCTATCGCCCACGAAGCCCACGCTGCCGCCGAACAAGCATTCGTCCTCATCGACGTCACAGCGACCCGCGACGCCGTAGAATTACTCGACTACACCCGCCACCGCGCTGATACAGCCGCTCCCCGGATCCTGCGAGCCTGGCTGGCAGCCGCGCACGGCGAAGCTCTCGCCGCCCACGGCGACCAGTCCGCCAGCCTGCACGCCTTCGACCAGGCGGCCCACCTGCTCCCCGACGATGCCAGCGACGAACGGCCCTACGTTGCCCTCGATACCGTGCACCTCGCCCGCTGGCGCGGCCACGCGCTCGCCCGCTTCGGCCACCCCGACGCCACCGCCATCCTCACCGACGCCCTGGGTCGTCTCGACCCCACCTTCGTCCGTGCCGAGACGGCATTGCGCGTCGACCTCGCCACCGCACACGCAACCAACGGCGACCGGGACGAAGCCCGCACCCACGCCGACCACGCAGCCCAACTCGCCGCGCAAGTCGGCTCAGCCCGCCAGCGCCGCCGCATCAAGACCCTCCTGGCGACTGTCCGCTAACCGCACCGTTCGGCCGCGATACCGTTATTGCTGACGATGGCCCGACGCCCTCGGCTTGCGGTGACGAGCCCTTCCGCCTTGAGTTCCGCAATGGCGCGGTGGGCGGTTCCTGCGGACACGTGGTAGCGGTCTTTCAGCTCTTCGACGGTGGGCAACGGCTGGCCCGGGCCCAACGCGCCGCACGAGATCGCGCCCCGAAGGTCGGCGGCGATCCGCTGGTACGGATTCGCGGATCCGGTGTCGACGTCTCTCGCGGATGGGGAGCCCACATCGAGCGAAATGGGCGAAGCCGGCATTCGTGGGCCGAACGCACCGGCGGCCTTCTGATCCGCTTCGGACACCCAGGCCGAGTAGACGCGCAACGTGGTCGCACCGCCACCACCATGCCCCAGGCGTCCGGCGACGGTCCGGGCATCCACACCCGCTGAGATTAATTCGGTTGCCGAGTAGTGCCGGAGCTGATGCAGGTGCATATCCCATCCAAGCCGCGCGCACATGCGCCGGTAACGCTGGGACACGGAACCAGGCTTGAGCCACGTCGTGTGGTCAACCGAGGCTGAGAATACCCGGCCGTCGGTCGCAATGGTGACACCGATAGCCGAGGCGTCGGTTTCGCACCGCTGACGGTACGCCCGCAGCAAGGCCACGGTGGCCGCGTCAAGCGCGATACGGCGTTGCTGGTGTGTCTTGGTGTCCTTCTCCCATGTCGTCGCGCCCTGCTGGGCGATACTCTTCTGGATGACGAGAACCGCCTTGTCAAAATCGAGCAGATCCCACCGAAGAGCGCATAGCTCTCCACGGCGGGCGCCCGTCGTCATTGCGAGCCATAATAGCACGCCCCACGCCAGATCGGTGAATGCGGCGTTGATGATTGCCGCTGCTTGTTCGGGCGTCGGTGGATGCGGGTCGTGCTTGACCGAGCGCGGCGACTCGGCTTGGCCCAGCGGATTGACGGAGATCCAATGCCAGCGTACCGCCCGCTTCAGCGCACCGCTGAGGCAGAAATGCACCTGCCGTATCGATGAAGTGGCGAGCGGACGACACGTGTGTGGATGGCACTTTCCGCTGCAGTCGTGCGGGTCGCTCGTGACGTGCTCGATGAACGGCCGGCCGTCGCAGTGCGCGCGGCATCGACGGAGGATCGTGTAGAACGAATCAAGCGTCTCGCCCGTCAGCTTGCCCACCGAGAGCTTGCCGAGCAGCGGACGGATGTGGTTGCGGATATAGCCCTCGTAGCTCGTGCGCGTCGTCACGTCGACGTCGAGCACGTCGAGGTAGCGATCCATGAGCTGGTTGACCGTGGCCTTCGTGCGCGGGTTGCGCTGCTCGTCAATCTGGTTCAGCAGGCGCGTGCGTGCCTTCTCCGCCTCGGCGACAGCCCGTGGCCCGGCCGGGATGGTCTCGCTGAGGAAGTTCCGCCGCCCGCTGAGCGGGTCGATCCCGGCGTACACCTTGACCCGAAGCGATCCGCTGAGAAGCGTCTCGATCTCGCCGCGTCGGCGTCGCTGGGGCCTGCTGTGCGGAGCGCTCATGGCAGCAGCATACGCGCTTCGCACCACGAATAGCCCCACAAAGCGGTAGCTTGATCGTTGATCAAGGCTCTGACCTGGTGCCCCCGGCAGGATTCGAACCTGCGACACACGGTTTAGGAAACCGATGCTCTATCCCCTGAGCTACGAGGGCCTGCCTTGTCTGTTTGCCCAGGATGCCGGGTGAGCCTCGGTCGGCTGGGCTTGGGTAGGTTACTCCGCATCCGACGGTCCCTGCCGCACCTGCGCCGCGCGTCGAGGCCAGCTTCCGACATGCAGCGCCGGTTGTACGGCTGGTGGTCCGTGAACTCGACCTCACCGACGTTTCACGGTCCCCCAACGTCGGTACTGTCGAGTTCACAGCGTGGGGACAGCCCGAGGGAGGTCCGGGGAGGCATCGTGGGTAAGGGATCCAGAAGGGAACGGCTGTGATCGACGAGCTACTGGTGCACTTTACGGCTCGTTTGCGGTCTGCACCGGCGTAGCCCATCAGCGCCGGCGAGCCTTCCCCCGGCGACACCGCGGCCGCCGAGGGGGGTAGGTCGCGAAGCATAATGCTGAGGAACCTCAGGTCAGGTCGGAGCCGAGGGACGCCTTGATGAGCGAGGATGCCGTCGCGGAGCACTGCTCGCACGGGTCGCTGGAACAACAGATCCTTGACGCGCTCGCGGCGGTGGGAGCTGGCCCGGGGCATCTGGACCCGAACAGCTCGCTGCGGTCGATGAGTTTCACACCGGCGGCAGGCTGGGCACCGTTGCCCTGGTAGACGAGCTTGACCTGCGCCCGGGGTTACGCGTGCTCGACGTAGGAAGCGGGCTGGAGGGAACGGCCCGTTACCTGGCCCGCCGTACCGGGTTGACCGAACGGGTCACGTTCTGCCAGGGCACCGCCACCGCACTCCCGCTTCCCGATGACGCCGTCGACCGGGCCTGCATGCTGCATGTGGGAATGAACATCGCGGACAAGGCAACCCTGTTCGCTGAGGTCCGGCGGGTTCTCGTGGATGGGGGACTCTTCGGCGTCTACGACGTCATGCGTAGTTGCTGCCCGTGGCCGGTCTGCCCGTCACACCGAGCGCGACCGGCGCGAGTTCGCCCTTGCCTTCTTCCGGGAGCTGCGAGCCACGGTCGTGGACGGTGGGCCGCCGCCTCTTGGCCCGCACATCCTCATGGGCGGGGACGCCGGGGTGAAGGTCGCCAACCTAGTTGACAACTTTGCGCATGCCGTATTGGCTCCAACCGAGATGATCTGCGGTTAGCGACCGGGAGGACTGCAGCATGACCTATTTTGACCCGCCGGAAGGGCTGAATGCCTACCCGGGCCCGGCGAGCCGCCGCAAGGCGATACCGGCAACGTGCCAGCTGCACGGCGGCCCAGTGAACCCCACCACCCTCCTGGTGAGCAAGCGCGACGGAACGATCGTGCTCGATCCCGACGTCGTCGGCTCCTGCGTGATCAGCCTTGAGGAGGAGTCGGCCACGAAGCTCCGCGACATGCTGAAGGACTGGCTGGCCTGACTGGGGTGCCCTCAACTGGGGCCCTAACTGGGGCCCTGAATGGGGCACGGGAACGGCGCAAGAACGCCGTCTAACGCGGATTTCCACGCAACCGGTTCGGGGCAAGGTGTCAGGTGAACTGGTAGCGCAGGGTGCGGTTTCCCCACCATGGGACGGGGGTGTCGGGGGGGAGGTCGGCGTGGCGGAGCACGGGTGCGTAGGCGCGCCGGTCGAGGCGGACGGTGATCGTGTTGTTGGTGGTGGTGATCTGGCCGGGGGTTTCGAGGAAGCGGCGTTGCAGCACGTCGGGGGTGACGCCTGCGTAGCCGGGCAGTCGTGTGCGGAATGCGGCGATGAGGGCTTGCGCGAGCACGCAGAGCATGATGTCGAGGTCGACGTTGAGGTTGACCGTGGAGGACAGTGCGTCGGCGTGGAAGGCTTGGATGATCTCGGCGAGGCGTTGCTCGATGGTCATCCGCCGGGCGTAGTGCTCGATCAGCGCCTTGGTGGGTAGGTCGTGGTCGTTGGTGATGATGACGGTCGGTGCCTCGCGGCCCAGCCCGGTGACGATGAGTTGCCGCACGGTGCCGGGATAGCTGGTCAGTCGCACGCAGGCGGATTCGTGCACGGTTGGCCGGTTGAACCTCCCGGACCGGTCCAGGGTGATGGTCTTGAAGTCCTTGCTGGTGAGGGCCTTGATCTGTTTGGTCAGCGCGGGTGAGCGCATCCGCAGGGTGAGGAACTTGACGCCGCGTGCGTCGAGCTCGCCGAGCACCGGCTGGGTGGTGACCTTCTGATCCATGATCAGCATGCGTGGGTCGTTGCCACTGAGTTGTTTCCAGTGCTCGCAGAAGGCGATGACCTCGCGGGCCTGGGTGGCTTTGGTGAGATCGGCGTTGGCGTAGACGAGGTTGTGGGTGCCGCTGTCTTGGGCGAAGAAGGTCAACACGCTTCGGGCGCGCTGCGAGCGGGTGGGCACGTAGTGCTTCTCCAGCACCGGGTCGGCTCCCCAGTGCATGACGGCGTGAAAGTCCAGGTCGAAGATCGCCTCGTCGCCGGTGGCGAGCCCACCTTTGATCATCTTGGTGTCCAGTGCTGCCAGGAAGCTGCGTTGGTTGTCGTGACTGGTGCGATAGGAGTAGTCCGTCAGCGCGGATTTCTTCGGCAGGGTGGCCAGCCCGGCGAACAACGACGCGGCCGGGTCGGCGAGCAGCAGGTCATCGACGTGGGACACCCGCCGCGTACGGGTCAGCTTCAAGGCGAGTAACGACAACAACCAGGACAGGGCGGGAACCACACGGGTGCCGGGATAGCCGGCGTGGGTGACCAGGGCAGGCAGGTCGAGTGCGACCAAGTCGGGTACCAGCAGCAACAGCCCGGCCTTGCCGGTCTCCACCGTGGCCGGCCAGCTCGCGAAGTCCAGTCGGGCGGCACGGGGCAGCTGCGTGTCCCGCCCGGGCGTACCCGGCGACGTGCTCGCCACCGGCTCGGGGTGACGCAGCAGCCGCCCGAACCCCTCCTCGGCGAGGATCTCACCCACGCTGGTCCGGTTCAGCGGTGTGCCCTCCATGGCCAGCTGCGCGGAGATCTCATACGTGGACAGCCCCTGCCGCCCTAGCTCAACCACCCGGCCACGGGCCCGGTCCTTGGCCGGCGCCGCCCCAGGCGGTGGGCCGGGCCGCCGGGGCGGGGCGAAGAGCTCCAGCTTCCCGGCCCGGTACTCCCGCACCAGGTTCACCATCGCCCAGCGGGTGTAGCCGAAGCGTTCCGCGGCCTGCACATAGGTCAGCGCCTCAACATGGAACGCACGTAGCGCCTCGTAACGCCGGTGGTTGACCTGATCGGGCGCGGTGAACCACTCCACACCCTCACGTTGTGGTGATCTGGCTGCCACATCGCCGTTCTACCAGGCGAGCACCCGACCTGGTGGCCCTCATCGTGGCCGAAGCAGGTCGATCCACGATGACAATCTTGGCACCTTCGCTGGTCAGTGGCTCGCCACCCGCGACGTTTCCCAGTTGGTCACGACACGATAACGAATCTCATCAGTGAGATTCAACAGCTAAACAGAGGCAACTTTGGAGGCTGGACTGCGAACATCTCACCAGCTCAACGCCGATTTGCCCGCCCAGCCAGGTTGCGGCGAACCAGCTACGCGGAAATCCGCGCTAAGGTCGCTCTCAGGCGGGAGGTTCACACTGGTCGCATGCGCATCCTCGTAGTCGATGACGACCGGGCGGTCCGGGAGTCGCTGCGCCGGTCGTTGCAGTTCAACGGCTATACGGTGCAGCTTGCCGGGGATGGTCAGCAGGCCATGGAGGTGCTGGCCACGCAGCGACCGGACGCCATGGTGCTCGACGTGATGATGCCGCGGGTGGACGGTCTGGAGGTGTGCCGGCGGCTCCGCGGTACCGGCGATGACCTGCCGATTCTGGTGCTCACCGCCCGGGATGCGGTCTCTGATCGGGTGGCGGGGTTGGATGCCGGTGCGGACGACTACCTGCCCAAGCCATTCGCTTTGGAGGAGTTGCTCGCTCGGCTGCGCGCGCTGCTGCGCCGCTCCTCACTGGAGGGTGCCGGGGCGGCCGGTCTCGCGGGCGCCACCCTCCGATTTGCCGATCTTGTTCTGGATCAGGGCACTCGTGAGGTGGTCCGGGGCGGCCGCCCGATCAGCCTGACCCGCACCGAGTTCAGCTTGCTGGAGCTGTTCCTGCGACACCCCCGGCAGGTGCTCACCCGCGGCAGGATCCTGGAGGAGGTCTGGGGCTACGACTTCCCCACCTCGGGCAACGCCCTGGAGGTCTACGTCGGGTACCTGCGGCGCAAGACCGAGGCGGGCGGTGAGCCGAGACTGATCCACACCATGCGGGGTGTGGGCTACGCGTTGCGGGAAATGCCTCCGTGACCCAGCCAGCCGACCCGCGCTTCGGGAATCGCCGGATGTCGCTGCGCACCAGGGTTACCGCGCTGGCCGCAGTATGCGTCGGAAGCGCCGTCGCGCTCGTGTCGCTCGCCGGTTTCTTCACGGTCCGTACCAGCCTCTACGACCAGCTTGACGCCACCCTCCTGCAGCGCGCTGACTTGCTGCGCAGCGCGCTGGCCAGCGCCGACCAGCTTGGTGGCATACCGGACAGTTTCTTCAGCGCGGCCGACATCCGGGTCGGCCTGCTCAACGGCCGCACCGGCAACGCCGTGGTCGGCGGCGACATGTCGATGGGTCCCCAAGAACTCGCTGTGGCTCGAGGCGAGCTGTCCCAGTCGTTACGTACGGACCGGAAGCGCGACTTGCGGGTCGTCGCCGTACCCGCAGGACCACCGGACACCGCGCTGGTGGTCGCCCGGGGGTTGGGTTCCACGCAGGCCACGCTGTCCCGGCTTGGTCTGGTGTTCACCCTGGTTGGGGGGGCTGGCGTGCTGCTGGCCGCGGCTGCGGGCACCGCAGTCGCCCAGGCCGGGTTGCGCCCGGTGCAGCGACTGACTGAGGCGACCGAGCGGATCGCCCGCACCGGCGAGCTGCAACCGATCGCCGTCTCCGGCGATGACGAGCTTGCCCGCCTCACCGGGAGCTTCAACAGCATGCTCAGCGCGCTGGCGGAGTCGCAGGAACGCCAACGCAGGTTGGTCGCCGATGCCGGGCATGAGTTGCGGACTCCGCTCACCTCGTTGCGCACCAACCTGGAGCTGCTGGCCGCTTCCGACCGTCCGGACGCTCCTTCGCTGTCCGAACAGGACCGTAAGGAAATCTCCGCCGATGTGCGGGCACAGGTGGAGGAACTCTCCAAGCTGGTCGGTGACATCGTCGAGCTGGCCCGCGAGGACACCCCGCAGGCGGTGCACGAGCCGGTGGAGCTCCTGGAGGTGGTGGAGCGGGCGTTGGCCAGGGTGGCCCGGCGGGCGCCCAGCGTGCACTTCGAGGTCAACCTCGTGCCATGGAGCCTGCTCGGTGACGCCAACGCCTTGGAACGCGCCGTACTCAACCTGCTCGACAACGCTGTCAAGTGGAGCCCGGCGGCGGCGACGGTCACCGTCAGGCTCACGCCGACTGGCCGTGGGACGGCCACGGTGGAGGTGGCCGATACCGGACCGGGGATCGCCGAGGCCGACCTACCCTACATCTTCGAGCGGTTCTACCGCTCCCCAGATGCGCGCACCCTGCCTGGGTCGGGACTGGGGCTGGCTATTGTGGCGCAGGTCGCTGCCCGCCACGGGGGTACAGTGCGGGCCAGTAGGGGTCCGGCGGGCGGGGCCCTGATGACCCTTGAGTTGCCTGGCCGACCATCCACATAACACCCCTAGGTGCTTCACATGTACATCTCAGGAATTCGGGCCACCCTAGAGCCATGACCGACGACATGCCGCGGCCACAGCAGCCTGGCGAGCCCGCGCACCACGATCCGTCCTGGGCCTCGACTGGTCAGCCTGGATCGTCGTGGCCGCCGGGCCAGCACCCGGCCTCCCCGGCATCCGGTGGGAACCCGCCCACCACGCCGATGAGCCTGCCTCCAGGTGCCACCAGACCGCGCGGCGGCGGAACTGTCGTGCGAGCCGCCGTGCTGTCGCTGATCGTGGGCCTGGTCGCTGGAGGCGTCGGCGGTGTCGTCGGCTATCAGTTTGCGAGCAGCGGAACCGGCGTGGTCAATGCGCTGGACGTGCCGGCGCCCGCAGCCGTACCGGCGGCGAACTTGCCGGCCGGCTCGGTTGAGCGGGTGGCGCACCAGGTGATTCCCAGCGTGGTCAAGCTCGGGGTGCGCGGAGCCATGGAGTCTGACGAGGGCAGCGGGATCGTGCTCAGCTCCGATGGGCTGATTCTCACCAACAACCATGTCATCGCGCCGGCCGCGCACGGTGGCACTGTCTCCGCCGTGTTGCAGGACGGGCGTTCGGTGCCGGTCCAGCTCGTCGGGACGGCGCCTTCTTTTGACCTTGCCGTGGCGCGGGCAGAAGGTGTCAAGGATCTGACCCCGGCTCAGTTGGGGAACTCCAGCAATGTCCAGGTCGGGCAGGAAGTGGTGGCGGTCGGCTCGCCGCTGGGCTTGTCCGGCACCGTGACCAGCGGCATTATCAGCGCGCTGGACCGTCCAGTGCGGGCCGGTGGTGAGGGCAGCAGTCAGGACACCATCTTCAACGCGATCCAGACCGACGCCGCGATCAACCCCGGTAACTCCGGTGGTCCGCTGACCGACATGCAAGGCCGCGTAATCGGCATCAACTCCGCCATCGCCTCACTCGGCTCCGGTAACGGCGGGCAGGCGGGATCGATCGGTCTTGGCTTTGCGATCCCCATCGACCAGGCTAGGCGGATCGCCAACGAACTTGTCCATAAAGGCTATGCCACCCAGGCCGTCCTCGGGGTGATCATTCCCTCCGGCCGTCCCGAGGACGGCGCAGCTGTGGTGGAGCAGGTTACCCCGGGTGGTCCCGCCGCCAACTCCGGAATCCACGCCGGGGAGCTGGTGACCAAGGTGGACGGCCGGGTGATCGACAGCGGGGACTCGCTAGTCGCGGCTGTCCGTTCGTACACACCGGGCGCCACGATCACCTTGACCGTCAAGGACTCGGCGGGGGCCACCCGGCAGGTCCAGGTCACCCTCGGCAGCCAGCGGGTCGGGAGCTGACCCCGGCGCGTAGAGATCGAGACCTGGTTCTCGGCTCGAATGGCGCCCGGCTACGGTGCTCGGCATGGAACGCAGCGCGCGCAACCTGGGGCGGGCTCTCGTCGTGATCGTCGACGATCGGGTGGTGCATGGTGAGCATGAGGACGCGACTGGTCCGCTGGTCACCGAGCTCCTCGAGGAAGCTGGTTTCGTGGTCGACGGCTCGGTCGTGGTGGCCGGTGAGTCGGTGGGCATCCGCAATGCCCTGAATACGGCAGTGATCGGCGGTGTCGACCTGGTGGTGACGGTCGGTGGTACCGGGGTATCGCCGAGGGACGTCACCCCGGATGCCACGGCCGGCGTGCTGGATCGCCCGATACCGGGCATCGCCGAGGCCATCCGCGCCTCCGGGCTTGCCGCGGGCGCGGTGGACGCGGGTCTGTCCCGCGGGCTGGCTGGGGTCTCGGGGAGCACCTTGGTCGTGAACCTGGCGCCCTCGCGAGCGGCGGTTCGGGACGGGATGGCCACCCTCACACCCCTGGTCGGACGGGTGATCGAGGAGCTGTCCTGGCCCGATCACGACTGAGCCGCGCACCCTGGCGACGTCCTCCTCAGGGTGCGCTGCACGACACGGGACAGCCCACGACGGGCCCGAACGGTCGCCGTTGCGGGCCCGCGAGACGAGGCCACTCAGGACTTGCTACCTAGCCTGCCGTTCAGCGCTTCCCCGACCATCTGGTTCACGTTCTCAACCTGATCGTGGTAACGCCCGCCGGTGGCCTTGTCCACCGTAGAGGCCGCGGCCCCGACGCAGGTGACGGCGATACCGCCGGCTTTCTCGACAAGGGGGACAGCTTTCTCTAGGGCCTGCTCGACGATCGGGCCGGCCGTGCCCGCTACCCGCTCCGCGTAGGGACCGGCTTTGTTGATCGCTTGCTCCAGGAGCGGGGCGGTCAAGTCCCTGGCCACCTCGACGTAGGGGGTGGCTATCTCCCAGGCTTGCTCGACGTAGGGGCTGGCTTTCTCCTTGGCCATCTCCACGAGGGGGCTGGCCTTGTCGAGGGCCTGTAGCACGACAGGGCTGGCCATGTCGACGACCGGACCAGCTACGTCCTTGAATTTGCTCACTAGACTCATGGTGGGAGCCCTTCCTCTCGTGAGATCGGGGAACTCCATCCTGGCACTGCGACCCGGTAGCGGGAAGTGATCGGCGTTGGCTGGTCCCCGCACCATGACACCACTGGGTGATGCGCCCACCTGAATGCCTGCTCAATGGACGGTCACGGTGAGGGTCCGGGACAGTGAGGCTGCCGCAACCCGGGTCGCGGCAACGGGGTCGAGAGCGACCAGCACCAGCCTGCCGGTGCGCTGCTCGGTGCGAGTGTCGGCCTCCAGCACCGCGAGCACCCGGGCGCCGCGGGCCAGCACCACCGGCTCGTCCGGCCGGTGGCCGGCGCTCACCACGTCGACCGCGGCACCGGGATGGAGAAGTGCGGCGACACCGGTATCCGCGAGCCGCAGGGGAACGCTCACGCTGTCCGGGTTCGTCGTGACCGATCGGGCGAGTTCGGGGCCGGCCAGCCGCACATCGGTGAGGGGCTCACCGCGCCGGACCGGTGCGGCCAGTGTCCGGCCCAGCACCGCGGTGGGGGTCCGGGCGCTACCGTCGGGTACCGCCTGCGCCGGGAGCGCGCGCAGCGTCACCTCGCTTGCCTCAAGCACGGTGCCTGGGCTCAGATCCCGGGCAGCGACCACCACCGTGTTGTCGGTGGACGGTCCCCGCCCCGGGCTCAACGCCAGCACGGCGGCGAGCCCGGCGAGCAGCGCAGCGCCGCCCCGGCGCAGCACCAGGGTCCGGCCGAACCCGGACCCCCGGATGAGCGCCTCGCAACGCTCCCGCAGCAGCGGCGCCAACGTAGGCGGACCGTGGTGCCCTGGCCATCGTCCCATCCCGACCTCCCGATCTTGTTGTTCACGACTGTGACGTTAGGCAGGATCCGGGCGAGGGGGTAGCCGCACCACTGCCCGCTGTGGACAACCGGAGGGTGGGGGATAACTCCCAGCGACGCTGTGAGCGTGCCGGCGCTGAGCGCCCCGGATGGCGGGGGCATCCAGGAGGAGAGATCAGGCCTTTGTCGAACTTGAGGCCGGCGCGGGTGATGCCGAGCCCGAGCCGGAGGTTGCCTCCGAGGTGGACCCCGACGTGGACGGCGCAGACGCTGACGTGGGCTTGCCGTTGGAACCGGGCTCAGACTTGCCATTCGGACTGGACTCACTCAGACTCGAACGGCTGTCGGTGCGGTAGAAGCCGCTGCCCTTGAACACAATGCCTACCGACGAGAACAACTTGCGCAACCGGCCGGAGCACTCGGGGCAGTCGGTCAGCGACGGGTCGGTGAACTTCTGCACGGTGTCAAAGTGGTGCTCGCACGCGGTGCATGCGTAGGAGTAGGTCGGCACGTTTCGCCTCCACGTGTTGGCACTCTACACGCGAGAGTGCTAACACGATGATGCGCCCGGGTGGTAGTACCATGCAAACGCTCAGCTCAGAGGTGACCCAGCTGAAGAACTAACCCAGCGGGAACAGGCCCCGCTGGGGAGTCAGGGCCGCCGTGACCGGGACATCGTGTGGTTGCACCGGCACCGAGGCGAGCACCTCGTCATCACGAACGATGGCCACCAGCGGGGTACCGGGAGCAGCCAGCGGCAGCGTCCGGTCATAGTGCCCACCGCCGCGGCCGAGCCGGATCCCGCGCCGGTCCACGGCCAGCGCCGGTACCAGCACCAGGACTGCGGTGGCGATCGCTGCGCAGCCCAGGGCCGGCCCAGTCGGTTCGAGCAACCCCAGCGGCCCGGCCCGCAGCGAGGCGGCACCGGTGTACTCGGCCCAGTTCAGCGGCCCCAGCGGATCGAGCCCCGGTGGATCGACGAGGGGCAGCAGCACCTGGCAGCCGCGGCGGGTCAGATTCTCGAGCAGTTCTGGTGAACCCGGCTCACTGCCGACCGGCCAGTAGGCGCACACTGAGCCGGGCTGCCCTCCCATCAGCGCTCCTCCGGCCAACGCCGCCGCGGCCAGGGCTGCTGCCTCGGCCTGCCGCACCGCCGCGGGCACCGCCCGCCGCGCCGTTATCAACCTCCGCCGCAACGCCCACTTGGCGTCCCTCTCCACATCACCGCCCGACATGCAACGAGCTGTTCGGAGGGGGCCGATAGGGTCGGTCATTATGAGCGCCTCGATTCGCGCCACGCACCGGCACCGGGCCTTCCGCACCGCAGTGGTGCCTGCGGCCGGACTCGGTACCCGATTCTTGCCGACCACCAAGACCGTGCCCAAGGAACTCTTGCCGGTGCTCGACACCCCGGCGATCCAGTACGTCGCCGAGGAAGCGGCGCAGGCGGGGGCCGACCGGCTGGTGCTCGTCGTCTCACCAGGTAAGGAGTCAGTGGCGGCGTACTTTGATCCCAACCCGGATCTGGAGGCCGAGCTGCGGGGGCAGGGCAAGGATGCGCTGCTAGCCAAGGTGCGCCGGGCTCCGGGGCTGATCCAGGCGCAGGTCGCGGTGCAGCGCAAGCCGCTGGGGCTGGGGCATGCGGTGGGCTGCGTCGAGCCGTTGCTGGCGGCCGACGACGACGCCGTGGCCGTCCTGCTGCCCGACGACCTCGTGCTGCCCACCGGGGTGTTGACCACGATGGGCGCGATCCGCCAGCGGCACGGCGGCAGCGTGCTGTGTGCCCTTGACGTCCCGCGCGAGCAGATCTCCGCCTACGGGGTGTTCGAGATCGACGACACCGACGACCCGGACGTCAAACGAGTGTGCGGGATGGTCGAGAAGCCACCGCCCGAGGCAGCGCCGTCCACTTTCGCCGCGGCCGGTCGCTACCTGCTGGAGCGCGTGGTGTTCGATGCGCTGCGGCGGATCGCCCCCGGCGCTGGCGGCGAGCTTCAGCTCACCGACGCTATCGCGCTGCTGATCGATGAGGGCCATCCGGTGCACGTCGTGGTGCACCGCGGTGAGCGCCACGATCTGGGTACCCCCGCTGGGTTGCTGCGGGCGTCGGTGGACTTCGCGCTCGCAGACCCTGACGTAGGTCCTGATCTGCGGAAATGGTTGCGTAACCGGGTGCGGCGGGAGACCGCGTGAGACCGCTGGACGAGCAGCTGGAGCGGGTACTGGCCGCCGCGGTGCGTCCCGCACCGGTGCGGGTAGCGATTTCCGAGGCGCAGGGGATGCTGTGCGCGGAGGAGGTGGTGGCGCACCGCTCGCTACCCGGTTTCGATCAGGCTGCGGTCGACGGGTATGCGGTGCGCAGTGTGGACGTCACGCAGGTCCCGGTGACGTTGCCCGTGGTGGGTGAGATCGCCGCGGGCTCGCGGCAGCCGATGCGGCTGCAGCCGGGTCAGGCGGTCCGGGTTGCCACCGGCTCGGCGTTGCCCGCCCTGGCCGATGCGGTGGTCCCGCTCGGGCACACCGAGGACGGGGTGGCCTACGCGGCTCGGGTCACCGTGGCGTGCTCGGTGCCGTCAAGGGCCTACGTACGCCGCACCGGAGAGGACGTGCAGACCGGTGACGTCGCGGTACGCCCCGGGACGGTGATCGGTCCGGCGCAGGTGGGGCTGCTGGCTGCGGTGGGACGGGCTAAGGTGCGAGTGCACCCGCGGCCTCGGTTGTCGGTCCTGTCGGTCGGTGAGGAGCTGGTGGATATCGACCGCACGCCGAGCACCGGGCAGGTCTACGACATCAACTCCTACGCGTTGGCTGCGGCCGCCCGCGACGCCGGCGCCGAGGTACACCGGGTCGGCATCGTGCCCAGCGATCCGTCCCGGCTGCGCGAGGCCGTGGAGGGCAGGCTGTTGGTCTCGGAGATCGTGGTGGTGACCGGCGCGGTCGGCGGGGCGATCGGTGAGCAGCTGTGCGCCGTGTTGGCTGAGCTCGGACAGCTGGATACCGGGCGGGTGGCCATGCACCCCGGTTCAGTGCAGGGTTTCGGCCGGCTCGGCCCTGATTCGGTGCCCACCTTCCTATTGCCGAGCAACCCGATCAGCGCGCTCGTGGTCTTCGAGGTGCTGGTGCGGCCGATGATCCGGCTTGCGTTGGGCAAGCGCAATCCCCATCGCCGCACCACCACCGCGCAGCTGCTGTCCCCGGTGACCTCCACGGCGGGTCGTCGCGGGTTCCTCCGTGGCCAACTATTGCGCGATCCCGACAACGGGGAGTACCTGGTGCAACCGCTCGGCGGCTCCGGCGCTCATCTGTTGGCCTCGCTGGCCGAGGCGAACTGCCTGATCCTCATCGACCCCGACACCACTGAGGTGTCGGTCGGCGAACAGGTGGCAGTGAGCTTCCTCGCCCAGCGCGGATGAGATGGGCGGATGAGGAAGCCGTGTTCGGGGCTGGACTTGATGGCCGCCACCCCGGCTGGCCGGCGCGGCTGGGCCCAGTGCGGGTCGCTGCGGGACAGGTCGCGCTGCGCCCGGTGCGGTTGCGCGACGGCGCGGTGTGGAGCCGGCTTCGGCTGCGCGATGAGGACTACCTGCGGGTCTGGGAGCCGGACGCGGAGGGCACCTGGGCCGAGCGTTACGCCACCATGGCTTGGCCGGCGATGTTCGGGGGGCTGCGCGCAACGGCCCGGCGGGGGTATGCCCTGCCCTTCGCCATCACGCTAGACGGGCACTTCGCCGGCCAACTTACGCTGGGCAACGTGGTGCGTGGCTCGCTGCGCTCGGCCTGGGTCGGTTACTGGGTGGAGTCGAGCGCGGCCGGAGGTGGCGTGGCCACGGGGGCGGTAGCGCTGGCGGTGGACCACGCATTCGGGCCGGTCGGGCTGCACCGGGTCGAGGCCAGCGTGCGACCGGAGAACGCGGCCAGCCTCCGGGTGCTGGCCAAGCTCGGGTTCCGGGACGAGGGGCTGCTGCGGCACTACCTGGAGGTGGACGGCGCATGGCGGGACCATCGGTTGCTCGCCATCACCCGGGACGAGATCGGCAGCGGATTGGTATCACGCCTGATCCGCTCAGGACATGCCCGCCATCCCTAGCCCCGGCGCCAGAGTTCCTGGGCCTACGCCCTAAGGTACGCGATCATCTCCGGCGCGCCTCCGGCATTGGGGCGAATGCTCTGGTTACCCTGAGGCACCAGTAGTGCGGGCAGTTCAGAACTGGCGGACCGGAGTAGGGGGCTTGAAGTGCCCAGCTCGCTGATCTTTGCGGCGCTGGCGGCGGCATGGCTTGTCGTCCTGGTTCCGATGGTCGCGCAGCGACGGCACGAAGTGGCACGCACTGCGGAGTCTGCGCTTGCTTCTCGGGTGCTGCGCCGGCCTGACCCTCCTCGGGCGGCGCGCAACCATGGTCAGGAGGTGCGCATGGAACGGACCGCGCAGCCGGAGCCCACCGGCGGTGAGCGCCGGTACAAATCGGGTCGCGGCGGCTATGACCCGGAGCTCGCCGCAGAGTTAGCCCGGGCGAAATACGCCTTCCGGCAGCGTATGGTGCTCGGCTTGGTGGTCGGAGCGGTCATCATTGGCGCGTTGGCGTACACCGTGTCGAGCGTGCTGTGGTGGGTGCACGCCGTGTTAGATACGGTGCTGGTCGCCTACCTTGGCTACCTGCGCCGGCAGGTGCGGATCGAGGAGGAGGTGCGGCAGCGTCGGGCCGCGCGGCTGGCCGCTTCGCACTCCGGAGTATCCGCCGCACAGGCCCGTCAGGACAGCCCCGCCGAGTGCGCTCACGATGCGGAGGAGCCGGTCCGGCGGCCGTTAGCACGCCGTGCCGCGGCGTCGCCGGCTCCCCACCCCACCGCCGTTGCCCTAGACTTCGACGACGAAGATCCGATGTTCCATGAGCTGGAGCCCGCTTTCCAGCCGCCCTACCGTCAGGCGGTCGGCGAGTAGCCGATGACCGGCTGCTAAACTCAGCGCGCATCGCGGGGGGCTGTAGCGCAGTTGGTAGCGCGTCTCGTTCGCATCGAGAAGGTCAGGGGTTCGACTCCCCTCAGCTCCACACCAGCTCAGAGCCCCTCTCCAGAGATCTTCATCAGGGGTGCTGGACCCCCGTACAGCAGCGAAGTACAGCAGTAGCTCATCCACTGAGGCTGTCTCCCAACTGCTTCAATGCGGCTCTGGTGGCCTTGGATGATGCTTGTGCGTAGATCTCCATTGTCACCGCGATTTGCGCGTGGCGCAGGATCTGCATGACCTCTCGCGGGTGCACGTCCAGGTCCACCAGCAGCGTTGCGCAGGTGCGGCGCCCGTCGTGCACCGTGATCTTCCGAACCCCGGCCGTCGCACACCGAGCGTCCCAGGAACGGTTGAAGTTGCGTGGCTCGATCGGCGTGCCCCACTTGGTGGTGAAGATGAGTGTGCCGTCCTGCCATGCTGACCCCGCCAACTCCCTCGCATGAGCCTCTTCCACCTTCCGCAGCCGCAGCGCGGCGGCACAGATGTCCGGCAGCGGCAGCGGCAGCGTCGCATCGGAGGTGGCGGTTTTGGTCTCCCGGTGTAGCAGTTGTTTGCTCACCCGCTGCAGTTGACGGCCGATGGACAGTTCGCCAGCGTCAAGATCGACGTCATCCCAGGTCAGGCCGAGTACTTCGCCCTTGCGCAGGCCAAGGACGAGGATCAGGACGTAGACGGCGTAGAGCGGATCATGCTCCGAACGTGCGGACTCCAGGTATTGCCGGGCTTCTTCGCTGCTCCATGCCTTGCCCTTGCGTTTGCGTACGGACGGAACTTTGATCGAGTTCGCCATGTTCTTGGCGATCAGGTCCTCGGTCACTGCTTGGGACAAAGCGGCACGCAGGCAGGCCCGGATGTCGTTGACGGGCCGGGGTGACAGTCGGGCCTCGCAGCACTTTCCTATCGCGCAGCATCGACGTTTTTTCTTCGGCCGAGCGGTGTCCTTGCCCTGCGCGCAGCATTGACAAGTACGGGCCACCTCATTGATCCACGTTTGGATGTCCCGCACGCTGAGCCGATCGAGCCGCTTAGCGCCAAGTCGCGGCACGATATGCAGGCGGACGAATAACTCGTAATTGACGTAGGTGGCGGGGGCCAGGTTCGGTCTCACCACCTCCTCAAGCCAGTAGGTCAGGAACTCTCCGAGCTTGGGCACGCTCGTTGCCATCGGCCCTTGCCGCGCTCGCTGTTGAAGCTTCAACCACTTCTCGTGCACCTGCTCTCGGGTCTTGCCGTAGATGTACTTACGCTGCCGTTGCCCGTTCGGTTTGGTGACCCATACGTACGCGGCGAAGCCGTTGCGATAGGGAAAGATCGAGCCCTCTCCGTTGGCTCTAGCTCGCGTACTCATCGCATGCCTCGGCGACGCGACGGGCGACGTATTCGTCTACCCATTCCGGCAGGATGCGCCGGTGGCCGCCGTCTTTGAGTGAGCGGATCTGCCCGGTCGCAATGAGGAGCTTGGTTTTCGAGAGGCCGTAGCCGAGCTGCTCGGCGACCTCGGCCACGCTGTACCACTTGGGCGCGAGTCGTGGGCCTACTCGCAAGTCGTTTAACTCATTCACGGGTGCTGTCCCTTTCTGTGCTTCGTCTTCTCGTCATGCGGCGTCGCGGGCGGCTTGTCGTCGTTCGCGGGCTCGGCCGGCGGCGGAGCGGGCGAGCGTGGTGTCTCCGGCGGTGAGGTAGCCGACTCCGGCGAACTCCCAGTGCGAGACGACCAGCGTGGTGTCCTGTTCGTCTGGCGCGGCTTGGTGTTGCCGGTAGGTGCGGCGTTCGCGGCGGATGGCGCCGAGGGTGGTGGAGTAGCGGCGGCTTTTTGAGGCGAAGTGACCGCGAAATCCCAGCATGTGCACCCACCGGCGTAGCCCGTCGTATGTGTCGTGTTCGCCGAGCTGCCATGCGGTGTGAACCAGCCGATTCACATGCTCGGATACGTCGAGAAGCGACAGTGTTTCGGGGGTGATGCGGCGCTCGCCGAGTCCGAAGTCTTCGGCGCTCTTGGTGGCGTATTTGGCGATGTAGCGGGCGGCGTGCTCGGGGGTCAACTGTCCCGTTGGGCCGCCGTTGACGGTTTGGGTATCGAGTTGGGTCCCGAAGCGCAGCGCCAGGTCGGGCCTGTCGGGCATTTCGACGGTGAGCCGCACGTGTTGGCCGGCCTGGCGGATCGCCTGGGCCAATCCGGCCGCATCAATGCTGACCTGTGGTGGGTCGAAGTCACCAGGGCCGTCGAGGCGGATCAGGGCGTGGAAGTGGACGACGCCGCGGCGTTGGAACTCGGCGACTTTGACGAACGACACCCGGCACCGCTGGCTGAACTGTGTGGCGGTCAGTCCTGCCTGTTGGGCGAGAGTGCGGCGCAGGGTGATGGTGAATCGGCGCCAGAGTTCGGGGGCGTGCCAGTTGAACGCGATGTGCGCGGGGTAGTCGTAGCAGTCTGGGCAGATCGGCTGCCCGAGCGGCGGGTCATCCTCGGCGTGGATCGCGGTGCACCAGGTCGGCCGCCCGTGCGCACACAGCCGTGGTGTGCCGTGCGCGGGTCGGCAGCGGGCGGGTCCGCCGGTGCGGTCGGCGCGGGTGGTGTGGACCGGCCCGAAGCTGGGCGCGGTCAGAGTGGCGAACACCAGCGGGTGAGAGCGAATCGACTCGGGCACACCCTTGCGGCCGCCGGCGGCGCCGGCGTAGAGCAGCTGCCACATGTCGCCGGCGTACTCGTAGGAGCAGGAGGGGCAGACTGCTGCTCGCCGGTTGCCGCAGCGGATCAGCAGTACCCGGTCAGGCTCGTCGTCGGTGGAGTACGCCGAGCGCCGACCGCTCGCCGACTGGTGGATGACCCGCCCGCGTAGGCGCACCGGTCGGGAGCAGTAGCCGCAGCGGTGCAGCTGCTCCGACCAGCGGTCGAAGTCCGGTCGGCCAGCCCGGTGAACGATCTCCTCGACCACCCGGGGTGGCAGCTCGATGAGGGGGGTCATCGACTTGCCCCTGCACGATTGGTACTTGAGGTGGCCCAGGTGCGCAGCTCGCCGAGGGTCACCGCCCGGTGCTCACCGGGTACCAACTCGCCGACCAGTGCCGGATCGTGATTGGCGCCGCCGTAGACGGTCAACTCCACTGGGCCGGCTGGGCCGCTCAGGGTGCTGGCCATGGACAGGTGCACCCGGTTGCCCGTGGGTGGTCGCCAGGCCTGTGCGGTGACCGTGGTCACGGTGTCGGCCCAGGTGAGTAGCTCAGCGGCGATGCTGGGCACGCTCAGCGAGTACACCTGCGCGGTGACCCGCGACCGTTGCGCCTTGCTGATCACCTCCAGGGACGCCGGTTCCGGCAGGGCGTGCTCGCTCAGGTGTGTGGCGAGAAGGTGCGCTGCCTGTACGAACGTCGTACCGATGGGTGGGGTGCTGGTCATAGGTCACCGCCCCGACTGGGCGCGGAGAGCGCCGGCACCGCCATTTCCGGAGTGGCCGGGCCGGTGACGAAGGTTTCGAGGTGTTTGATCGTCTGGTCGGGGACCCAGCCGGCCCGGATGCGCAGGGGTTCGCGGAGGCCTTCTCCGAAGACATAGCCGACGCCCGCCTCGGCTTCGCTGATCCGGTTGGCCCATGCCCCCCGCTCGTAGGCGCCCTCGCCGAGCACCATGCTCACGTGGGATTTGGCGGTGACACGCAGGCAGATCCGCCGGGGGAACAACTCCCGAACGGGAACGGTGTCCTTGGTGGGTTCCTGGACATAGCCGCGGACCGTGACGCCCAGCGCGCGGCCCTGAGTGGTCAACAGGGCGACTCGCTCGGTGATGGCGTCTCGGGTTTTGCGGTCGGTGTAGCGGGTCAGGGCTCCGATCTCGTCAAACTCCAGCAGCTCCAACGGGTGCTCGGGACTGATCGGCACTGAGCGCACTCGGCCGGCGAACTCGGTTTTGCGGGCGGCCATCGCCTCGACGAGCTCATTGAGCACGTCGAGCGCTTCAGCGCCGGTGACGGCGTAGCGGGCAAAGATCCGTCGCCCATAGGCCAGTTCCATACCTTTGGGGTCGATGCCAGAGACCCGGACCAGCCCGTCCCGGATCGCCGGGGCAATGGCGACCAGCGGGCACCACATCACCGAGTTCTTGCCCGCTCCACTCGCGCCCGCGGTCAGGGTGTGACTGGCGGAGCCGGTCAGCGGCAGGTGCCAGTCCTGGCCGTACTCGGTGCGTCCAGCCAACACCCGCCGCAGGTCAATGGCGGCACCCGGCACGCCAGCCAGCGCGGCGAGATCCGGGCAGGCCACTGGCTGAGCGAGCAAGTTACGGCGCTGGAAATCGAGGCAGACCACATTCGGGGTGAGCTCGCGGACCTGGCAGCGCGTTACTCCTCGGGCGCAGGCCAGCGCCCGCGTGGCGTCGTCGAAATCTTCCGGTTTCTGCCCGGGCACCAACCCGACCCTGACCTCATCCCACGAGGCGTCCGAGCGCACGCCGAGCACCCTGGGTAGCTGCGCCTTGGTCTGGCGGCGGTTGCGGCGAATGCCGCGCGCGAGGGGAGTGAGGGCCACGACGAGGGGTGCGGTGTCCTGTGTGATGCCCAGGCCGCAGGCGTGCAGCCACTCCGGCAGCTTGGGGGCGTACACCGTCCAGCGCAGCCACCAGGCCCGCAGATGCCGACCCGCCCAGGCATCGAACGACACTAAATCAACTAGCCGCCACCCGGTGAGCACGGCGGCGAGCAGGCCCACGGTGAGGACCAGAGACGGCCAGCCCCACCAGCGCCACCAGGCCGTCATCGCCAGCACACTCAGGCTGGTCCGCCAGCGCGTGACAGCCTGCCGGATAGCCCACACCCCCACCTTGACCAGCAACCACCCGGCGAAGGCCACCACCGCTGCCGCAGCCAACGCCTCCGCAACTTTGATCAGTGCCTGGCCGATCTTGGCCAGCACCCACACCAGGACGCCTAACACCCCGGCGCCCGCGACCAGCATGGCGATCATGCGAGTATCCATCAGCGCTCACCGCCGCAGCACCGGTCACCACGCTGGTGCTTCGGGGCGTGCTCGCCCGGCCGTACGCTCATCACAGCTCCTCTTGTCTCAATCGATGGGTGGAGCGGGTGCCCGGCCGGCCTTGGTTTCCAGGCCCGACCGGCCGGGCGCCGCACCTAGGGGACGACGGCCTGCACCCAGGCCGTCAAGGCAGCCGAGGCCTCGTCGCGAGCGATCTCATAGGCGCCGTAGACCTCCTGCCAGTGCAGATAAGCGGCCCGCTCGGCTTCGGCCGCTTGCTCACAGAGCCATTCGGCCCGCTCGTGTATCTCTCTGAGCTGCGTCAGGTCGAGGGTCATCGTCAGTGCGCTCATCACGCACCCGCCGAGGCAGCCGCGCCCGTGGCCGTCTTCGCCGCACCCGTTGGCACGGGGGTGATTGCCTCAGCCCGGAATGCCACCCCGCCGCGACCGTCGATGGTCCACGGTGTGGCGATCAGCTTGAGCACCGTGACCAGCTGCCGCTTGGTGACCCTGGGCTGTCCGGCGGTGGTGACCTTGATGACTTCCGCGCCTGTTTCATCCATCGCCACCAGCTCAGTCACGCACAGCGGCTCCCCGGTCTCCCGATCTGCCTTCTGTCGACCCTCGGTGTCGTTCTTCGGCTGCGGAGCCCGAGACACCACGAAATCCACGCCCTCGGTCGTGATCTCCAACTGCATCTGGCTGTTCCTCCTTAATGAATGGGGGCCGTTTGGCCCTTGCTCATATGGAACGGCAAGATGCCCGTTTCGAGAGGGTCCGCGGACTAGTCCTGAACTAGTCCGGTTGCTAGTCCCGTCTCGCGGAGATGTCGGTACACCTGGTTATGTTGATCGGACCGGGAACAACGAGGGGAGCCCAGCCGGATGGATGAGCCGAGACGGTCGGGACTGCGAGAAGCGCGCGAGGATCGCGGGTGGACGCAACAGGAGGCCGCCGAGCAACTCGCTCGTCTGGCGTGGGTGCGTCACGGTGAACGGGTCGGAGTGAATGCCGACATGATCGCGAAGTGGGAACGCGGGGAGAAGAGCCCCAGCCCCCGCTATCGCGAGCTGCTGTGCCTGCTGTACGGGGCAACACCCGAATACCTCGCCATCGCCCGCCCCACGAAGAGCAAGGCCAGCCCGTCACCGAAAACCGCATCGCCTGCGGTGACTGAGCGGACTCTGGTGGATGCCCTCGGCGGAGCTGCCGCGATCCTTGATCAGCTCGGCGCCGCAGGGGGCATCTTGCAGCCGCGGATATTCGACGCGTGGAAGGACGACATAATGCGACGCCGGGCCGCGCTCAAGCTGATGGGCATCATGCCTACGGTCATCATGCTGCCCTCGGCCGCCGAGTCCGCCCGACGGTCGCGCTCGGGTAAGCCCACCCCGGAGAACATCCGGGACCTGGAGTATCTGGCTGACCGGTACCAGACGCTGTACCACTCCACTGACCCCGCCGCGCTCATGACGCCCGTGGTGGCACACCTGTCCACGCTCGGGGACCTGCTGGGTCAAGACCCCGCGCCAGCCGAACGCCGCCGACTGCTGGTCAACCGGGCACGGGTCGGCACCCTCGCCGGTCGATTGTCGTTCTTCGACCTGCACGACCCGATGGCCGCCCGCGCGTACTACAGCCTCGCACTCGAAGCAACCCGCGAGGCTGACGACCCCTTGCAGGCCGCCGCCGTGCTCGGGCATGTCGTATTCATCCCCGCCGCAGAGCACGGGTTCACGGCCGCGCTGGACTACCTGCACGGCGCCGACGAGCAGCTCAGGTCCCAACCGTGCGGCCCGATCGCGTCCTGGTTGGCTGCGGTGGAGTCGGAGATGCACACCAACGCTGGTAACCCCACCGCCGCCCTACACGCCATAGACCGCGCTCGCGACGCACTTCCCGTCCCCGGGCTGAGGCCTGAGCTGCCCTGGTTGGACTACTACGATGCCACCCGTCTTAACGGCTTCGCCGGGTACGCCACTTTGCGCGCCGGCCGGTACGACGAGGCTCGCACCGAGCTGGGCAGCGCGCTGAGCAAGCTTCCCCGCTCCGCAGTCAAACAGCGCGCCGTGTTCCTCACCGATCTCGCGACCGTTGAGCTACAGGACGGGGACCTCGACCACGCCTGCGCGATCGCCGCCGACGCCGCCCGTCAGCTCCACCAGGCCGGATACGCCACCGGCGCCGGGCGGCTACGCGATTTCCGGGCCGCCATCGACCCGTGGAAGACCACCATTCCTGTCCGGTCGTTGGACGAGCAGCTCACCGCCCTTAATTGATACCGCACAGGAAGGACATGCTGCCCATGTCGCCAATCCGCGCCGTCTGGTTCGATGTCGGAGAGGTCCTCATCAACGAGACCCGCGAATACGGCACCTGGGCCGACTGGCTTGGCATCCCGCGGCACACCTTCTCGGCGATGTTCGGCGCGGTCATCGCCCGCGGCGAGGACTACCGCCAGGTGTTCCAGTATTTCCGGCCCGGCTTCGACCTCGACACCGAACGGCAAGCCCGTCTGGACGCCGGCCTCGGCGAGTACCTCAACGGCAGCGATCTCTATCCCGATGTCCGCCCATGCCTGCGAGCGTTGAACGACGCCGGGTACTTCGTCGGCATCGCCGGCAACCAGACCACCCGCGCCGGCCGATTCCTGCGCGAGCTCAATCTCCCCTGCGACGTTCTCGCTACTTCCGATGACTGGGGTGTCAGCAAACCCGACGTGGCGTTTTTCAGCAAACTCATCGCCGTCAGCGGCCAGGCACCCCATGAGATCGCCTACGTCGGTGACCGCCTGGACAACGACCTACGCCCCGCCTCCGCCGCCGGCCTCCGCACCATTTTTGTCCGGCGCGGCCCGTGGGGCTACATCGTTTATGAGCGTGGTACCGCGGACCTCGAAATCGACTCGCTCACCGAGCTCCCCGACGCGCTGAAGACATTGCCAGCTGACTGACACAAGCTCCTTTCAGATGCGGGTGCCTCCGGCGGGCCTCGGCTCCGGGATGGTCCCCGGGTTGGTGCGAGAGTGGTGGGGCTCGCCAGGGGGCGCGGGTATCCCGTCGCGTCGGCACCAGAGGCGTAGCAGGCCAGGGGCAGGCGTCAAGGTCGTTCAACGCAGGCGGTGCTCCACCTTGACGCCTGCCTCTGGCCTGCTCCCAGACACGCTCGCCGACGCGACGGGATACCCGCTTTCACCTTGTCTTTCATGGGCAGGCCAACACCCCGCGTACGAATACCCGAGGTGTCGTGCCATTCCCGGTGCTGCAGGCCCGTGGACTGTGCTTAGCTTGTTGGTGTC
>JAFARZ010000176.1 GCA_019245115.1 Streptosporangiaceae bacterium | reverse complement strand
CCGACATCCGCGACTGGATCAACAGCTGGAACCAGAATCCACGGCCCTTCACCTGGACTAAGACGGCCGAACAGATCCTGGACTCACTGGCAAAATATATAGCGAAGATTTCAGGCGCGGCATACTAGTGCCGCGACCGGTTATGTTTGCCCCCGTCCGCCCCGTAGATCCGGTGCGGGGGCAGCCGGAGACGTGCCACGTCTTTGAAGCCAGTTTCCTGAGCCGAAAATATTTTCGGCTCAGGAAATCGTAGTCAGCCGCATGGCACCGGGCCGGCCGCCGGCGGGCTGGCCGCACGCGAGGCCTGTGCTGCCGGTATCAGCCCCTGCGGTCCAGCAGGCTCACCGCATACCAACCGGGCAAACGTAGACAGACGCGGCACTAGCCCGGTCTGCCGGACTTGAGCGGCGAGCTGGCCCAGGTCAGCGATTCCGGGAGCGGGGGTGAGAGCGGGCGCGTCATCGTCCCGTAGCACGCCGAGCAGGCGGCGCATCTCGGCCAGCGTCTCCCGGCCCGCCGCCTCGATGGTGGCCAGCGCCGCGCGCGCATCGTCAGGCTGCTGGTCGATCACCAGGTGGCCGAATCCCGCCTGGACGGTGATCAGGCTCATGCTGTGTGCCATCACATCGTGCAGTTCGCGGGCGATGCGCATCCGCTCTTCGGCTGCCCCACGCCGGGCTCGCTCCCGTTCCGTCTGGGCCTGACTGGCGTGATGGTCCAGTAGTTCCTGGCCGTAACGGCGATTCGCTCGACGGGTGTAGCCCGCGGCGAAGGCAATGAGGGCAACGGCGGCGAACGGCGCGATCCCCCCATTCCGGGTGAACCCGGGTGCCGCGGTCGCGAGCGGGGCCAGCCAGAAGCAGGCCAGCGCCGCCCCGGCCCCGAGCAACGGCCAGCGCCGGCATAGCGCTACCGCCAGGGCGGCCAGGAACGTACCCGTCAGACCGAGGTACCACATGTCGATCTTGTGGGCGAACGCGGCCCAGGCGACCAGCGCGTATCCCAGGGCAGCCGCCACGTCCAAGGCTAGCTTCTGGCCTGGCCGCAGCCTGTGCCACAGGGGCGGACGAGGTTGCACTCCTTCACGGTAGGCGGCTCGCCGCGCCGTTTCATCGGCCCGGTGGGCTACGCCGCTGGGCATATACCGCCGGGGCCACTGCCGCGAGGCTACCGGTCCACCGTTGCCGCGACCGGCTGTCCTTCTCTGTCCGGCCCGGCCAGGTAACCGGGTTCACCTTGCCGCCGACGTCCTCGCGCAAGTGCATGCCGCCGCGGCGAAACCGCGGCTGCCGTCATTCAGTCCAGAACGCGCAAATCCCGTCGCAAACCAGCGTCGCCGTCATCCCGAATGCTCATCCGGGCTGGGCTGGTAGCGGTAGCCCATGCCCGGCTCGGTGATCAGCCAGCGGGGGCGGGCCGGGTCGGGTTCGAGCTTGCGCCGCAGCTGTGCCATGTACAGGCGCAGGTTGCCGGTGGCGTCGGCGTAGCCGGGTCCCCACACCTCGGTGAGCAACTGATTGCGGCTGAGCAGCTTGCCCGGGTTGCGGAGCATGACCTCGAGCAGATGCCACTCGGTCGGAGTCAGCCGGATGTCGTCGCCGGCCGCTGTCGCCGCGCCGCCGGCCGGGACCGGAGCCTGCCGGATGACGCGCTTGGCGGCGAGGTTGACGACTAGATCGCCGAGCCGGATGCGCGGCATATCCTCGGCGCTGCCGATCCTTCTGACGACGGCCCGCATCCGCGCCAGCAGTTCTTCCACGCCGAACGGCTTGGTGATGTAGTCGTCCGCGCCTGCGTCCAGCGCCTCCACCTTGTCGGTGCTGTCGGCGCGTCCGGACAGCACGATGATCGGCGCCTTGGTCCAGCCGCGCAGTCCCTGGATGACCTCGACGCCATCGAGGTCCGGCAGGCCGAGGTCGAGTATCACCAGGTCCGGTGGGTAGCGGCCAGCCACCTCGAGTGCCTCGGCTCCGGTCGCGGCCACGTGCACCTCATAGTCCCGGACACGGAGGTTGATCCGCAGCGCACGCAGGATCTGCGGTTCGTCATCGACAACGAGAACCCGGGTCACAAGATGCTTCCGTCAGGCTCGATCGCGGCGTCGCGCTCGCGGCGGCCCGGCTCGTACCGGTCTCCGGAGTCGGCCGCCGCTGGCACCGACACCGTCATGGTAAGCCCGCCGCCCGGCGTCTCCTCGGCGGTCAGCGTCCCGCCCATCGCCTCGGTCAGGCCGCGGGACAGCGCGAGACCGAGCCCGACGCCGGTCGTGTTGTCGGTGTCGCCGAGCCGCTGGAACGGCACGAACATCCGGTCCCTGTGCTCCTCGGGGATTCCCGGGCCGCGGTCGATCACGCGCAGCTCGACCCGGTCGGCGAGCGCGCTCGCGGTCAGCAACGGCGGCTTGTCCGCGGGAGAGTAGCGCAACGCGTTCTCGGTCAGGTTGACGATGACTCGCTCCAGGATCGCCGGGTCCACGTTGACTTCCGGCAGCGAGTCCCCTATTTCAACGGTGATCCGCCGCGCCGCCGGCTCCAGGTCGGCCAGCGCGCTGGCCACGATCTCGTCCAGGCCGCTCGGGCGCGGAAACAGCGATAGCGCCCCCGCCTGGAGCCTGCTCATGTCCAGCAGGTTGCCGACCAGGTGGGCCAGCCGGTCCAGCGACTCGTCGGCGGTCGCGAGCAGCTCCTCGTGGTCCTCCGCGGTCCAGTCCACGTCCGGCGTGCGCAGGCTGGTGACGGCCGCCTTGGCCGAGGCGAGCGGAGTGCGCAGATCATGGCTTACGGCCGCGAGCAGCGCGGTGCGCATCTTGTCGGCCTCCGCGATCGGTTTGGCCGCCTCCGCCTCGGCGGTCAGCCGCTGCTGATCCAGGGCGGCCGCGATGTAGGCGGCGAACGCGCCGAGCACGCGCCGGTCCGCGGCCGGCAGCGTCCTGCCGTGCAAGGCCAGCGACAGGCTGTCGGTCACCGGTACCTCGACATCGGCTTCCTCGGGTCGGGTAACCGGGCAGTCGCCGCAGCTGGCGACCGGACGCCACGAACCGGTCAGCGTCCGGAGCCTGCCCACCGGGCCGTCCGCCGTCTGCTGCCCGTCGGGAGATGAGCGCTCAAGCAAGGTGACCGAGTCCATGCCGAATGCTTCCCTGATCCGGTCCAGCAGCGCGGTCAGACCTTGCTGGCCACGCAGCACGTTGCCGGCGGTGGTGGCGAGCAGCTCGGATTCCGCGTTGGCGCGGGCCGCCTGCTTGGTGCGCCGGGCCGCGGTATCCACCACGGAGCTGACCATCAAACCGACAACGATGAACACGCCCAGCGCCAGCGCATTGTTGGCCTGGGCGATGGTGAGCTGGTGTATCGGCGGAATGAAGTAGTAGTTGAGCAGCAGCGAGCCGATGATGGCGGCGAGCACGGCCGGCATGAACCCGCCGACCAGCGCGACCGCGATGACCCAGGTCAGGAACAGCAGCACGTCGCTGGTGAGGTTCAGCCCGGTCCCATCCGGCTGGCTGCGCAGGTTCGCCAGCATCAAGGTGAGCAGCGGCGCCACCCCGGCGGCCAGTGCGTATCCGGCGAGCCGACGGCGGCGGGTGATGCCGCCACGGTGCCGGGGGAGCCCTCGGCCGCGGCCCATCTCAGAGTGGGTGACGATGTGCACGTCGATGTCGCCGGAGCCGCGGATGGTGCGCTGACCGATGCCCGGGCCGGTGAGCATCGCCGAAAGCCACGAGCGGCGGCTAGCGCCAAGTACCAGTTGGGTGGCGTTCTCAGCCTTGGCGAAGGCCAGCAGGGCCTCAGAGATGTCGTCGCCGACGACCTGGTGGTAGGTGCCGCCGACTGATTCGGCCAGCCGGCGCTGGCTGGCCAGCGCGGCCGGATTCGCGCCGGTCAGGCCGTCGGACTTGGTGACGTGCACGGCCAGCAGGTCGCCGCCGGACGACCGGGCCGCGATCCGGGCGGCTCGCCGGATCAGCGTCTTGCCCTCGGGACCGCCGGTGAGCGCCACCACCACCCGTTCCCTGGCCTCCCAGGCACCCTCGATCTTGTGCTCAACCCTGTATCGTTGCAGCCCTTCGTCCACTTTGTCGGCCAGCCACAGCAAAGCCAGCTCGCGCAGCGCGGCCAGGTTCCCCGTGCGGAAGTAGTTGGTGAGCGCGGCGTCGATCTTTTCGGCCGGGTAGATATTCCCGTGCGCCATCCGGCGGCGCAGCGCCTCGGGCGTCATGTCGACGAGTTCCACCTGGTCAGCTGCCCGGACGATGGCGTCGGGCACGGTTTCCCGCTGCGGTACGCCGGTGATCTTCTCGACTACGTCGTTGAGTGACTCCAGGTGCTGGATGTTCACCGCTGAGATCACATTGATCCCGGCGTCGAGCAGTTCCTCGACGTCCTGCCAGCGCTTCTCGTTCCGCGACCCGGGCACGTTGGTGTGCGCGAACTCGTCCACGATGGCGATTTCCGGGTGCCGGGCGAGCACCGCGTCGAGATCCATCTCCTCGAACATGGTGCCCCGGTACTCGATCTTGGCCCGCGGGATGACCTCCAGGCCGTCCAGCAGCGCGGCAGTCTGCGGCCGCCCATGCGCTTCCGCGAACGCGACCACCACGTCGGCGCCGCGGTCGGACCGGCGATGCCCCTCGCCGAGCATGGCAAACGTCTTGCCGACGCCCGCCGCGGAGCCGAGATAGATCCGCAGATGCCCGCGCCCAGGCCGCACGGCGCCGCTATTGGCAACGCTCACCATACCTAGTGAAGCACACCCGACGTTCAGTAATTCCGCACGTCAAGCCCACCGCTGCTCGCGGCGATCGGCAGGTCCGCTCAGCTCAGCAGCAGCGCCGCCCGTTGCCTCGCGGAACCAGCACGGCAGCCGTCCCGCTGCGCCGCACATCATTTACGGGACGAGCAGATAGAATTCTGTCCCTATCTCCACAAGATTCCCAGACCTCTGCCGTGAACCCTCCGGCACCTTATGATGATCGGGATATTTGCGGCTATTAGGGCAAACAGGTAACGAATATCACGGATGCATCTCGTGTGACGGCGGGAGGGTCACGCCGCGTGACCTTGTTACTGATACGCATTGCCGTCGATGAGCAACTCACCGCCAACTGATGACAACCATCACTAGTCTCGGCCAGTTTTCGCTAGGTATGTTTGCTTTTGACCAGAGGCTCCTTATTGTTACGTTGCTCATGAACTGTGATCTGCTTGGGATTTCTGTGTGCCTTAGACGCGAAATGCCGGAAAGATAAGAGTGGATTGTGGATAACAATGACATCGGAAATATAAGTTGCCTCGCCATGCCATGGCATCCCGGGAAGCCGGCGAGCTGGAATTCCGAATGGGGCGCCATGACCATCGCGCAACGTGTTCCCCCGCTCAATTCAACCGCGAAAAAGATCCCGTGATAGCTGCGTGAGCTGTTCGCTGAACCGGAGCGGGGTTCATCAGGTTCGGTGCTGACAGTGCGCCGGGCCGGAGGGGGAGGGGCATGAAGTATAGGGTCCTGGGGCCGCTTGAGGTCTGTGCCGTCACCGGAGAAAGAATTTCGATTGCCAGGCCCAAGCATCGCCAGCTTCTTGCCACGTTGCTTCTTTCTCACAACGCGGTCGTGACCACGGATCATCTCATAGAGAACTTGTGGGAAGACGGGCAGCCGAACACGGCCCGTGGTCTGCTGAAGACCTACATATGGGGAGTGCGCAGACTACTCTCGCCGCGTGACCCTACCGTCGCGCCCATAGAAACCCTCATCGGTGGTTATCGGATGCCAGTAGATACCAGCGAACTGGATCTACTGGTGTTCTCCAAACTCGCCAAAGAAGGCCGTGAGCTGCTCAGGGGCGGCCACCTGGACGCCGCTGACGATGCCTTGCGGCGTGCGCTGAGCTTGTGGCGAGGCCCCGCGCTCCAGGGAGTACCAAAGTCCTGGTCGCTGATCGATGCCGCCGCGAATCTCGACGAGGAACGGCTGAACGCGGTCGAGGACTGGGCCGAGGTGCGCCTGACGCTCGGCTGTCATGTTGACGTGGCTGGTCAGCTGCGGCCGTGGGTACGCGCGAACCCTCTCCGGGAACGGCTATGGGGCCAGCTCATGCTGGCCTTGTACCGTAGCGGCAGGCGGGGGGAGGCCCTGCAGATGTTCCATGAGCTGCGGCGGGAGCTGGATGACGAACTCGGCATAGCGCCGAGCGATCCGGTGCGGAACTTGCACGAGCAGATACTGCGCGGTGAACCTGGACTGCTCGTCCCCGGCTCCGCGAGCCTCTATTCGCGCGCCGACACCCGTGAAGCCCTGGTAAGCAGTCGGTACGGACAGTCATTATGATTGTCTCCTTCGCGGGTCGGAGGCATGCACCGGGAATCCTCCACTCATTTGCTTTCTCACGCCAGCTCGCGCTCTGGACGGTGCAGAGCGCGAGCAGGCGCGTTGCCATCTGTTCGAGATCGGCCTTCGTGGTTACGTAAGAGGGCCGGTCACGACCGCGCTTCGGTGTCCATCCGTTCGCGCAAACTGCGCGGCCGCATGTCCGTCCACACCTCGTCGACGTACGCCGAGCATTCGTTTTTGGTGCCCTGTCTGCCCACCTGGTACCAGCCGGCCGGGATGTCATGGTCGGCTGGCCACAGTGAGTACTGGTCCTCATCGTTGCGCAGTACCTCGTATGTGGCGTCGTCATCCATTTCGCTGTCTCCTTCCGCGATGAGCTTGGAGTTCGGATTGAAGTCATGTTTCGGCCACGGCGACCGGGGCCTGGTTGTCATCTGCGCTCTCTATCCGGGGAAAGTGGCGCAGCGTGGGACTTGCCGTGACCACGGCCGTGATGGCGGCGATGCCAGTCGCGCAGACCAGCACCGCCTGGGTGCTGGATAGCAGTTCTATTAGGATGCCGCCGAGCGGCGGCCCTACGACGGCGGCGGACCCGACGATCAGGCCGATCACGCCGCTGAGCCTGCCACGCAGATGGTCCGGCGTGATCAGGAGCTGCCGGGTCAGGATCGTGGTGTTCGCTATCGGCATCGGCAGCGCGATGCCGAAGAACAGCGCGCCCATCAGGTAGCCGCTGTGAATGAAGATGGCCGCGGGCGTAAGCGCCGTGAGAACCCAGAACACCGAGGCGATCGAGGCGAATGGGCTCAGTTTGTTGTGCAGGTAGGGCGCGAGCAGAGAACCGGCCACACCGCCCGCACCCAGCATGGCTGCCATCACGCCGATTTCGCCGGATGGAATGCCCCTGCGCCGTGCCAGCACGATGATGAGAAGGTAAAAAGCGGTGAGGAAGAGGCTCAGTACCAGCGCGCATATCGCTAGGACCCGGATGAAGCGCTGCTGCCATACCCAGCGCAGGCCGTCGAGCATCTCGCGGCGGAGGTTGCCTGCCGACTGGGGCCGGGCAGGCGGGGAGGGCATGCGCAGGAACATCAGCGCGCAACACGCCACGGCGTGGCTGACCATGTCGGCGACGAACGGCACCGCTCTGCCGACGGCGAACAGGAATCCCCCCACGGCGGTACCGGAGAGGCCGCCGAGCGAGCTCCTGGCGGAGTTCATCGCCAGCGCCGTCGACACCTGGCGGTCTTGCACAAGGTTCGGCAGTGACGCGGATTCCGCCGGTTCGAACAACCCTCCGCATACCCCGATCACGCCTGCTACCACGATCATGTGCGGGATGGTCAGGGCGTGCCAGATGAGCGCGACGACCAGGCTGGCGGTCGCCGCGGCCAGCATCGCTTCGCAGCCGACCATAATGTACTTGCGGTTCCAGCGGTCCGCGAGCACGCCGGCAGGGAGCCCGGCTGCGATCTGGGTTGCCGCCATCGTTCCAAGCACGACTCCGGATTCGGCCGCGGACCCGGTGGTGGTGAGCACCAGCAGCGGGAAGGCGATCCCCGCGCTGCTCAAGCCGAATCCGGACAGCATCCTGCCGCCCCACAGGAGCTGATAGTTACGGTTTCTCGACAGCGGCGGTTGCATCAGGTCTCCAGGCATTCGCGGGCGATGTGCCGCAATGCATCGGTGAATTCCCCGGCGATACGCTCAACGGTGGATCTGTCGTGCACCTCTGGCCGGTAGGACCAGGTGAACTCCAGGCGGCCGGCCTGGGTCGCGCCTATGACCTGGAGCAGGTGCGGGTCGTGATCGGACGGGTCATGGTCCTGGCCGAGTGAGCCAAGAACGGCCCGGCGCAGTCCGCCGTCGGCATCCGGGGACCGAGCGTCGAACTGGCCCAGGTAGTTGAACGCGATCTGGGGTCCGGGTGAGGCCGATAGCCGGTCGCGGGCGGCCGCGGAGCCGAGATAACGTAGCGCGCCGAAGCCGATGCCGTTTCCCGGCACGGCCCGGAGCTGCCGGCGCACCGACTTGATCAGCGCACGCCAGCCAGGCTGATCCTGCCCGGGAACCTCTAGCGTGACGGGGAAGACCGTGGTGAACCATCCGACGGTCCGGGACAGGTCCACACCATCCAGGAGATCTTCCCGGCCGTGGCCTTCGAGATCGACGCATGCCCGGCTTGTGCCGGTCCACCGGCACAGAGCCCATGCCAGAGCAGCGAGCAGGACATCGTTGATCCGGGTGCGGTACGCCGTCGGCGCGGCACGCAGCAGCGCGTCGGTTTCCTCGACGTTGAGCCGGGCGTGTACCGTCGCTTCCGGGCTGGCCGGATCGGCGGACGCGTGGTCTACCGGGAGCGGGGCGCAGGAGTCCAGTACCTCGGACCAGTGGTCCAGCTCACCGTCCAGCTTGCCAGCCGCAACATGAGATCCCAGCCGCTCCGCCCACTCGGGGAACGATGTGGTCCCAGGCCCGAGATCGACAGGTATCTGATCCACGACCTGCCGGTACGCGATGTCGAGATCGTCGAACAGAATCCGCCAGGACACGACGTCAATGACAAGGTGATGTGCGAGGAGGAAGAGATATGGTCCCTGCTCCGGGCCTCGTGCGAACAGGACGGCCTTGAACAACGGGCCGGTCGCGAGGTTGAAACTCGTGTGGACGTCGTTGGCGACCTTCTCCATGACCGCCTCCTGTTCGCGAGGGTCGACCTCGGCGAGGTCATGTTGTTCGAGAGCCGCGGGCGCGACAGGCGCGATGCGGGCGCGCCATTCTCCGTCGGCCTCCTCGAACCGCGTCCGCAGAGCGTCGTGATGCGCAAGCAATGCGTCGAGGGCGTGCCGCAAAGCCGCTTCATCCACTTCAGCCGATAGTTCGATGAGCATCGATTGGTTAAAGTGCCGCGGGTTCCTCCGACGTCCCTGGAAGAACCAGTGCTGGATGGGGGTGAGGGGGGCGGGGCCGGTGAGAGGCTGGTGTGCGGCGGGGCCGGCGGTAGCGGGAGTGGTATGGGGTGCGAGTTCGGCGATTGTCTGGTGGAGGATCAGGTCCTTGACGCTGAACTGGTGGCCGGCCCGGCGGGCGCGGGACACGGTCTGGATGGAGAGGATGGAGTCGCCGCCGAGTTCGAAGAAGTTGTCGTGGATGCCGACCTGGTCCAGGCCCAGGACGTCGGCCCAGATGGCGGCGATGGCGTGTTCGGCCGGGGTGCGCGGCGGGGTGTAGGCGGCGGCGGGGGCGGGGGTGCCAGGGTGGGGGAGGGCACGGCGGTCGAGTTTGCCGCTGGCGGTGAGCGGGAGGGTGTCCAGGGTGGTGAAGGTGGCGGGGATCATGTAGTCGGGCAGGGTTTCCTTGAGCCAGTCGCGCAGGTCTGCGGCAGACGGGGGGCTGGCGGGGGTGGCGGGGATCAGGTAGGCGGCCAGGTACCTGCGGCCGTTGTCTTGGCGGGCGGTCACGGCGGCGCCGGTGATGGCGGGGTGGCGGAGCAGGGCGGTCTCGATCTCGCCGGGCTCGATCCGGAACCCGCGGATCTTGACCTGTTGGTCTGTGCGGCCCAGGTATTCCAGCTGGCCGTCGCCGGTCCACCGGACCACGTCCCCGGTCGCGTACATCCGGCTGCCGGGCGGCCCGAACGGGCAGGCGGTAAACCGCTGCGCAGTCAGCCCCGGCCGGTTCAGGTACCCCCGGGCCAGCCCCGCCCCGGCGATATACAGCTCGCCGGGGATGCCGGGCGGCACCGGGCGCAGGGCGGGGTCGAGTACGTAGGCCTGGGTGTTGTGCAGGGGGCGGCCGATGCCGGGCCGGGTCCCGGTGATCTGGCGGGAGGTGGAGTCGATCGTGGTCTCGGTGGGGCCGTAGACGTTGTAGCTGGTGGTGGCGGGTGCGGCGGCCAGGGCCTGCCATAGGCGGGCGGGGACCGGCTCGCCGCCGGGCACGATGATCCGGGGCCGGTGCTGCTCGCTGGTCAGGAGCCCGGCGGCGAGGAGCTGGTCCAGGAAGGTCGGGGTGGTGCTGATCAGGTCGATGTGCTGGTCGGCGGTGTACTGGACCAGGGCGGCGGGGTCGGTGCGGGTGTCGTCGTCGATCAGGTGCAGTTCGTGGCCGCTGGCCAGCAGGAGCAGTACTTCCCAGGAGGCGTCGAAGGAGAAGGCGGCGGTCAGCGCCGCGCGCAGCACAACATCGTCCGGCAGGAAGCGGGCCTGCTGGCTGGCGTGGAAGCTGGCCAGGCTGGTGTGGGTGGTGATGACGGCTTTGGGGGTTCCGGTGGAGCCGGAGGTGTAGATGACGTAGGCGGTGCTGGCGGGGTCCAGGGGTGCTCCCCGGTCGGCGTCGGTCAGGTCGGTGCCGGGGTGGCGGGCCAGTGCGGTGATGGTGGCGGGGTCGTCGAGCCGCAGCCGGGGCGGGCTCGTGGTGCTGTCGGGTAGCTGTGTGGTGGTGGTGATGATCAGTGCGGGGCGGGCGTCGGTGAGCAGGTGCTGGATGCGGGCGGGGGGCAGGGCGGGGGCGAGGGGGAGGTAGGCGGCGCCGGTTTTGTGGACGGCGAGGATGGCGGTGATCATGTCGGGGGTGCGGGGCAGGGCCAGCGCGATCAGGCGCTCCGGGCCTGCGCCGGCGGCGGCCAGGTGGCGGGCCAGCTGGTTGGCCCGGGTGTTGAGCTCGGTGTAGCTGAGCCGTGCCGGGCCGGCGACCAGCGCGGTCGCCTCCGGTGTGCGTTGCACCTGCGCCTGGAACAGTTCCGCGAACGTGCCGGGCGGCGTGTGGCGGGCGGGGCCGGTCCCGGCGGCCAGGACCTGGTCGCGTTCGGCGGGGGTGGCCAGTTCGATGGCGCCTACCGGCTGGTGGGGGTTGGCGGTGATCGCGGCCAGGATCACCTGCAGGTGCCCGGCCATCCGCTCGATTGTCGCGGCGTCGAACAGGTCGGTGCTATATCTGAAGGCCGCGGTGAGGGTGCTGTCGTGTTCGCGGAAGTCTGCGGCGATGTCGAAGTTGGCGGTGGTCAGGGGGAGGGGGACGGGTGTGGTGTCGAGGCCGGGGAGGGCGGAGGTGGTGGCGGGGGTGTTCTGCAGGACGATCATGGCCTGGAAC
>JAFARZ010000117.1 GCA_019245115.1 Streptosporangiaceae bacterium | reverse complement strand
GTGAACGCGCCGGGCGTGGCCATCACGGTCGCGCCTCCGGCCAGCGCGAGCGAGCAGTCGCCGTCCCGTAGTGCCTGGCAGGCCAGGTGCATCGCCACCAGCGACGACGAGCAGGCGGTATCCACCGTCGTCGCGGGGCCCTCCAGGCCCAGGATGTAGGAGATGCGGCCGGACGCCACGCTGCCCAGGTTGCCGGTGCCGATGTAGCCCTCGACGTCGCTGGAGGTCTGGGCAAAGAGCATCAGGTAATCGTGCGCGCTGACACCGGTGAACACCCCGGTGTCGCTGCCCGCCAGCGCCTCGCGGTTCAGCCCCGCGTGCTCCGCCGCCTCCCATGCGGTCTCGAGCAGGAGCCGCTGCTGGGGGTCCATGGCGACGGCTTCGCGCGGGCTGATGCCGAAGAACGAGGCGTCGAATTCGGCTGCGTCATACAAGAACCCGCCTTCGCGTACGTAGCTGGTGCCGGGGTTTTCCGGGTCCGGATCGAACAAGGCGTCCAGGTCCCAGCCCCGGTCCGTCGGGAACGCGGAAATGACGTCCGTGCCGTCGGCCACCAGGTGCCAGAGGTCCTCCGCGGATCGCGCCCCTCCGGGGAACCGGCATGCCATGCCGATGATCGCGATCGGTTCAGGCGCGGCCGACTCCAGCCTGTCCAGACGTTCGCGCGCCGCGCGCAGCTCCGCGGTGACCCACTTGAGATTTTCGAGAAGCTTTTCCTCGGTGGACATGCGGTCGGGCTCCTTCGAGCATGGGTGGTCAGGACTTACCGAATTCTTCGGATATGAGCTCGAACATGTCGTCTGCTGTCGCTGTCTCCAGGTCGCGGCTGGACGCGGCCGGGCCGCCGTTCCAGCTGGCCAGCAGGGACCGCATCCGGACAGCGATCCGCCGGCGCGCGGCGGGGTCCACCTCACCGCGGGCGCCCACTGCCTCCCACCTGTCCAGCTCGGCCAGGATGGAGCCCTCGGTCGGCCTGTCGTGGCCGACGAGCTGTCCGTACAGGTAGTCGGCAAGCTCCCGGGGTGTGGGCCGGTCGAAGACAAGGGTGGTCGGGAGCCGGAGCCCGGTGCTGGCGTTGAGCTGGTTGCGGAGCTGGACGGCGGTGAGGGAGTCGAAGCCGAGATCGGAGAACGGCTTGTCCGGAGGAACTTCGACGCGTGATGGGAGGCCGAGAGTGGCGGCGGTCTGGGTCTGCACGTGGTCCAGAAGTATCTGTTCCCGTTGGGCGGCCGTGGCCCCGGTGAGCTCCTCGACCAGGGGTGTCGCCGCGGTGCCGCTCGGCTCGGTGGCTTGATGGTTTTCCGGGAGGTCGGCAAGGAGGGGCGCCGGGCGCCCGGTGGTGAAGGTGGGGGTGAATCGTGTCCAGTCGATGTTGGCGATGGTGAGGGTGGTGGCGTTGGCGGTGATGGCGTGGTGCAGGGCCTTGGTGGCCAGGTCCGGATGGAGGGAGTGGATGCCGAAACGGGAGAGGAAGGCCGTGGAGGCCTGGTCGGCGGCCATGCCGACATCGCTCCAGAGCCCCCAGGCCAGGGACGTGGCGGGCTGATCGTGGGCATGGCGGTGCTGGGCCAGCGCGTCGAGGTAGTGATTGGCGGCGGCGTAGGCGGCTTGCTGGCCGCTGCCCCAGGTGGCGGCGCCGGAGGAGAACATCAGGAAGGTCGAGACCGGATGGTCCTGGACCAGCTCGTGCAGATGGACGGCCGCGTGCGACTTGGGGCCGAGAACGTCGCTGAGCGTTGCCGGAGAGAGGTCGGTGATGGGGGCGTAGCTCAGCACTCCGGCCGCGTGGATGACGGTGGTCAGGGGCAGGTCCGCGGGGATGTACCGCAGAGTTTCCTCGAGCTGAGCACGGTCGGCGGCGTCGCAGGCGGTGATGGTGACGCTGGAGCCCAGATCCTTGAGTTCCTGCGTCAGCTCATCCGCGCCCGGGGCGCCCGGTCCGCGTCGGCTGGTGAGCAGGAGGTGGGGTGCGCCGGCCGCGGCCAGCCAGCGGGCCAGGTGGCCGCCGATGCCGCCGGTGCCGCCGGTGATCAACGTTGTACCGGTGGGCCGCCACTCCGCATCCGGTCGGCGCGCTCCCGGCGGTGCGTGCTCCAGGCGTCGCGCCCAGACCGCTGAGGAACGGATGGCGACCTGGTCTTCCGGCTGTCCTGGGGTCAGGATGGCGGCGACCTGGGAGGCGGTGCGCTGGTCGATGGTGGCGGGTAGGTCGATCAGGCCGCCCCACAGTCTGGGGTGTTCGAGGGCGGCGACGCGTCCCAGGCCCCAT
>JAFARZ010000056.1 GCA_019245115.1 Streptosporangiaceae bacterium | reverse complement strand
GCGTTCGCCGCCCCCGCGGTGACGAGCGCACCCGCGCCGAGACCGCCGACCAGGGTCAGCGATGCCGCAGCAGCGAGCACCTTGCTCTTGATGGACATTAAGTGTTCCTCCTTGGAACCACAGCCGCACCCTGCGCGCGGCTGTTGTCGCCGGCCCCCCTGGTCCGGCGTTGGCGCCGGCTTGCGGTGGCCCTGGTCAGGCACAGGGACGGCTGGCCTGACCGGTAGTGCTGGTCGAGAGAAGGAAGATCCGGGCGTGCCCGGTAGCTAAGGGGTTACAGGCCCACAGGGGACGGGAGTCCAGCCGCAGAAACAACGCACTGCGATTTCGGTGAAACCGATAGAGACTGCCAAGCCGAACGGCGGCTACAGTTGTACATAGATCCTCGCCCTCCCTGTGCAGGCCGGGGGTCCAGGTCCTGCCCGGTGAGTTGCGGTCACCGGGCGGGGCCGTTCTGGAACTCTCGTTCTTTACCCGTTCTTAGGACGCTTCACTTTATCGTCCGGTTGGCGCGTCTCAAGGCAATTTGGCCGTTGTGACCAAAGCTATATATTTGAGTGTCCTCTGCCCCGTTGGCACCACTCGCTCCCTGGTTCGATGCCATGTGTCCGCCCCCGTCCTCGCCTGGGCGAGTTCCGGGATACTTAGGAGCATGTCCGCATCGGTCATCCCGTGTGTCGGCGGCATCGCCGTGGACGAGCAGGGACGGTTGCTGCTGATCAAGCGCGGCCACGAACCAGGAACCGGGTTGTGGTCGCTGCCAGGCGGACGAATCGAACCAGGTGAGACCGACTCCGCGGCCCTGGTACGGGAACTGCGGGAGGAGACGGGCCTGACCGTGCGGCCAGGAAGGCTGATCGGCGTGGTGCGCCGCCCCGGCGGGGAAGGCCGGGTGCTGGACATCAGGGACTACGCCATCACCGTCACCGGCGGATCACTGATAGCGGGTGACGACGCGGCCGACGTGCGCTGGGTGAAGGTCACGGAACTGGACCGGCTACCGCTCAGCGACGGCCTGGTCGAAGTGCTCACCGACTGGGGCGTACTGCGGAGGCCGTGACGCGGCCGGGCCGCGTCACGGCCTCATTCAATTACCGACTGCCATATGTCTATTACAGAACGCCGGTCAGGTAGGCCCACATCTGGGTGTCGAAGACCGTGCCGTCGGAGAACTTCTCCAGGCGGAGGGTGATGAGCGAGCCGCCCTGGTCGGTCAGCACGAACGGGTGCGAGAAGTTGGTGTCCGACCCGTTGATGAGCGGCTCGTAGCCGCCTGACGCGTCGGCGCGGTCCATGACCCAGACCGTCTTGGCCGACGCTCCGCACCACTGGAGGGTGACCGGAGTGAGATCACCGGCCGTGGAGCCGACACCCACGCACAGATCGGTGGGCACGCCGAACGGCGTGTACTCCAGCTCGAACGCGTGGTCATGGCGGTAGTGCAGGTTGAGAGCCGCGGAAACCAGGCCCGCCTTGTAGAAGGCATGCACCGTCCCCTGGCGGTAGTAGGTGAAGTCCTGGGCCGGATCCGTGTTGGACGGGCGGAACAGGATGATCTTCTGGCCAGGCTTGATGACGCGCTTGAACACGCTGGTCACGGCGCCCGTGCCCCTGCCCTCGGTGTAGTACGCCCGGCAGTCGCTACCGCAGGGCGGGGTCGCGGCGCGGGCGCCGCTCGCCGCGGCTAGGCCGAGCCCTCCGATGAGCCCTCCGATGAGACTGAGCGCCGCGGCGCCAGCTAGGACCTTGCGTTTGATGGACATGATTGCTCCCTCCTCGAGGGGGATAGCCGCGCTTGCACGGTGCTGTAGATACCCATGGGATTGAGGTTACGAAACGGATTCCAAGAGGTCGATGTCACGTTCGTAACGCTATGGCGACGGAATTGACAACCTTCGACATGGAGCGCCAAGAAAGCCGGTCTGTGCCTGACTTTCCGGTTTCGCTGGCCTGGCGGGCACACTTCGCCCAGTCCGCCAGGGTGGAGGGCGGTTAGAGGCCGGCGGCGCGGCCGCGGGCCACCACGGAGAGCGCGAGCTTGCGGGACGCTTCGTCGATCATCTCGTCGCCGAGCATCACCGCGCCCCGGCGTTCCACCGAGGTCGCCGCCTCGTATGCCTCGATGATGCGCGACGCGCGCTGGAATTCCTCGGCGGACGGCGCGAACACCGAGTTGGCCACGTCCACCTGCGCCGGATGCAGCACCCATTTACCGTCATAACCAAGCGCAGCCGCGCTGACCGCCGAACGCCGGAACCCAGGCACGTCCCGGACCCGCAGGTACGGGCCGTCGATGGCCTGCAGTCCGCTCGCCCGCGCGGCCACCAGGATGCGCATCAGCGCGTAGTGGTAGGCGTCCCCGCCCACGTACCCGGCGGGCTGCTCGCCCACTTCGAGGGAACGCATCCCCACGCTGGCCATGAAATCCGCCGGGCCGAACACCAGCGCCGCCAGCCGCGGGGACGCCTCGGCGATGGCTGCCACGGACGCGAGCCCGGGCGCGTCCTCGATCTGCGCCTCGATCCCGATCTGCCCGGCGGGCAGCCCGCGCGACGCCTCGATCTGGCCGAGCAGCACGTCCAGCCATACCACGTCGCGCGCCGAGCGAACCTTGGGCAAGACGATCACATCCAGCCGCGCGCATACCACGGCCAGCACGTCGGCGAACGCCCACGGCGTCGAAGCGTCGTTGATCCTCGCCCCCACGATGCGGGTTCCCCAGTCCCCCGACGACAGCGCGGCCGCCGCCTGGTCCCTGGCGGCCTCCTTGGCCCCGGGCGCGACGGAGTCCTCCAGATCCAGGAACACCTCGTCAGCGGGAACGCCGCGCGCCGAAGCGATGAACCGCTCGCTGCTGGCCGGCACCGACAGGCAGGACCGGCGCACCCGGTACGAACGCTCCATGGTCGCAGTATTTCCCGGGGGGTATAGACCAACCCCCCGGACCCCCCGGCCAGCGACGCTTCCCGCTGCGGTTTCGCGCGGCCGGGAGGGCCTATGGGCCCTCCGCGGCCACGCGACCGCGAAGCTCGCTGGCGCTCGCCGCGGAGCCACGGTTGTCCCAGGGCGTCGCCCCGTACGTTTGGGGGAGCGCGAAGCTCGCTGCGCTCGACGCGGGTTCGGGGGTAGTCCGGGTGATTACCGTGCCCGCGACGAGGATCGGGGGTTGGTTGCACCCCCGGGAAAACAAGCACTACAGGCGTTCGTTCTAAAATTCCTTTATGAGCTCCCCGACCGAAGAACAGTTGACACAGGCGCTCGGTACCGTGCTCGACCCTGAGATCCGCCGGCCGATCACCGAACTCGGCATGGTGAAGGGCATCACGATCGAGCCTGGCGGCGCGGTGCGAGTCGATGTGTGGCTGACCGTCGCGGGGTGCCCGTTGCGCGACACCATCACCCGCGACGTGACCGCCGCGGTGGGCAAAGTGCCCGGTGTGACTGCGGTCCGGGTCGACCTTGACGTGATGACCGAGCAGCAGCGCAAGGCGTTGCAGACCCAGCTCCGCGGCGGCCGCCCGGAGCCGCAGATCCCATTCGCGCAGCCATCCTCGCTGACCCGCGTCTACGCGGTGGCCAGCGGCAAGGGCGGGGTCGGCAAGTCATCGGTGACGGTGAACCTGGCCGCGTCCCTGGCCGCTTCGGGGCAGCGGGTTGGTGTGGTAGACGCGGATATATACGGACATTCCGTGCCTCGGATGCTCGGCGTCACCGGACGTCCTACGCCGGTAGAGAACATGATCATGCCGCCGTCCGCGCACGATGTGAAGGTCATCTCGATCGGCATGTTCACCAAGGGGAACACCCCCGTGGTGTGGCGCGGGCCGATGCTGCACCGCGCGCTCCAGCAGTTCCTCGCCGATGTGTACTGGGGCGACCTGGACGTGCTGCTGCTCGACCTGCCCCCGGGAACCGGAGACGTGGCGATTTCGGTGGCTCAGATGCTGCCCACCGCTGAGCTTCTCATCGTGACCACACCGCAGCTCGCCGCCGCCGAAGTCGCCGAACGCGCTGGGGCTATAGCGTCCCAGACCCATCAGCGGATCACCGGCGTCATCGAGAACATGTCCTACCTGGTCTGCGCGCACTGCGGGGAGCACACCGAGGTATTCGGCTCCGGCGGCGGCGAGACCGTCGCCTCCGCGCTGACCCGGCTGTCTGGGACGTCGGTCCCGCTGCTGGGGCAGGTACCGCTCGACATACGGCTGCGCGAGGGCGGAGACGCGGGCCTGCCGCTGGTGCTCGGCGCGCCGGATTCACCGGCCGCGCTGGCCCTGCGCAAGATCGCGGATGCCCTAGGGGCGCGCGGCCGCGGCCTGGCCGGCCGTCAGCTAGGCCTGAGCCCAGTCTAGAAAACTACGTCGCTTCGATGTCGTAGGGCGGGGTTTCGCCGGGCGCTAGCAGCGACGTGGCGGTCTGGGTGGCCAGGCCGCCCTGGGTAGGCGTGGCGCTGGGCGCGCTGATCGCCGCCTCAAGGTCGTCCATCAGGTGCTTGCGGACGAATGACTTCGGGTTCAGATCGTTGAAATCGAAATCATTGAACTCCGGCCCAAGCCCCTCGCGCAGGTCGTTCTTCGCGCTGTCCGCGATCCTGCGCAGGTCGCGCAGGGCCTTGCCAGCCTGAGAGGCGATCTTCGGCAGCTCGTGCGGCCCGAATATGACCAGCGCGATGACCGCCAAGATCAGCAGCTTCGGGAGGGACAGGTCGAACACGCTTCAGCTCTCCATAGGCCGTGGCCGAGCCGAGGCGGTGCGCCGGCCGGCATATTTCCAAGTCCACTGTAATCCGTGTCGCCGCATTCTGCGCCAGCCGGCCGGGGGCATTGTTTCCGGCTTGTCCGGCTTGCCGGGCTTTCCGGGCTTCTCCAGCTTGTTTCCGGCGGCATGGGGTCTCCCGCGAGGGCGGTCCGAGCGAGTTCACCGGAACGGGTTCACCATGCTTGCCAGCCGGGAGAGACCGCGGGTCATGCGCTTCCAGAAGCCCGGCGGCTTGTCGTATGGCAGCGCGCCCACAACGGTGGCCAGGATCTGCGCCGGGGCGTCGGCGATGACCGTGTACACCATTCCGTTTCCGGCCCATGTCAGCGATCGCTGGGCCGGCATGGCCGCGTAAACGGTGCGGCCGCCCACTGTGACCTTCTGCCAGCCGGCCAGCTTGGCCGCCAGCTTCCCGCGTTCCTCGAACAAAGATACCACATAGAGTCCGTCGGAGTAAGCCAGATCGAGCACTGGTCCAGACTTGGTGCTGGTCTCCCCTCCGCTGAACAGGATCAGGCCGCCGGGCAGAGCGGGCGGAACCCGCCAGCCCTGCCGGCTCAGCGCAAGCAGCTTGGCGGGCGGCACGGGGAACGCCCACGGACCGGCCGCCTGAGCCGCCGACTGGGCAGCTGACTGAGCTGTTGCCTGATCCGCTGATCGGGCCGCTGGCCGGGCTGCCGACGGGGCCGCTGACTGGGCCGCCGGCTGGGCCGGAGCAAAGGCAGCACACGTCGGCTTGGCCCGTGGATCGCCGATCTGGACGTTGATGAAGTGGCCTTCGTTGATCACGTGCGCGGCGGGGTCGAAGACCTCTCGCTCCAGCGGCAGCTTGCTCGCGTTGTCCAGCCAGAACCGAGCGGCAAGGCTGCCGTCCGCCCGCCAGGCCTCCACCACCTGGGCCGTCCGGTTATCGGCCGAGGCCGAACCGGCGTAGCCCACCACATAGTGGTCTTCAAGCAGATTGACCAGCGTCGCCGTGACACCCAGAACCCCTTCGGGCGACTGGCCATCGGGATCGGCGGACAGATAAGACTGGCTGCTGGCGCCAATGCCGGTCGCCTGCGTCTGCGTCAGCGTCTGGCCGCCGCTGACATGGCAGATACTCGATTCCAGGACCGTTATGCCGCCGGCGTCGGAGCGGTAGTCGAACTCCTCACCCTGGTACGACGTGACCACCGCGGCCTGGGCGGCCTCGGTCATCAGATCCAGCGCCACCGGATTGCTGCGCTCGCGGGTCAGCCGAGGGGTGGCCGCGCGAGCCGCCCTGGCCGCGGCGGCAGCCCTGGCCGCGGCGGCCGATGACGGTCCGCTTCTGGCCGGTGCCGTCTGTCCGCCGTCGCATCCGGTCAGCAGGCAACCGGGCACGCCCACCGCCAGAACGGCCGTCAGCACCAGCAGATGGCGCTTACGGCCTTCGGATGATCGTGGCGGGAACACGCTTGCCCTCACGGTTTCTGCGCTGGCCTGCCTGAATCCAGCGCGGTGGGGGTGGTGTCGCGAGACGGAGCAGTGGCGGACCTGCTCCCTGGCCTGGTGGGGCTCGCTGGGTTCACTGGGCTCACTGAGCTGCCGACGGAGACCATCCCGCCCTCCACCGGCCCGGGAGCCCCGGTGGTTCCGGAGGTTCCAGAGGTTCCGGGAGTCCCGGGAGTCCCGGGAGTCCCGGGAGTCCCGGTGAACGGGACCTCACCGGTCGTGATCGCATGCTCTTCGCTGTACAACTCCATCTGCGGCGTGATCTTCGGCCCCGGACCCGGATCGCCGCCACCGGCGGTGAACGCGGCAGTGCCTAGGCTGACCATCACCGTCACAGCCCCGACGACCAGCGAACGACGGTGACGCCGGGAAAACCTGCCGATCTGCGGCCGCCGACCGCTGGCCGACTGGCTTCCGGGCGGTCGCAGTCCTCTGGCCGAGGCAGGCAGGCCCGTCCTCGACAGGCCCGGCCTTGGTACGTGGAGCCGTCGGCGCGGCTGCTGGCCGCCGATCCCGCTCATCGTCATCAGCCGGCGCATCACGTCCGCCTCGGCGATGGCCACCTCGGGCTGCTCGACGGCGAGGGATCGCAGTTGCCGCTTCAGGTCACGCAAGGCGGCGGCCTCGGCGCGGCACTGCTCACAGCGGGCCAGGTGCGCGTAGGCCTTATCCCGCTCCGCGCCGCCAAGCTCACCGTCCACGAGGGCTGAGAGCCGGTCACCAAGATGGCTCATGACAGTCCGCTCCGGTTAAGCCTCCGGTGCTCGAGCGCAGTGCGGAGCTGCGCGCGCCCACGGTGGATCCTGCTGCGCACCGTGCCGATCTTAACGCCAAGGGTCGCGGCGATCTCCTCGTAAGAAAAGCCCTCGATATCGCACAGCACGACAGCCGCGCGGTACTCCGGCGGCAACGCCTTCAACGCCGCCTGGATGTCGTCGTCCAGATGGGAGTCATCGAATGCCTCAGCCGGAGTGGGCTCATGCCCCGCCAGCCGGTGGGCGACCTCGTCGGCGAGGCCCTCGAACCGGATCCGCTGCTTGCGCCGGGCTCCATCAAGGAAGAGGTTGGTGGTTATCCGGTGCAGCCAGCCCTCGAACGTACCTGGCGTATAGCTGGACAGAGACCGGAAGACACGGACGAACACTTCCTGGGTCAGATCCTCCGCGTCGTGAGGGTTACCGGTAAGCCGGTAAGCAAGGCGATAGACCCGGACCGAGTGGGCGCGCACAATCTCCTCCCAGGTTGGGAGGCTCCACTCGGCCTGGTGCTGCAATGCGCCCTCCGAATCACGGACTGCCGCGCCAATAACCATCGTGCCCTGGTTTCTTCCCTTACGCCAGTTCGGGTTTCCACGCCTGGTAACGGTCCGGCCTGCCGCATAGTTCCCGCGCCCCAGCCCAGGGCGCTACGCTGCTGCGGTGGGGCCACTAGCTTACGTCGCTGAATTCGCCATCGAGGACGAGCCGCTGCTCACCGCCCGGGTCAACGCCGCCGACCTCGGCGGCACCACACCGATCCGGCCAGAAGTGGGCGCGACGCTGCGCTTCCTAGCCGCCGCGGTGGGCGCGCGCACCGCAGTCGAGATCGGAACCGGCTGCGGCAGCTCCGGGATCTGGCTGCTGCGCGGCATGCGTCCGGGAGGCGTCCTCACCACCGTGGACACCGAGCCCGAATATCAGCGGATGGCCCGGCAGGTGTTCACGCGGGCTGGTTTCGCGTCCAACCAGAGCCGCCTCATCCTAGGCCGCGCGCATGAAGTACTGCCACGGCTTTCTGACGGCGCTTACGACCTGGTGTTCTGCGATGCCGATCCACGGGACTACCCCGAATACCTCACCGCGGCGTTGCGGCTGCTACGACCCGGTGGCGTGGTTATCTTCAACGACGCCCTCGGCGCGGACACCGGGTCGGAGGAAGCTGAATCTGATGAGGTTCCAGAGCTCACCAGCCTCGTGCGAGCCGACGATCGGCTCGTATCGATGCTGCTGCCGCTCGGAGATGGCCTGCTAGCAGCGGTACTGCGGAGCGCCTGAGAGGGCCTCAAGCCGCACGGCCGACCGCTGTCTTCAGCGCATCACCAAGCCTGGTCGCCTCGTCGGCTGTCAATTCGACAACCAATCGGCCACCACCTTCAAGTGGCACGCGCATCACGATGCCACGGCCCTCCTTGGTGACCTCAAGCGGACCATCGCCCGTCCGCGGCTTCATCGCCGCCATCTTCCATCCCCTTCCTGCGGTACCGCGCAATGTCCTCGTGGGCGCCGCGCACGCCACCTCTTGGCACCTGCGGCGGAACCGGCCAGCCACAATCGTTTCGATGAGTCCCTCTATTATTTCAGTGTTCGGGCCCAGAATGGTAATGATCGGCGCTGCGCGCCGCCATCGCGTACTCATCGAGTGCCCATCGCACGCCCATCACGGCGCGCGGATTCCGGTTCTCGCGGGGGCTGTGGCGACCCCGGACAGTAGTTACGCCGGAGTGCCGTCAGAGGTTCCGCCGGCGAGTCGCGGCTATCCGCCTTGTGAGTGCCGGGTGCTGTCTGGCGTTTGCCTGGTGCTGTCTGGCGCTGTCTGGCGGGGGCTGCGCGGTACTGTACGCGAGCCTCATATGGCGCTCTGCGGGCTACGGGGAAAGCCGCGTAATTTAGCCGCGTGGCCGGTCGTTGGCGCAGCTCGGCGGCATGGTGGGGAAGCGTGGCTCGTGGCCGGGTGGGGTAGCCGCCTGGTAGGTGTCGTGTGGGCAGGTGGCTGCGTGGGCGGGTGATTGCATGGGGAGCGGCCGCCTGGTAGGCGCCGGTGGGGGCTGCGTGACCGGCGGCCGCGCAGTGGCGGTGACGTGGTGGTTGCTGCCTGGTGTTGCTGCCTGGCGGGCGGTGGCACGGTATGCCGGGTCGCCGGTTCGAGCAGGCCAGGTGCAAGCCGCAGCAGGCTGGCGTTTCGCGACTTCGTTTAGTCCGGGGACGTACTCATGCAGGCCCGTTGCCAGTGTCATCAGGCGACCCGCTTGCCGGTACGCAGGCAAGGCGGATCCGCGGCGCCCCTGATGGCGCGCGCGGCCCTGGCCGCAGAGTTGCGGCACGGCATGCTGGCGCCGTTTCACCAGCCATAAGCTTGAGCCGATATGCCGGTTTCCGCGCGAATCCCTCAACTGATCTCATGGGAAAAAGGGCATTGCGGCGGAAAGATACCGATTTCCCGCCCCCTTTTGTGGCCACGAGGCCGGGAACTTCCATAGCTTCATAGCCCATATGGGCGAAATGTGATCGATGTCGGCCAAAGGCGGCTTATACGTGCGTAGTCCGCAAAGACGGAAGTCGCCAAGCGGTCGGGCGCCGCCCCCGGCGCCGATCTGGGCAAGAACCAGTCGCTAGCGCGTTCGATCCGCAGCTCACGGAGCCTCAGCAAGCCGCCCGCGTCCTCGACAGGTGGAGCGAAGGCGGAACGCATAATTAACCAGAGAAACGCCTTGCTCTCCAACACCCTAACAACATGGCTGTCACAACCATGTCGTCACGACGACATGAACGTCACATTCAAGAGGTTGGTGGGGGCCTTCGGCGCGGGCTGCTGACGGGCGGATGAATGTGACATTCAACCGGTCATAACCGGGTCGTTGCCACATTCATCCGGCGGAGGGCAAGGGCAAGGCAGGACCGGACCGGACGGAAGGGCGCACGCAGATACGCTTCGAACTCGCATGATAACTATCCGTGTGGTGAACGATGGATACCGGCATGTGTGTGAAATGCCGCACGAGACTGAGCGTGACGCGTTGGCCACTGAGACATCAAAACCCAGTTGGTGTGGCAATAGATCGGATGGCCGCAGTGATCTGAGGCGAGATTCGCGATCAGTCAGACCACCGGGGAGACAAGGGATAGCCCGCCATGAACCAAGCCCGGTGTGCTTCGAGCGCATACCGGCGGCGCATGAGACGTATGGGGATACGGACACCTCCAACAACGCTCAATACGATGCTTGAGCACTCTTGGAGGTGGCGGGAATCGAACCCGCGTCCTTCAGTACCTCACCAGGGCTTCTCCGGGCGCAGCTTGCTCTGCTTTTCTCAGCCCCGGCGATCACGCAAGCTAGACGCCGACAGGCTCAGCCGCTGTTTGATGTCCCGTCTGATCCCGCGACCGGATCAGACGGTGGATCCTTCTAGCTGATGCCAGACACCGGGTCGAAGGCATCCCCGGGCTGACAGAGTCGCTAACTCGCCTTAGGCGGCGAGAGCGAGCTCAGTGCGCTTAACGTTGGCACTTATTGGTTTGCGGCCACAGGATTAACGAGGTCACAACCGCAACCCTCGGCCCGCTTCCCCTGGCTCGACTACCGAAGTCGAAACCGTTCACCCCCTATTGAGTTGTCCAGCCAGCCTGACCAAGCAGAGCCGACCCGGCCGGGCGACGATACACCCTGCCGTCACCCAACCGTATATCTACAACACCGGATCGCCAAGCCAGATTCCGGTAGCCGTCGCTCGACGGACATACTAATGGCCCCTGTGGACGCTGGCGGTGGCCGAGACGCGCCCACAGGGGCCGACCGGCAGGGTCGGAGCCGGTCTGGCGGCCGGGTCTCCCCCGAGATGAGACCCGGACCTTCCATGTCGACTGGGCCGCAACCCCCCAAGCGAACCCCAGTCACCTATATAGACGCCAGGGAGTGTCCATATGGTTGCTCGGAGTGAACATATTTCGGTCACGCATTGATAACGGATCGTAACTAGTGCTGGTGAGGATCCTATGGCACGGTTATATCGGCACAAACGGGACGAATCAATCACTCGGCGGTCGGGAAACCCCGCTTCCCCACCCCTTGAATGTGACATGGGTGCGGCTCCTCCGGAGCGGGCAACATGCCGGTGGTGCCATCGGTGCCGCTCAAACCGATCAGTAGCGCTATTGGAGCGTGCCCGATGGTGCCATCGGTGCCGCTGGCCAGGGAGCAGCACCTGGCTGGCTGTCACTTTAAGGGAGCCGCACCCATGTGACATTCAAGGGGTGGGGACGCCATGAATGTCACATTCAAGGGGTTGGAGGGACGGCGCCGCACCGGACCAGCGGGCCAGGGGGCCAGGGGGCCAGGGGGTCACAGGGCCAGGGTGTCACAGGGCCAGGAGGGCAGGGGGTCAGCGGCTCAGAGCAGAGGGTCAGCCGTTGATGGCGGTGTTGCCCAGGGCTGACAGGAAGGCGCCAGCCAGGGCCGCGGCCGAGAGCTGAGGGCTGTTCCCCGTCTCGATGAGGCTGAATGCCACATCTCCGCGATAGCCGACGAACCAGCTGATCCATCCGAACGAGCTACGGGTCAGGCCGACCTGGCCGTACACCGGCGTTCCCGGCACGTTGGCGGCGTGCGCCGCTCCGGACCGGACCGCACCTCGCATGAGGCCGCGCAGCGCGGTCATGGTCGACCCGTCCAGCACCGCGGGCTGGGCGGCGGGCGGGTCACCTGGAACCGCGATCACCGAAGGCGACTGCCTGGTACCGGAAGCGACATCCGCCGCGACCATGGCCATTGTCAGCGGGCTTACCTGGACGTTTCCCTTGCCGATCGTCTCCGCGGCCAGATCGGCCTCGCCGCTCGCCGACGGAACGGAACCGGAGAAGGCAGGCACCTTCAGCTGCGACCAGTCAGCGCCGATGCCGAAGTCCTTCACTATCTCGGAGAACTCCGCGGACGTGAGCCGCTCGGACAGCCCGGCGAACGCGGTACTGCAGTCCTCGGCGAAGTCAGAGCTGAACGGCCTCTCCGCACCCGTCCCGTAACTGGTGAACGTCTGGCCGCCGACGGTGAAGGAGTTGTCGCACGAGATGGGGGTATCCACCGCCAGGCCCGATTCCAGCAGCGCGGCCGTGGAAATGATGGTGAACGCCGTACCGGGCGACAGCTTGGCATCCAGCACCCCGCCGGAGGGCAACGCGGTCGACCCCTCGTGTTGGGCGACCGCGAGAACCTGACCGGTCGAGGCCCGGACCGCGACCAGCTCGCCGGACTGCCGGACCGAATCGAGCGCCGCGAGCGCCGCGCGCTGGACCGGCGCGCTGATCGTGGTCCGCACCGAGGTAGCGGGCGTCCCCGCCCAGCGGGTCAGCACCGCCTTCACCGAACCTGTCGAGGAAAGCTGGACGATCGACGTCGACGGGGTCCCGAGTAGCTGGTGCTGATAGGCGAGTTCCAGCCCGGACAGGCCGACTGTGGTCCCGGGCAGGTAAGAGGTGCCAGCGGCGCGAAGGGCCTGATTGATCTCGCTGCCAACCTGCCCCACCAGTCCGGTGGCGAGCGCCTTGTACAGCGGCTCCTGGGTCGGTTTCACCACCAGCCCGGGCACCCGCCGCAGCCGCGCCCTCAGCTTGTAATAGGTATCCGGGTCAAGCGAGGCGAGCTTGAGAAACGTCTGTGGCGGGGCGGCGCTGATCTGGCCGGCCACCTGCGTGGCTTCCACTCCGGTCGCGGCGCCGAAACTGCTGGCCGTCGCGGTCGGGTTAGTGAGCTGGTCAGGCACCACGCCGACCACGTAGACGGTCGATGGCGACTCCAAGGGCTTCCCGCTCGAATCGAGCACGGAGCCCCGGCTCGGGAACGAGGTCACCACGGCGAGCCGATCACCGGTGCCGAGACCCGGATAGACGACCGCCGGTGTCCAGGCCACACGCCAGTTGCCCCCGGCCTTCACCAGCCTGAAACTGCCGTGATACGTCCAGGTCTGGCCTTGCTGGGCCAGGTCGACGGAGGCGGTGAACCTCGCCTCCGCGCTGGCTCCGTGCTGGACCACCGAGTCCATGGACAAGAACAGCGCCGAGGCACCGAGTTGCCCGAGCGCTGCCTTGAGGGCGCTGGCTACGCTGCTCTGCGACGCGGTGGTCAGCGCGCCGGCCGCCGAGTACTGCTGTTGCTGCCAATCGAGCAGGAAACCCTGCGCCACCGGCTCGGCCGACTCCTCGGAACCGAAGCCGACCGCGGTGCCGATGACGATCACTCCGACGACCACGATGAACAGCGCGGCCACACGGTCGCGCGGGATCCGCTTGCGCGCACGAGGACCCCGCGGCCTGGCGTGGCCGCCGGGCCGCGGTCCCGCGGGACTCGCAGGTGAGGACACCGCTACCTTCGCCGCCTCAGCGCACGGTCCATTTCCCTGGCCGCGTCTCGCTTAGCCAGGTCCTGACGTTTATCGTAGGTCCGCTTTCCACGCGCCAGCGCGATTTCGACCTTGACGTGGCCGTCCTTGAAGTACAACTCCAGCGGGATTAGCGTGAGCCCCTGCTCAGCGGTGGTGCTGAGCAGCCGGTCGATCTCAGATCGGTGCAAAAGTAGTTTCCTGATCCGGCGAGGGGCGTGATTGGTCCAAGTGCCCTGGATGTACTCCGGGATGTGCACGTTGTGCAGCCACGCTTCGCCGTCGGTGATCTGCGCGAAACCGTCGGTCAGCGACGCGCGTCCCATCCGCAGCGACTTGACCTCTGTACCGGTAAGTACCAGGCCCGCCTCGTAGGTATCGACGATGTGGTAGTCGTGCAGGGCGCGACGATTCCGGGCGATGACTTTCCGCCCCTGTTCCTTACCCACGTCCCTCCCCGTCGCGTCCTAGATCCGCAGGTAACGGCGCAACGTCAGGAACGACGTGGCGCCGCACAGCAGCACGCCCACGATCATCGCCAGGACGATGACCTCGACGAGATCACCGGCTGACAGACCGGTATTGGTAGCGAAGTACTGCTCCACGGTATCCAGAAGAAACGCCTTTGCGGCAATAAGTAGCGCGGCGGCTATGGCCCAGCCGAGCAGACCGGCGATGGCGCCCTCGAGCAGGAACGGCAGCTGAATGTAGAAGTTGGACGCGCCGACCAGCCGCATGATCGCGGTTTCCCTGCGGCGATTGAAGGCCGACAGCCTGATCGTGTTGGCCACCAGCAGGATCGCGGCGACAAGAAGGATCAAGGCGATGATCACCACGGCGTTCCGCGCCGCGTCGAGCAGCTTGTAGAACTTGTCGAGGATGGTCATCTCGTTGATCACGTTCTCGACTCCGGGCGCGCCCTCGGCCGCGCTGGCGACGACGCTGTAACCGGCCTGCGGGTCCTTGAGCTTCACCTCGAGCGAATCCGGGATGGCGTTGTTGGGCGTGTTGTCGACGAGGTTCGGCTCGTTGGAGAACTCCTGCCGGAACTGCTGGTACTGCTCGGACTGCGACACGTACTTGACGAACTCCACTTGCGGCATGGACTGAAGCCGCTGCTGAAGAGAGTCCTTCTGCTGCTGAGTGGCGGGACCGCTCGACTTGCACACCGGGTTGTACTGAGCGCTCGTGGAGGTGCAGAAGTAGACCGACATCTCGACCCGGCCCTGCCAGAACGACCGCGTCCGGTCCACCTGCTTGACGAACAGCAGACCGGTGCCGAGCAAGGAGAGGCTGATGGCCACTACCACGATGAGCGCCATCGTCATGGTGAGATTCCGGCGCAGCCCGATCCAGATCTCTGAGAAGACGAACTGTGAACGCATGGCTGAATCCCTCGGTAGACGGCGGTAACAGGGAGGTAACGGATCAGTACGCCTGACCGTACACCCCGCGCGACTGGTCCCGGACCACCTTGCCGTATTCCAGCTCGATGACTCTCTTGCGCATCGAATCCACGATGGCCGCGTCATGGGTCGCCATGACGACGGTCGTGCCCGTCCGGTTGATGCGATCGAGCACCTTCATGATGCCGATAGAGGTCGCCGGGTCGATGTTGCCGGTGGGCTCGTCGGCCAGCAGGATCATCGGCCGGTTGACGAACGCGCGCGCCATCGCGACCCGCTGCTGCTCACCACCGGACAACTCGTCGGGCATGCGCTCGTGCTTGCCCTCGAGGCCGACCAGGTCGATCACCTCGGGCACGACCTTACGGATGAAGCGCCGGTGCTTGCCGATGACCTCCAGCGCGAACGCCACGTTCTCGTAGACATTCTTGTTCGGCAGCAGCCGGAAATCCTGGAATACGCAGCCGATACGGCGCCGCAGGTAGGGCACCTTCCAGTTGGTGAGCCGCGCCAGATCCTTGCCCGCCACATGGATCTGGCCCTCCGTGGGCCGCTCTTCTTTGAGGATCAGCCGGAGGAACGTCGACTTACCCGCCCCAGACGATCCGACGAGGAAGACGAACTCGCCCTTCTCGACAGAGATGTTCACGCTTTCCAGGGCAGGGCGGCTCTGGTTAGCGTAAACCTTGGTGACGTTGTCGAATTGAATCACAGGACCATCACAGCGATATCGGTACGGATAGGACCGCGGCATGGCGCGACCAGGCCACCAACTTACGGGTAACCTGGGTTAGGCCAGGCAACAGTCTAGAGGGAAACTGCTAGCTAGGCCTGCGATCACGGCAAGTGCCGGCCGGAAGGGGCTCTGATGAGCTGCGAACACCTGATCTGTGCTCAGTGCGCCGCGCCGGTGGCCGAGGGCCGCTGCCCAGCCTGCCGCGCCACGCGGCGGCACATACACCACACCCACAGCAGCGTCGGACCACAGCTACTCATCGCAGGCATCCTCGCCCTGACCCTGCTGCTGGTCCTGCTCACCTACGTCAGTAAGTAAAAGGCCCATCTCACAAACGACGGGTGTTCTTGTTTCCCTGGGGGGTATAGACCAACCCCCCAGACCCCCCGGCCTGCGACGCTTCCCGCCGTAGTATCACCCGGCCGGGAGGCCCTGCGGACCTCCGCAACCGGGCGATCCGCGAAGCTCGCTTCGCTCGCCGCGGGCCACCGTAGTCAGTGGTCGCTACGGCGGACGTTAGAGAACCGGGCTAGCTTTCACCCCAGAAAACACAGCTATCTTCCGTTCTGCCTGAGCCAGCGGATCTCGGCTTCTAGGAATTCGTCGATCTCGCCGTCTAGCACGGTGAGGGGGTCGCCGGTTTCCATGCCGGTCCGCAGATCCTTCACCATCTGGTACGGATACAGCACGTAGTTCCGGATCTGGCTCCCCCACGCCCGGAGGCCGTCGCCGCGCAGCCGCTGTAGTTCCTCGGCTTCCTGCTCACGACGGCGCTCGAGCAGCTTGGACTGCAGGACGGCCATCGCGGACGCGCGGTTCTGGATCTGGCTGCGCTCGTTCTGGCAGGACACCACGATCCCGGTGGGCAGGTGAGTGATGCGAACCGCGGAGTCGGTCGTGTTGACCCCCTGGCCGCCCGGGCCGCTGGACCGGAACACGTCGACCCGGATCTCATCCTCTGGGATATCGATGTGGTCGGTCTGCTCCACTACGGGCATGATGTCCACGCCGGCGAAAGAGGTCTGTCGTCGTCCCTGGTTGTCGTACTTCGAGATCCGCACCATTCGGTGCGTTCCGTGCTCACCACGCAACGTACCGTAGGCATACGGTGCCTTGATGGCGAACGTGGTGGATTTGATCCCCGCCTCTTCGGCGTAAGAGATGTCGTACACCTCGGTCGGATACTTGTGCCGCTCGGCCCAGCGTAGGTACATACGCATGAGGTTCTCCGAGAAGTCCGCCGCGTCGGCGCCGCCGGCTTGCGCGTTGATCGAGATCAGCGCCTCGCGGGCGTCGTACTCGCCGTTCAGCAGCGTCCGCACCTCTAGCTGCTCGATCTCGCTCTGGAGCGTGGCGAGTTCCCGCGTCGCCTCCAGCCGCGACGGCTCGTCGTCCTCGGTCTTCAGCAGATCGAACAAGACCTCCGTGTCTTCCAGCCGACTGCGCAGGCTGGCCAGCCGGTTCAGTTCCGATTCGAGGTAGGACAGCCGACGCGTAACCCGCTGCGCGCGATCCTGGTCAGCCCAAAGCTCGGGATCGGCCGCCTGCTCTCGCAGGCCGGCCGCCTCCGTCTCCATCGCGGCAGGGTCGAGCACCGCCTCTATGCTGGCGAGCGTCGACTTCAGTGCCGCTATCTCCTCGGCGGGATCACTACCGGCCATGTTCTCAAGCCTATCCAGGGGGTTGGGGGGTCGTTACAGCGACGCGCGCGGTGCCGGGCGCGGGTTGTCAGCTCACCCTAGGGCATGCCCCGCCAAGCGGCGACGCCTCGGGCGGCGGGAGACGGTATTCTGCCGTAACGTGACATACGCGAGGCGCAGGATCGCTTCCGGCACGGTGGCGGTGGCTGCCCTCGCTGCCGTGACCATGCTGTCCGTGCAGGGCTGTGGCGCCGGGACCTCGGCGGAGGCCGTGCCCCATGCGGCCCATAACCTCACCATCGCCGAGGCGCGGACTGTCTACCAGACCTATCTGACCACCAGCGACACCGCCGCGCAGCAGGCAGATCCGACCGCGGGCCTTTCAGACGTAGCCGATGCGCAATGGGAAATCGTTCACGCTCAGTACAAGGCTCTGACCTCCACCAACATTCCGGTGCCGCGCTATGAGTATGGAACGCCGGATTTCTACGTCCCGGCGGCGAGCGGCTATCCGCGTTGGTTCATGGTCGCCGTTCCGAGGCGCCCGCTGGGCAGCGGCGCGAGTTCCAGCGTCACCACGCTCATGCTGTTCGATCAGCCTAAGGCGACCAGCGACTGGGCGCTACATGGGACGGCGGCGCTCGCCCCTGGCCAGCACCTGCCGGCCATATCCCGAGGCAGCAACGGGTACGCGGTCCCGTTGGCGACCTACGACCAGAGCCTCCTGCTCCCGCCCGACGTTGTCGCCCCCACCCAGGCGGCAGTCGTCGACGACGGGCCCGCGAGCCCGGCCGCCGCGGTGGTGACGGCCGGAGACAGCACCACCGGACTGTACGCCCAGCAGTCGGCCTACGCGAGCGGCCAGAGCGCCAGGGGCCTGCAATACACCTGGCTGATGCAAGGCGCCTCGTTCCCGCTGTTCGCGTTGCGGCTCACCGACGGCAGCGCACTGGTGTTGTACGGCCTGTACCTGAACACGACCGACGAGCATCCCAACCTGACGGTGGGCAGCCCGATCCCGGTGCCGGCGAACTTCGCGCCGCTGCTCGCCGCGCCCACCGAGATCGGCTACCACGCTGTCTACGCGAACTGGACATACCAGTTCGCCGCGATCGACCCGCCCGCCAGCGCCCACGGCAAGCTGACCGTGATCGCCGCCACCGGCGGCCCCAGCTACAGTCACGCCTACTGACCCACCCCCGGTTGCGACGCACAATCGGGGTCGCGGGTCAGTCGTGCGGGAGGGAGCTGGCGGCGGCCAGGGTACGGATGGCGCGCAACGCCACGGACAGCGTCGTGAACGTGAAGCGTTCGGTCTCCCAGATCTCGCCCAGGGTCTGGCCCGCCATGGCCACCGCGGCGGAGTTACGCGCCACCCAGACGGCGAGCCGCTCCTCCGGCGACCCCGACGAGGACGCGCCCATCACGTCGGCGGTCAGCGAGGCGTGCGCCGCGTACAGGTCGTCGCGAAGCGCGGCCCGGGCCATCGTGGACCAGCGGTCCTCGCGCGGCAGCGCCGTGATCCGGTCCCGCAGGCGGTCGATCTGTAGCCGATCGGCCAGGTCGAAGTACACCTCGGCGGTCTCCTCCACCGCCTGCCCCAAGTCCGAAACGGACGACGCGACCTGCACGATGTCGAAGGCGGAGTAGGTGGGCACCATCGCCGCGACCCGCTCAGCCAGATCCAGCGGCACCCCGCGTCCGATATAAGAATCGCGGCGCTCCTCGTAACCAGCCAGGTCGCGGCCGGCCAGCAGCTTCGGCAACGCCGAACGCACGGTCCGCACCCCGTCCGCGAAGAACGCCACGGTCGCGGAGATGTCGAACGGCGGCCGCCGGTTGTGCAGCAGCCACCTGGCCGCCCGCTCGGTGAGCTTGCGCCCCTCCAGCAGGAGCGTGATCTGCGCCGAAATGTCCACCGTGCCGTCCAGTGCCTCCACCGCGCGCCAGAAGGCCGGCATGTCGAACACCTCGCGGGCCACCAGCCACGCCCGGGTGAGGTCGGGCACCGAGGCGCCGGTCTCCTCAATCAGCCGGAACAGGAAGGTCGTCCCGGAATAGTCCACCATCTCGTTGACGGCGGCGGTGGTGATGATCTCACGCCGCAGCGTATGGCCCGGCATGAGCGAGGCGAACCGGGACCGCAATGGACCGGGGAAGTACTCCGACAGCACCCGCCGCAGGTACTCATCGTCAGGCAGCGAGGAGACCAGCACCTCCTGACCAGCCGCGATCTTCGTGTGCGCGAGCAGCAGCGACAGCTCGGGGTTGGTCAGGCCCTGCCCGGCGGAACGCCGCTCGGCGATCTCCCGCTCTCCCGGCAGCATGTCCTGTTCGGGGTGCAGTCGTTTGTCCCTGACCAGCTTCCGCAGGTACCGCGCGTGCACATGGAGCATCGACGACGCCTGGGCGCGCGCAGTGGCCAGCGCCATGTTCTGGCGGTAGTTGTGCCGCAGCACCAGCGCGGCCACCTCGTCGGTCATCTCGTGCAGCAGTTCATGCCGCGCCGACGAGGCCAGTTCACCGGACCGGATCGCGTCGGCCAGCAGGATCTTGATGTTGACCTCGTGGTCGGAGGTGTCGACGCCGGCGGAGTTGTCGATGAAGTCGGTGTTGACCAGGCCGCCGTGCAGCGAGTACTCGATCCGCGCCGCCTGGGTCAGCCCCAGGTTGCCGCCCTCCCCCACGACCCGGGCCCTCAGCTGACTGGCCGACACCCGGACCGAGTCGTTGGACCGGTCTCCGACGTCCGCCTGTGGCTCATCCGACGCCTTCACGTAGGTGCCGATCCCGCCATTCCACAGCAGGTCGACCGGGGCACGCAGGATCGCGGAGATCAGCTCGTCCGGCGACAACGCGGTCACCGAGGATTCGATGCCCAGAACCTCCCGCACCTGCAGCGAAACCGGGATCGACTTTACCGACCGTGGCCAGACCCCGCCGCCCGCCGAGATCAGCGCCGGATCATAGTCCGCCCAAGTCGACCGGGGCAGCGCGAACAGCCGCTCCCGCTCGGCGAACGAGGTCTCCGGCGACGGCGACGGATCCACGAACACGTGCCGGTGATCGAACGCCGCCACGAGCTTCAGCTTCCGGGACAGCAGCATTCCGTTGCCGAACACGTCGCCGGACATGTCGCCGATGCCGACCGCGGTGAACTCGTCCACCTCGGGATTCAGCCCGAGCGACGCGAAATGGACCTTCACCGACTCCCACGCGCCGCGCGCGGTGATGCCCATCCTCTTGTGGTCGTAGCCCTCGGAGCCGCCGGAGGCGAACGCGTCGCCCAGCCAGAATTCATACCGGGCGGCGATCTCATTGGCCGCGTCGGAGAACGTCGCGGTGCCCTTGTCAGCGGCCACCACCAGGTAGGGATCGTCACCGTCCCGGCGGACCAGGTCCAGCGGCGGCACCACCTTGTTGGCCAGGATGTTGTCGGTCACATCCAGCATGGCCGCGATGAACGTCTGATAGCACGACAGCACCTCGGCCTGGTAGGCCTCGCGGTCGGCGGGGTCGGGCAGCCGCTTGCAGATGAAGCCGCCCTTGGATCCGGACGGGACGATGACCGCGTTCTTGACTTCCTGGGCCTTGACCAGGCCGAGCACCTCGGTGCGGAAGTCCTCCTGCCGGTCGGACCAGCGCAGCCCGCCCCGCGCGACCCGGCCGAACCTCAGATGAACGGCTTCGAATCGCGGCGAGTAGACATAGATCTCGAACTTGGGCCGCGGCTCGACCAGGCCCGGTATCGCCCCCGGATCGAGCTTGAGGACCAGGTACTCCAAGCCGCGCGGTTGGTAGTAATTGGTCCGCAGCGTGGCGTCGATCAACGCCAGGTAGGACCGCAGGATGCGGTCGGCATCCAGGCTCATCACCTCGTCGAGCTGCCCGCGCAGCTCCTCGGTGATGGCCTCACAGCGCTCGGTGACGCCGTTTTGCCGGGACGGATCGAAGCGCGACTCGAACAGCCGGACCAGCAACCTGGTGAGCGGCGCGTTTGACCGGAGGACACGTTGTACGTAGTCCTCGCTGAACCGCATCCCGGCCTGCCGCAGATACCGCGTGCACGCCCGGAGCAGGGTCACCTCACGCCAGGTCAGGCCCGCGGTGAGGACCAGGGCGTTGAAGCCGTCGTCCTCGGTCTGCCCGTGCCACAGCGCGGTCAGCGCCTCTTCGAAGTACGCGGTAGTGGCGGTCTGCACGCTTCGCAGACCGAATTCATATATCCAGAACGGACGGTGGTTCATCCCGCCGGCGAACTCATACGGATGCTCGTCCACGACCTCCAGCCCCATGTGCTGGAGCTGGGGAAGGATCTCGGACAGCGTGACTGGCGTGTCCGCGCGGTAGACCCGTAGCGCCCAGCGGTGCGTGTCGTCGGCCAGACGCACCGAGAACCCGTCTCCCCGTTCGCGTAGCCGGAGAATCTCCGCGAAATCCGCGACCGCCTCGCTGGGAGTGACGTCGGCCTTGTACGTCTGGGGGATGCACTCGGTGCATTCGTCGAGCACCGCGCGGGCACGCTCCTCGCCGAGGATCCGGTCCGCGTTAGCGGCCAGATCCTCGTCCCAGGACCGGACCGTCTCGGCGATCTGCCGCTCCAGGCCGGCGATCTGGGCCTGGGTCGGCTCGGGCAGCGGACGGCCCCGCTGACCGCGGACCACCACGTGCAGCCGGGCCAGCGCCGACTCGCCGACCATTGCGCTGTAGTCGACCGACAGGCCGTGCAGGCCCACGCGCAGGATCTCCTGGATGCTCAGCCGCACCACCGTGGTGTACCGGTCTCTGGGCAGGTACACCAGGCAGGACATGTACCGGCCGTAATAGTCGCGGCGCAGGAACAGCCTGGTCTGGCGGCGTTCCCGCAGCCGCAGCACGCCGAGCGCGATCGGCGTCAGCTCCGCGGCGGGGATCTCGAATAGTTCCTCGCGCGGGTAGGTCTCCAGGATCTCGATCAGGTCCTTGCCGTCGTGGCTGTCCGGCGACAGCCCGGCGTCGGCCAGCACGCGGGAAAGCTTCTCCCGTAGCACCGGGATCTGGGTGATGCTCGTCGCCAGCGCCGCGTAGGTGTACAGGCCGAGGAAGCGCCACTCACCGGCGACCGCGCCATCGGGGCTGAGCTTCTTGACCGAGATGTAGTCGAGGTAGTTCGCGCGGTAGACGGTCGAGCGGGAGTTGGCCTTGGCCATCACCAGCCGCTCGTCCGGATCGACCGCCCGGGCCTTGGCCTCGGGCGGCAGGACGGTCAGCGACTCCTTGCGGTCGTGCCGCAGGATGCCGAGGCCGCTGCCGGGGACGGCGCGCAGGCCGACCCCGTCCGGGATATGCACCAGGTCATACTCACGGTAACCGAGGAAGGTGAAGTGGCCGCCCGCCAGCCACTTCAGCAGTGCCCCAGCCTCCTGGCCATTCGCCTGGCCGCGTAGGCTGTCCGCCAGCTGGACCGCCGTCGACCCCATCCGCGGCTGGTCTTCCACGGTGACGCGGACATCTTCCAGCACGTGCCGGAGGTCCGCGGCGAGCTGCGCAGGACCGACACGATCACGGGGCCGCGCGATCTCCACATGGATCCACGACTCGATGAGTTCATCAGGCTTGAAATCTCTCTCACCGTTAACCCCGTCAACCCCGCGCATCAAGCCGGTTACGTCACGGCGGACCCGCAGCAGCGGGTGGATGATCACTTCGATCTCCGCGCGGTGCTTGTTCAACGCGGTGGTCACCGAGTCGACCAGATACGGCATGTTGTCGGTGACGATGTCCACAGTCATCGGACCAGCGGGGCCCTCGGTTTCACCACGGATTTCCACTACCGCCCGGCCCTGCGGCCGCCGCAGGCCCATGATCGCGTGCGCGTGCGCTACCGCCGCCAGACGCGCGGGCGGGGCCAGGTCCTCGGTGTCGACTCGCCGGTAGTAGGCCTCCAGATACCGGGTCAGGTCCCCCACGGCCTGGACGAGGTCGTCGCTGCCATCCCACAACTTCGCCGCTTCTGCGAGCAGATCGTGCCTGGCCACATCCGCCATGTGCGTTCACTCCTTCGTGATAACGCCCGGGTACCAACACCTACGAACTGATCGACCCTGCCACCCCTTTGTGACGAGGTCGTTTCTCCTACCTACCTGTGGTGAAAAACTCGAGTACGTCTGGGTTGGCCAGTGCGTTCGGATCCACCGCCCTGGCCGGGTCTGTGCCCAGCAGGATCTTCCGCACCGGAACCTCCAGCTTCTTCCCCGAAAGCGTTCGCGGAATCCCCGGCACCTGGTGAATCTCGTCAGGCACATGCCGGGGCGACAGCTGGGCCCGCAGCGCCGCGCGCAGCCGGCCGGCGAGGTCCTGGTCGAGTTCGCGCCCGGGGGCGGGCACTATATACAAGATCAGCTTGCCCTCGCGGCCGAGCCGACCAGTGTCCACCACCAGGCTATCGCTGACCTCGGCGAAGGCCTCGACCACTCGATAGAACTCGCTGGTGCCCATGCGCACGCCGCCACGATTCAGCGTGGCGTCGCTGCGCCCGTAGATGACGCAGCCACCGTCGGTGAGCATCTCTATCCAGTCGCCGTGCCGCCACACTCCCGGGTACTTCTCGAAATAACTCTCCCGGTACCTGGCACCGTCCGGGTCATTCCAGAAGCCGACTGGCATCGACGGCATCGGCTGGGTGATCACCAGCTCGCCCACCTCGCCGACCACCGGCTTCCCGTCGTCGTCGAAGGCCTCGACTCGGGCGCCGAGGCAGCACCCGGAGATCACCCCCGCCCTGACCGGCAGCAGCGGACAGGGACCGACGAACCCGGTACACAAGTCGGTGCCGCCGGAGAACGAGCCGAGCTGCAGATCGCCCTTCACCTCGGAGTACACCCAGCCGAAGGCCTCCGGCGGCAGCGGCGAACCGGTCGAGCCGATCGCGCGCAGCGCCGACAGGTCCGCTTCGGCTCCGGGATGCAGCCCCGCTTTCATGCTGGCCACCAGGTACGGCGCCCCGAGGCCCAGGTAGGTGATGCCGTGCTCGGCGGCCAGCCGCCACAGCCGGTCAGGGCCCGGATAGGTGGCGCTGCCGTCGTACAGCACGATCGTCGTCCCGGTGAGCAGGCCGCTGACCAGGTAGTTCCACATCATCCAGCCCGTCGTGGTGTACCACGTGAACACGTCACCCGGCTTGAGATCCTGATGCAGCGCCTGTGCCTTGAGGTGCTCGAGCACGATGCCGCCGTGGCCGTGCATGATCGGCTTGGGCAGGCCCGTGGTGCCCGAGGAGTACACCACCCACAGCGGATGGCCGAACGCCACCTCCTCGAACTCCGGCTCGGGCTGGCCGGATGCCGCACCGAGATCCGCCCACGGGATAGCTCCGGGGAGGCCGCTGCCGACCAGGCCGACCTCGATCACCGCCGCCAGGCTCGGGAGCTTGGCCCGCACGTCGGCGACCAGTTCGGCGCGGCTGAACTCCTTGCCGTTGTAGACATAGCCGTCGCACGCGATCAGAACCTTCGGCTCGATCTGCGCGAACCGGTCGATCACGCTGCGAGCCCCGAAATCCGGCGAACACGACGACCAGATCGCGCCGATGCTCGCCGTGGCCAGCAGGCCGATGACCGCCTCCGGCACGTTGGGCACCAGCGCCGCCACCCGGTCACCATTGCGAACGCCCAGCGAGCGCAGGCCACGCGCCACCCTCGCGACCTCTTCCGCGAGCTGGCGGTAGCTCAGACGTCCAGCCACCGACCGTTCGTTGTAAAAAACAATGGCGGTGCGCTCTGGGTCAGTCCACGCGGTACGAAGAGCGTTACGCGCGTAGTTCAGTGTGGCACCAGTGAACCACTGAACATCTGGCATTGTGTTGCCGGTGAGCGCCGGGGCGCCGGCGCGGTCGCCCAGCACTTCGAAGTAGTCCCAGATCGTCGACCAGAACGCGGCCGGGTCAGCGACCGACCATTCCCACAACGACTGGTAATCGTCGAATTCCTTACCGTAATTGCGACCGAGCCAGGCCATGTACCGGGTGATTCTTGCGTTCCTTATGGTCTTGGCGTCCGGTTCCCACAGCGTCTGGCCGTACCCCTCTGCCGTCATGTGACAAGGATGCTGTGTTTTTCCAGGGGGGTAAACACCCCCCCGGACGTGTTCTCCTCCGCGCCAAGGCCTCGCTACGCTCGGCCGGCTTGGGGCCACGGCGGGAATTACCGCCCCTTCGGGACGGCAACCGCGGTATTTCCCTCCGCGCCAAGGCCTCGCTACGCTCGGCCGGCTTGGGGCCACGGCGGGAATTACCGCCCCTTCGGGACGGCAACCGCCGCGGCGCTCGCGGGCGCTCGCCGCGGGGCCACTGTGGTCACCAGGTGATCGCGGTGGTTCTTGCGAGATGGATGGCGCCATCGAGTGCGGTCGTCAGGGGGCGTTGATGAGGCGGATGAGGGCTTGGGGGTCGGTGAGGTCGGGGAGGACGGCGTCGGGACCGGCGTCGCGGAGTTCGGCGGCGGTGGAGCGGCCGCTGGCCACCGCGATGGACCGCGCGCCACCCATTCGCGCGGCCTCCACGTCGCGGGGGGAATCGCCGATGTACACCGCGGCCTGGCCGTCGAAGGCCGACCCGTACTTCTGCTCGGCGCGCTGCCGGATCACCTGCAACAACGTCCCCCTCGGGTAGGCCTCGTTGCCGTAGCCGCCGATCTCGAAATCCACGAAGCGGTCAAGATCGAACACGGCGAGCTTCAGCACCGCGTTCGGCTTGCTGGTGCCGGTGAGCACCGACTGCACCGCCGTTCCGAGGCGTTGCACGGCCTCGAGCGCGTCGGCGGCACCCGGCAGCAGCTGGCCGTGGACGGTCAGGTCGCCGCGGCGAGCCTGCATCGTCCTGGCCAGTTCCTCGCTGAACGGCTGGAGCAGCTTCTCCGCCGCGCCGCTGGTGTCGGCGCCGTTGGTGGCCAGCGCCTCGAAGAACACCTCCGGCTCGGACCGGCCGGCCATCTGCGGCAGATGAACGAGCGGACGACCGGCCACCTTGGCGAACGCCTCGGCGTACGCCGCCCGGGTAACCCGGGCGACGTCCACCAGGGTCAGGTCGATGTTCCACAAGACCAGCCGGTTATACGTCATCCCATGTGGGGGTAACGGTAGTCGGTCGGCGGCACGAGGAGTTCCTTTATCGCCCGGGCGGAGACCCAGCGGATCAGGTTGAAGATCGAGCCTGCCTTGTCGTCGGTGCCGCTGGCGCGAGCGCCGCCGAACGGCTGCTGACCGACCACTGCGCCGGTGGGCTTGTCGTTGATGTAGAAGTTGCCGGCCGAATAACGGAGGACTTCCGTGGCGCGGGCGATGGCCTGCCGGTCTGTGGCCATGATCGAGCCGGTCAGCGCGTACGGGGTCGCGTCCGCGGCCTGGGCGAGGATCTGCTCATAGTCGCGGTCGGGGTAGACATGGACGGCGAGAATCGGCCCGAAGTACTCGGTGGTGAAGATCTCGTCGGTGGGGTCGGTCCCCGCCACGACGGTCGGCCGGACGAAGAAGCCGTCGCTGTCGTCAACGCCGCCACCGGCCACGATGCTGACCGTGGGCGTTGCCCTGGCCCGTTCGATCGCCGCGGCGTGCTTGGCGAAGGCCCGGGCGTCGATGACCGCGCCCATGAACAGCGACAGGTCTTCGGTCACGTTGCCCACGGTCAGCTGGTTGACCTGGTCGATGAACTTATCCTTGAGGCCGGCCCACATGGACTGCGGGAGGTAGGCGCGGGAGGCCGCCGAGCATTTCTGGCCCTGGTACTCGAAGGCGCCGCGGATGAGCGCGGTGATGACCCCGTTTTCCTCGGCCGACGGGTGAGCGATGACGAAATCCTTGCCGCCGGTCTCGCCGACCACCCTTGGATAGTTGTGGTATCTAGCGATGTTCTCGCCCACTGTCCGCCACAGGTGCTGGAAGGTTCCCGTCGACCCGGTGAAATGGATGCCGGCCAGGTCAGGGTGGGTGAGCGCCACCCTTGACACGGCGGTACCGTCGCCGGTCACCAGGTTGATGACGCCGGGCGGCAAGCCTGCGGCCTCGAGCAGGCGCATCGTGTAGTGGGCGGCGAGTTGCTGGGTGGGCGACGGCTTCCAGAGGACGACGTTGCCGAGTAGCGCGGGCGCGGTCGGCAGGTTGCCGGCGATCGCGGTGAAGTTGAACGGCGTGATCGCGTAGACGAAGCCCTCGAGCGGACGGTGGTCGGTGCGGTTCCAGATGCCCGGACTGTTGGCGATCGGCTGGTCCGCCAGGATCTGGCGCGCGAAGTGGACGTTGAAGCGCCAGAAGTCGATCAGCTCGCACGCCGAGTCGATCTCGGCCTGGAACGCGGTCTTCGACTGGCCCAGCATGGTGGCCGCGTTGAGCCGCTGCCGCCACGGGCCGGCGAGCAGGTCGGCGGCCTTGAGGATGATCG
>JAFARZ010000037.1 GCA_019245115.1 Streptosporangiaceae bacterium | reverse complement strand
AGCGGCCCATTCACCACAACCCGCCGCGGACGTTGCCCGCCATCACCAGAGCTCATGATCACCTCTTGTGTGTCGTTGAGAACTCCACCAACACCCGAGAGGAACCACAGATCATGACACTCAGCGGCCAAAATAATGCCGAGCCGCTACGCTCAAAATCACCAATCACCAGGGCATATACCAGACACTTCGGCATAACTGTGGGCTCGTCATAAGGCGTCTGTTCGGCCGGGGTGCAACGGCAGTATTCGGGCACTGCCGGGCGGATCGAGAACTGCCAGCTGGGGGTGTTTTTGACCTATACCTCTCCCCGGGGCAGAGCACTGATCGATCGCGAGCTGTACCTGCCCAAGACCTGGACCGAGGACCCTGAGCGGTGCGCTGGGGCCGGAGTCCAGCGGGTAGGTCGAGGAGCGGATCGCTCAGCGCGGGGTGGAGCCAATCGGAAGCCTGCTCACCGCCATGTTCAAGACGTGGCAGCGGAGCCGGATGACCCACAACGAGGAGGTCAGCACAGTCATCGCGTTGCTCTTCACTAGACATGAGACGGCGACCAACGATAATCAGCAACGCTCTGCTGAGCCTGCTGCACCACCCGGACCAGGTGCAGCGCGCGTTTCGGGACGAGCCGCAGCGGCTGCCCCAGTCGACGATGACTGCGCTACGACCCGTGGGTGCAGTCGAACAGAAGCCAGCTCACTGCTGACGTCGAGCTGGTCGGCCGATGCGCGACGGCGACCTCGTCGTGGTGCTTGCCGACGCGGCCAATCGGGACCCAGCAGTTCTCCGATCCGGACCGCTTCGACTCTGCCGACGGTCTAGCCACACGCTGTCGTTTGGAGCTGATATGCGGCACTGCCTCGGCTCGTACCTGGTCTGGGTGCAGCTGCGCGCCGCGTTGGCTGCGCTGAGTCGACTACCGGAGTGCGGCAAACGGACCACGCTCGACCGGACCAGCCAAGCACGATGTTCCTTGGGCTGGTGAGCCTGCCTGTCTCGATCGAGTCAGCGCGTTGACACCTCATAGATAGCTACATATTGTTAAAGCACTGTGGAGTGGAGGCCGGTGGATGCGTACAACGGGCACGTTCATCCGGGAGCCCGGCGTCTACCTTCGCGCGACGGTCACCATGCAGCAGGAAACTGTGAACTACGAGGAGGCGCATGCGACCGGTACCCGGCTGGGCGACTCTGTGGAGACTGCTACGCTGGCTGTCTCAGCCTTCGCTGGACCTTCACGACTGCGAATGGTCGATCCGGTGGAACGGGTACGCATGAGCGGCAATCCACCGGATCTGGTGATCATTGAAGTGGTCCGTACGGCAGCGGACGAAAGGGTGGAGGTGTTCGTCGCTGCGGTGGACGGCCGGTTGCTGGCCGTGCTGGACGGCGTCCGCTACGCCGTCGTAGCGGAGCCGGCCCCGGATACCGCCGAAGCGCCCGATCTAGCCGGCCGGGCGCTTGCCACACTGCCGTCAGATCAGCTGCGCGAGCGGCTGGTCGCCGACGTCGGTGCCCAGATCGCCGGTGAAATGAAGCTGCCGCCGGCCGCGCTTGACGGCCCGCGGGCCGCTGGTCCATCAAGGCCTCAACTCGATGATGGTGGTGGTCCGGCGCCGGCTCGAGCCACGGTACGGGCACATCCTGCCCGCCGCCCTGTTCTAGCAGCAGGCGATTGTCGTCGGCATCGCCGAGTATCAGTTCGGGCTGCTGTCCGGGACCGTCGAGCAGACGGACGCGTGATCAGCGCGTGGGCCTCCGGGGAAGTGCGAGCAGAGGTAAACTGCCTCGTCTACGGTCCATACGCCCAACCAGGCGGTTCACGCCGCCGCGCGGCTGGATCTCGCCGGCGCGTTCGCCACGGGACCACTGGCCTCTGCCGTGTTCGCCGCTACCAAGACGCCCGAGCCCTCTCTATACCGGCTGCTGCGCGCGCTGACCCTTCTGGGTTTGCTGAACCAGCTGACGCGGGACACGTTGGGGTGGGCCGAGCACGGCGAACTGCTGTGCGCCGACGTGGCCGGCTCGGTGCGGGAACTGGTACTGCTGCTGTCCGGCCTGGACACCTGGGCCGCGTTGGACGAACTCGAACACTCCGTGCCCATCGGCGAGGTGGGCTCGAAGCACGTGTTCGGGAAGGGCCGCTTGGCTCACCTCGCCGCGCACCCGCGGCGCCAGAATATCTTCAACGCGGCCATTGCGGACGTGGCGCACACATTCGTTCCGGCGTTGCTGTCGGCCGCCGACTTCACCGCGTGCCGTACGGTGGTGGAAGTCGGCGTCGGCCGCGGTGCATTGCTGGCGGGCATCCTCGCCATGCATCCGGGGCTCACCGGCGTGCTGTTGAACACCGAGCGCGGGCCGACCGACGCGCTCCGGCTACTGGACGCGTCCGGGATCCCACACCGCCGGCGACTGGTGCCCGGCGGCTTCTTCGATTCGATATCGGCCGGGACGCATGCGTACCAGCTGAAGAGCATGCTGCACGACCGGGACGACGACCGCTGTCGGGCGATCGTGCGCGCGTGCCGGGCGGCTATGCCCGACGGCGCCACCAGTTGGTCATCACGTCGCCGATTCCCGCCACTGTCACCGATGCCCCAGGCGTCAGCCAACTGGAGCTTAACGACCTCAACATGCTGGTGTTCCATGGCGGTCGGGAGCGCACCATTGCGGAGTTCCGCGCGCTGCTTCATGACACTGGGCCGCACTTACAGTCGGTGATCCCGCGCCCGGCTCCGAGCGCCGGCGGCATCCTCGAGGCGACCGGGTAGGAGGAGGCCATGGCGAGCACCAAGACGGACCGGCGACCCGCACCAGCGCCCACCGGCGACCTGCCGTGCCGGCTCGCCGTGTCCGCGCGGTACCTGCCGAGACCCGCCGCGGCCGTGCAGCGGTGGTTGGCCAATCGCCAGCGCCGCAACCCGTTCCGCGTTGGCAGGGTACCGTTCGCCGACCTCACCGGCTGGAGTTTCGCACCGGAGACAGGCGATTTGGTGCACGAAAGCGGCCGATTCTTCAGCATCGAGGGCCGGCACGTGCGGACAGACTACGGTCCGGTACCCGAGTGGTGGCAGCCGATCATCCACCAGCCGGAGCGCGCCATTCTGGGCATCCTGGTCCGAGAGATCGACGGTGTGCTGCACTTTCTTATGCAGGCCAAGATGGAGCCGGGCAACGCCAACGGCGTGCAGCTGTCCCCCACAGTGCAGTCCACGCCGAGCAACTACTTGCGGACCCACAAGGGCAGCACCTCGCGTTACGTTGAGTACTTCACCGAGCCGGGCCGCGGCCGGGTCCTCGTGGACGTGCTCCAGTCGGAGCAGGGCTCGTGGTTTTCCGGCAAGCGCAACCGAAACATCATCATCGAGGTGAGCGAGGAGGTCCCGCCGCACGACGACTTCATCTGGCTCAGCCTCGGCCAGATCCTCACCCTGCTGCACCAGCCCAATTTAATCAACATGGACGCCCGTACTGTCCTGTCCTGCTTGCCAATGACCGACCATCTGGCCGGTGACGCCGGGTTCCGCCGCGCGGTGTCCGGCTCGGTCCGCTGTGTGGACGACGGGGCGTGGCAGCCGCTCATCAACGGGCGGAGCTGGCTAATCGAAAGGAAGTCGTATTACACGTTGAGCACCCGCACAGTGCCCCTATCCGACGTGGTCGGCTGGCACCGCGACGACCGCGAGATCCGGCACCACGCTGGCCGCTACTTCCGGATCATTGGTGTCGATGTGCAGGCCAGCAACCGCGAGGTGGCCAGGTGGCGGCAGCCCCTGCTGGCTCCCTGCGGACTGGGGCTGGTGGCCTTCCTGCTGCGCAGGATCGACGGTGTTCTGCACGTGCTCGCACATGCAGACCTGCGCCTAGGGTACCGAGACACGGTAGAGCTAGGACCCACTGTGCACTGTACCCCCGGTAACTTCGTCGGGGTGCCAGACCGGCTGCGGCCGCGCTATCTCGACTTAGTCCTGTCCGGCGCCGGCCGGGTCCGGTATGACGTAGTGCAGTCGGAGGAGGGCGGCCGCTTTCACCATGCGCTGACCCGTCACGTCCTGATCGAGGTCGACGACGACTTCCCACTGGACACCCCGCCTGACTACACGTGGCTCACGATGGGCCAGCTGATGGCCCTCGTACTCGCGAGTTACCAGCTCAACATCGAGGCCCGCAGCCTGCTGCTGTGCCTGCAGGCACTGCGCTGAGAACCCCAGATAACGCATGCTGCACAGCAACATCATGTTCTTCAACATCCAGAACTACGGACACGTGTTCCCGTCCCTCACCATGGTCGGCGAGCTTGCCCAGCCGGGTAGCGATGCAGCCACGTGACCATACCGCTATCGGTCGCGGCCAGATGGCCGCGACCGGAGCCCGGGTGCTGAACTACAAGTCGAAGTTCGACACATTCTAGTACGGGTGCTGGTAGAAACGTGTCACTAGATCTAAAGAAGTTGATCTTGATTGTCCTGCACTCGGGCCTCGGCTGCGGGTGCGCGGCGCACTAAGCGATGATGTCGGGCCATCGCCCGATCGCTGGATCTCGATGAGCTTGTCGAGCATCGGACGCTGCTGGATGACGAGCAGGAGCTAGTCGCCGGTAAGCGTGGGCCGACCAAGCTGGCTTTGTTATCTTGAGTCCTCGACTCTCTATCCGTGACGTGTATGACCTGGGTTAAGGGCTTCCCGATCATTGCGGTGGATGCGGTTACCTTCCGCTGTCTAGCACGCAGGCGGGAGGTTCGATGCGCGTTCAGCGGGTGCTCATGCCGGGTTCGGAGGTGGAGTCGTGGACTGTGCTTGGGGACGACCAGGTTCCGGTGGAGCCGGTGGAGCGGTTCCTGGGGTATCTGACGTCGATTGAGAAGTCACCGAACACGGTCAAGGCCTATGCGCATGATCTGAAGGACTGGTTTACGTACCTGACCGGCCATGATCTCGACTGGCAGGTCGTCACGGTGGAGGATGTGGCCGGGTTCGTCGCGTGGCTGCGGCTGCCGCTGACGGGCCGGGAGGGGAAGGTCGCCGTCCTGCCGAGCGTGGAGCATCACTGCTCGGCGGCGAGCGTGAACCGCAAGCTAGCGGCTCTGACCTCGTTTTGTGAGTTCCATGCCCGCCGTGGGGTGGAGCCTGCTGGGTTGTTGGTCACGATGCAGCCAGCTGGGCGGCGGGGCGCAGGGTTGACGTCGTACAAGCCGTTTTTGCACCACGTCACCAAAAGCGATCCGCAGCGGCGGCGAGTGATCAAGCTCAAGGCGTCTCGGTCCCGGCCGAAGGTCCTGACCGCGGTGCAGGCGCAGACGATCCTGGATGCCTGTGAGCATCTGCGGGATCGCCTGCTGTTTGCGCTTTTGCTGGACTGCGGCGTCCGGATCGGTGAAGCCCTGGGCCTGCGGCACGAGGACCTGGGGATCGCCGAACGGACCGTCACCGTCATGCCCCGGTCCAACGACAACCGGCCCGCGCCAAGGCCGGGGTCTCCAGGATCATCCCAGCCAGCGCCGAGCTGATGCGGCTTTATGCCGATTATCTCAACCCTGGACTCCGACTACGTCTTCGTCAATCTCTGGGCACAGCCCCATGGCCGCCCGTTGACCTATGCCGCCGGCTATGACCTGGTCCTGCGACTGCGGAAACGCACCGGCATCGATTTCCAACCCCACTAATATCGTCACACTTACGCGACCTGGCTGCTGCGCCGTGGGGGCCGGGATGGAAAGCGTCAAAGCGCTCCTCGGCCACGCCTCGATTACCACCACGATGGACACATATGGTCATCTCACCGTCGAGGACGCGCGCAAGACTCTGCAAGCCGCCGGTTGGTTCACCGGACGGGAGGTGCGGCTGTGACCGCGGCCCAGAGCAGCCCGAGCAGGTCGGGGCTGCTGGAGAAACTGATGGCGGCGGTGCGGCCGGAGTTCCGTCTGGACATCCTCATTCCCGATCAGACCGATCCGGTCCTCGGTTGGAGGTTCTGCGCCGTATCCGGGTGTGACCGACCAGCGCACGACTACGAGATGTGCAAGGGGCACGGACTGAGGTGGCGACGAACGCCGGGCCGCCCGAACCGGGCGAGTTTCCTCGCTGCCCCGGGCCCACCGCTGCGCGGGCGGAGTGAGCCAGCCAGCTGCACTGTTCCTGGCTGCCGATACGGCACGAGCGGGCAAGGTCTGTGCAGCCGGCACCGCGACAGGTGGCAGCGGGCCGGGCGACCAAACCCGGCCTCGTGGGCGGCCACCGCTGCCGCCGTCGACGCCGTGGATCACGCCGAATGCCGGCTGCCGTTTGGCGCGCTGTGGGCGGACAACAACGATGACGGCCTGTGTAAATCGCACAAGGCCCGGTGGAGAGGCGCCGGATCCTCCGATGCCGAGGAGTTCGTGGCCGACTGTGAACGGCATGGCACGGCGTTCATTGACTTCCGCGGACTTGCGCCGCAGGTGAAACTCGAACTCCAGTACGCCATCCAGTCCCGCCATGACGAGCAGACGGTCACTCTGCCTTTGCACGTGGCGAGCTGGACCATCAACCGGGTCAAGGAATCCGGTGTTGGTTCCCTGCTCGACCGCTCGGCAGATCAGTGGCGGCAGATGGCGCGCTCGAGACACCCCAAACCCGGCTGGGAGAGGTTCCGGACCCGCAGCGAAACGTTCCTGATCTACGCAAGAGACGCCGTCGAATCACTTCGCGATGGCACTGGCTGGGACGTCGAGTACCCCCGTGAGATCTGGCGTCTTCACAAGCTCAACGGCCTCAAATACAGCGCGGCCCGTCCCCAGGCCCGCATCCAGTTGCGGTTTGATCGCATCACCTAACCTTGGCTGAAGGATCTCGGCAAGCGGTGGGTGCGTTACCGGCTGACTTCCGGACTGGCGGTGGCGACCTGCGAGGGTGATGTCCAGGCCCTGACAAGGTTCAGCCAGTTCCTCACCGCCGCTGAGGTTGATCGCCTGGCCGATGTCGATCGTGCGCTGCTGGAGCGGTATCTGGCCTGGCTGACCAACCAGCCCGGTGGCGAACGCGCTCACGAGGGCCAGGTAGGCGGACTCCATACCTTCCTCCAGGCGATCCGGCAGCATGGCTGGGACCCCACGCTGCCCACCACTGCGGCATCTTTCACCGGCGACGTCCCGCGACGCCGGCAGCGGATCACCAGGCACCTGGCCGAGCATGTGATGGCCCAGGTCGAGCAGCCCGCCAACCTCGACCGCTGGCCGCACCCGGAGGGGCGCTTGGTCACGATGATCCTGATGCAGTGCGGGCTGCGCGTCGCGGCCGCGTGCACTCTGCCCTTCGACTGCCTACTCCACGACGGGCAAGAAGCCCCTTACCTGCGGTATTTCAACACCAAGATGGAACGCGAGGCCGCCGTCCCCATCGACGAAGAACTGGAGAACGAGATCCGCGCCCAGCAGCGCCGGGTGCTGGACCGCTGGCCGGATGGGAACCCGAACCTGTTCCCCCGGCAAAAGCGCAACGCCAGCGGGCAACGATCATTCGGCCCCGATAGCTACCGCAGCATGCTCAACAGGTGGCTGGAAAGCTGCGACGTCCGCGACGAGCACGGCCGGCCCGTGCACCTAACTCCCCATCAATGGCGGCATACCTTCGCCACAAGATTGATCAACCGGGATGTTCCCCAAGAAGTCATCCAGGTGCTACTTGATCACGATTCGATTCAGATGACGGCGCACTACGCGAAGATCACCGACCAAACCGTGCGGCGGCGTTGGGAAGCCGCCACCAAAGTCAACATCAAGGGTAAACGAGTCACCCTTGACCCGGACGGGCCGCTGGCCCAAGCGCAGTGGGCCAAGACTCGCTACGCCATGGCCACCCAAACCCTGTCGAACGGCTACTGCGGACTACCGGTGAGAAAGAGCTGTCCGCATGCCAACGCATGTCTGACCTGCCCGGTCTTCCTCATCGGCGCCGAGTTCCTACCTGAGCTGCGCGAACAGCGCCGCCGAACACTCACCCTCATCGACGTCTCCCGGGACAAGGGCCAAGACCGCGTCGTCGAGATGAACCAGCAGGTCCTCACCAACCTGGACCGCATGATCGGCGAGATCGAAAAGACACCGAACAGCACGGGGGAAGCAGAGCCAATGCGGGCTGACAACTCTCACCACGTTATCCAGGCCGCCCAGCGCCGCGCCGAGCAGACCCGCCAGCGCGCCGTCGCCGCATTGCGGCGCATGGACCTCACCGGTCAGCGGGTCACCTTCGACTCCGTCAGCCGCGAAGCGGGAGTGTCCCGATCCTGGCTCTACGCCCAGCCGGACCTGCGCGCCGAGATCGAACGGCTCCGAGACCGGCACCCGCTCGTTCCACCAGCGCCACTTCCTCCCCAACGCCAACGGGCATCGAATACGTCGCTGCTCCGCCGGCTGGAAGCTGCCACCGCGCGCATCCGCTCGCTGGAGACCGACAACCAGCAACTCCGTGGCGCCCTCGCCCGAGCGCTCGGCGAACGCCGAGCCGCTGAGGTGCTCGGACAAAAAAACGGCCACGACACGCCGAAGAACATCGCCTCCAAATTCGTCGGACCCTGCTGATAGGCATCGCGCATCGCTTCGTCGACGACACCATCCGCATCGAATCAACGCAAGTCACAAGCATGATCAAAATTCAAGCTAAAGATAAGCTTCGCGCTTCTGTTGAAGTTCTACACGCGGCTGGGTCGGTTCCCGCGCGGTCGCGGCGAGCTGCCCGACGAGGCGGTGGAGTTCGTTGGTCGTCAGGTCGGCGTCGACCCGGCCGAGGTGGGCTTCTATGAGTGGTCGGGCTCCACAATCGCCTACCACCGCACCTAGATCCGCCGGTTCACCGGCTTTCGCGAATGCGCCGTCGCCGACGCGGACAAGCGACCGACTGGCTGGCGGTCAACGTGTGCGAGGCCGAGCGGCGCCCGGAGCTGGTGCGCGATGAGTTGCTGGTGCGCTGCCGGGCGGAGCGGATCGAGCCACGGCCGCCAGCCGGATCGACCGAATCGTGCGGTCGGCGCTGCATCAGGCCGAGCGGACGCTGACGGCCCGGATCGTCGGCCGGCTGCTCGTCGACGCTGCCAGCCGGCTGCGCGCTCTGATAGCGGCCGATGTACCGGACGACGACACCGGTGAGGAGTTGGTACTAGCGCTGATCAAGGCGGTGCCGGGCAACGTCAGCCTGGACTCGATGCTCACCGAGATCCGCAAGCTCCGTGCGGTGCGCGCGTTCGGCCTGCCGGCCGCCCTGTTCGCCGACGTCGGCCCGCGTGGTCGCATCTTGGCGTGCCAGGGCGACGGTGGAGTCTCCGTCGCACCTGCGGGATCACCCAGAGCCGCTGATGCTGACCCTGCTCGCGGCGCTGTTGCACACCGATTGCGGGAGATCACCGACACCTGGTGGACTTGCTGATCTCCACGGTGCACCGCATCGGCGCGCGGGCGGACAAGAAGGTCACCGCGGAACTGGTCAACGCGTTCAAGCGGGTCACCGGCAAGGAGAACATCCTGTTCGCCATCGCCGAGGCCTCGCTGGGCCGGCCGGACGACCCGGTGCGGCAGGTGGTCTACCCGGCGGTGGCTGGCGGCGAGCAGACGCTGCGGGAGCAGGTGCACGAGTTCAATACCAAGGGAACGCAGACGGTCTTGGGTTGACACCTGGCCGTCCTGATCGGGATCAGGTCTGGGGTTCGGCGGCAGGGGCGGGCTGTCGGGGTTGTCGTCGAGGGGTATCCGCAGCCGGATCTGGACATGCCAGCCGGTGACGTGGACGTCTTCGACGACGAGGCGGAGCAGAGTCTGTTTCTGGGCGAAGTCGAGGGTGTCGATCACGGCCAGGACGCGGGAGGCGAAGTCGCGGACGCGGTGGCGCAGCTGGTTGTCGCGGGTGAGCTCGTGGCGTTGCGCGGTGAGGGTGTCGCGGCGTTGTTCGAGGTCGCGGCGGCGGTGCTCGATGTCGGCGGCGCGGCGCTGCAGGTCGGGGAGTTCGATGAGCCCAGTTCGGCGCCGGACCGGGCCGGCGGCGCGGCTTGCAGGAACTCCACGATCTCGGCGGTGAGCTTGACCGGGCCGTGACGGCCGCGCTTATCGTCGAGCAGCCCGCTCATCCCGGACTGCTCGAACGCCGCGGCGACCAGGTAGAACCCAGCCCGGGAGTAGCCGTGCGCGGCCGCGGTCACCGACACCCCGTCGAGCAGATGCGCGCGGATCATCTCGTATTTACCTGCACCTTGTCCGCGGACAGGAAGAACCCACCCTGCGCGAACAGCGTCGCAGTCACCGCGTCCGCCCGCGGATGTAGCAGCCCCTCGGCCTCCAACGCCCGCAGCCGGCTGGCCTAGCTCATTCACCTCACCTCCACCGCGCACGCTACGAGCACACGCGGAAAATGTCGAGTATTTTCTGCCGCACATGTCGTTAGTCTCCTCGATCTCATCGAGGAGAAATCGGAAGTATGCCGCCTGATCTGCACTAAAGCTTATGGCCATGGCCGTCTGTGGCGCACCCGAGTAGACAGTGCGGCGGTAATAACTAGACACTACGGCCACCGAGAGGATCGACCCGCTGTGGCCGACGACGGTGCTGGGGATGCAGATACAGCCCCTCCACAGGCTGCGCCGGAGACAGCAGAACGCTCAGTTGCAGCTTTGCGTTCCGCCCGTAACGACCAAGGGACCGGTGTATCGACACATGGTGTAGACCACGCTGAAGGCGTCGTACTCCAATCACTACCGGCGGGGCCTATCGAACTGCTGGACGTGCTCGAGTTCCGCTCCAACAACGCGACGCACTGGCCGGTGCTCGACGCCCTGGACCTGATCAAACGGCACGCCGACGCCCGGCTGACCTATTACCCGGCCGGCGAGACCCTGCCAACGCACAAGGGGCTGCTGGGCGATTGGACGCCGCTGGTGTTCACCGACACCAAGGCCAGCCGGCGGATGGTCCGCAGCGTGTACGAGGTCTGCACCTTCCAGGCGCTGCGGGAACGACTGCGCTGCAAGGAGATCTGGGTGGTCGGCGCTGACACCTGGCGCAGCCCCGACGAGGACCTGCCGCACGATTTCGAGGTCCACCGCGCTGCGCACTACGCCGCGCTGCGTAAGCCGCTGGATCCTACGGCGTTCATCGACCAGCTGCAGACCGAGATGCGTACCGAGTTGGCCGCGCTCGACGCCGCGTTGCCGAAGCTGGCCTCGCTGGAGATCGCCGAGCGGGGCAAGAACGGCCCGATCAAGCTCACTGATGTGGACGCCACCCCGGAGCCACGCAACCTGCACCGGCTCAAGACGGAGGTGCGTACCCCCTGGGGCACGGTGCCGCTGATCGACATGCTCAAGGAGGCCGTGCTGCGTACCGGCTGCCTCGCCGGCGTGACTGCGGCCGCCGGGCGTGGTGACCTGGCCGCCGAGGTGCTCGCCGAGCGGCTGCTGCTGGCCATCTACGCCAGCGTTATCTCGAGTTCCATATATGATCATGGCTGCGAGCTGCTGTTTTGTGATGCGGACGGTGTCGATGACGCGGGTGCTCAGCACGGTCCGATGATCGGGGGAACTCGTCGTCTCGGCGTGTCGCGGTGGCTGCCGAGGATCTCGGCGGTTCGCCGTTCGCCGAGGGCCTGCGCGAGCGCGTCACGCAGCCGCTTGTTGTCGGCTTCAAGCTGGCGGATGCGGGCGGTGGCGACCTCCAGTCGTTGGCGCCGGGAGGCTTCGGACGCGCGCTGCCGGTCAGGGACCAGCCGTTGTGGGGTGGGCTGCTGCCGGTGCCGGAGGCGCTCGATTTCTGTGCGGAGATCCGGTTGGTTATAGAGCCACGACCGGGAAACACGGGCTTGCCTGGCGACGGCGTCGAAAGTGACTGGCGTTCCTGTGTTGTCGAGATGCTTCAGCGCCGCGACGGCCCGTCGGCGTGTGGACTCTGATCGCTGCCGGGCGGCGGCGATGACGTGGCGGGAGTTGTCAGCCCGCATCGGTCACCTCCCCGGCGGCTTGGCCCTCGTCGGCCTCCAGGGCGGTGATGACCTTGTCGAGATTGCCGAGGACTTGCTGGTTCATCTCGGCCAGGCGTGCTTGGCCGCGGGCCTCGGCGGCGGAGATGATCTGGAGGAGGTGCTGGCGTTGCGCGTGGTGCTGCGGCAGGAACTCCGCCGTCGTTGCGAACATCGGACATGTCAGGCAAGCATTGGCGTGCGGGCAGGTCTTTTGCAGCGGCAGGCCACAGTAGCCGTTGGGCAGGGCTTGGGTGACGCGGCCGAGCCGTTGCTTGGCCCAGGCCGCCTCGGCCAGCTGCCCGTCGGGGTCGAGGGTGACGGTCTCGCCCTTGATGTTGACCTTGCGGGCTTGTTCCCAGTGCTTGCGCACGGTTTTCTCGTTCAGCCGGGCGTAATGCGCCGTCATCATGTGCGAATCGTGATCAAGTAAGACTCTGACGACTTCCTGTGGGACGTCGCGGTTGATCAGTCTGGTTCCGAACGTGTGCCGCCATTGGTGCGGTGTCAGGCGTACCGGCTGGCCATGCTGGTCGCGGACGTCGCAGTCGTCCAGCCAGCGGCGGAGTGCGATCCGGTAGGTCGAGGTGGACAGAGGCTTGCGTCCCTCGGGGTTGGCTGTCGGCTGCGGGAATAGCATCGGAGCACCGTGCGGCCAGCGCTCCAGGACCCGGCGCTGCTGCTCGCCGATCGCCCGCTCGACCTCCTCGTCGATGGGGACCAAGGCTTCCCGCTTCATCTTGTGGTTGAAGTACCGCAGGTAGGGCGCGGCGTCGGCGTCGCAGACGACACAGTCGAACGGCAGCTTGAGCGCGTCGCTGACCCGCAGTCCACAGCGCATCAAGATCACCGTAGCCAGCTGGCCGGTGGGGTCGGGCCAGCGGTCGAGGTTGTCCGGCCGCTCGACCTGGGCCATCACGTGCTCGGCAAGCGCGCGGGGCAGCTGCATCGGGCGCTTGGGGTAGTCCTCGGCGAAGAAGACCGCGGTGGAGTGCAGGGAGTTGTCCCACCGGTGCTGGCGGATGGCTTGGAAGAACGCATTGACCAGCCCGATGTGCTCGCTGTGGCTCTTGACGCTGTGGCCGAGCGTGCGCAGGTCGGCCAGGTAGCGCTCCAACACCGCTCGGTCGATCTCGGCCAACGCGGCGACGCCACCGGCCGGCGAGGCCAGGAACTGGGCGAAGCGGGTCAGCACGGTGACGCACTTGTTGGCCTGCCCGCCGCAGATCCCGGCGCCCAATCGCCACCGCACCCACCGTTTGACCAGCTCTTTCAGCCAGGGCTGTGGGATGCCGGCGAAGCGTAGGTGGGCGTGTGGCGAGTCGACGCCGAGGTGGCGCAGCCGCCAGATGTCCCGCGGGTACTCGACGTCCCAGCCCCGGCCGTGCTGGAGCTCCTCGACTCGGCGGCGCGCATAGACAAGCAATGCCCGCGACGAGTTGCTAGCGCCGGCCGAGGTGCGGGGGAAGCGTTCCTTCCACGCTTCCTCCGTCCAGTCCAGCAGCGACTGCACCCCAGAGCGGGCGACGAACAGCACGACATGTCGGACCCGGCTCGGAGACGTCTTGATCTCGCCGTCGTCGTGGCGGCATTGCAGGGCGTACTGCATCTCCAGCTTCAGCTGGCCGCCCAGGCCCTGGAAGTTGAGCTGCTCATGACTGGGGGTGGCCTCGTCGTAGCCGCGGACGTACTCGGCCAGGTCAGGCCGGCCATTGGCGACCCACCGCCGAGCGTGCGACTCGCACAACCGCGGCGGGTTGGGCCTCGCCCACAGGTCGCAGTAGGACACCAGACACTCCCGTGGTGGCGCTGCCGGCACTCGGACCGTGTCCGGCAACTCGGCCAGCCACGCCGTCAGCTCGGGCTTGCCGGCACGGTCCCAGACCCACCAATGCCGGGGACACAGTCCGCCACTGCGTTGCCCGAACCGGCAGTCGGGCACCTGGCACGCCGCCACGGGCGCATGGCCGCGCAGCAGCGGGCTGGTGCTGTCGCTGAACTGCTCCAGGTCCGGCTGTCCGGCGTCCTGCCACCGGTTGTAGTGGCCGATGCACAATCCCCTGGTGCGGGCGATGCGCCGGCAGTCGGGCACGCGGCATGGCGGGCCTCCGAACACCGGATCGGCGGGGTCGATGTCGATCACGTCGGCGCGGAACTCCGGCCGGACGGCGGCCATGAGCTTGGCCAGCAGTCCAGGATGCTGGGCAGGCGCGTTGTCTGGCGAGGCAGTCACAGACGCACCTCCCGGCCGGTGAGGAACCCGGCGGCCTCCAGGACCTGGCGCGCGTCCTCGGCGGTGAGGTGGCCGTATGTGTCGGCCGTGGTGGTGATGCACACGTGTCCGAGTAGCTTGCTCACCACCTCTACCGGAGTGCCGGCGCGAAGGAGGCGGGTCGCGTAAGAGTGGCGCCACCAGTGGGGGTCGAACTCGACCCCGGTTCGCCGGCGCAGGCGTTTCACCAGGTCGTAGACGGCCGCGTAGGTCAGCGGTTGCCCATGTGGCTGACCCCAGAGGTTGACGAACACGTAGTCGGAGTCCAGGTCGCCGACCTCCCCGTGCAGATAGTCGGCGTACAACCGGATCAGCCCCGCCTCGACCGGGATTGTCCGGGGTTCCTGCGACTTGGTGCGTGCGCCGTTGTCGTTGTCCCGTGGCCGTATGGTGATTTCCCGTTCGGCTGCGGCGATATCCTCATGCCGCAGGCCGAGGGCCTCGCCGATTCGACAGCCGCTCTCGTGCAGAACAGCGAACAGCAGGCGATCCCGCAGGCGGTCGCAGGCGTCCAGGATCGCCTGGGTCTCCCGGACGGTGAGGATCCGGGGATGCTTGCGCGGCGCCTTGAGCCGGATCGCCCGGCGCGGCTGCGGCTTACCTTTGCTGATGTGGTGCAGGAACGGCCGCCACGATGTCCCCCGGCGACCGGCCGGCTGCCAGGTGGTCAACAACTCGCCGAGGTCCACGCCGTGGCGGGCGGCATGCTGGTAGAACGCGCTCACGGCCGAGAGCTTCCGGTTCACCGTGGTCTCCACGCAGTGGTGCTCCACCGATGGCAGCACGGCCAGCTGCCCGTCCCGGCCCTCCGGCGGCAGCCGCAGCCACGCTACAAACTCACCGACGTCCTCCAGCCGGACCTCTCGCCAGTCCAGGCACTGGCTGGCGAGGAACGTGAACCAGTCCTTCAGGTCGTGCGCGTACGCCTTGACCGTGTTCGGTGACCGCTCAATATCGGTCAGGTAGGCCAGGTAGCGCTCGACCGGGTCGATCGGGACAGCGTCATCGCCGAGGACCGTCCACGACTCACGCCGTGAGGCGGGCATCACCACCCGCTGAACAAGCATCGAACCTCCCGGGGATCCGCGTGATGGACGGCCGCAGATAACCACGTCCACCAGGCGAATCCCCGGACCTCAAGAGCCCGTCATGCACGTCAAAGACACCTTCGGAGCCACTCGAGATAACCAGCGCGAACAGCACCAGAAGCAGCCGGCGGCGTAACACGCCCACCGGGAGCACTTCGCGGCTCATCACCGAGCTGAACTCGGACGTGAAGCCGGTCAGGAAGTCGGCCTCCTTGAGGATGTCAAGCAGGTCGATGGTGCCCCAGCGGCGCTGTACCTCCGATTTGAGCGCGTCCAGGCTCGGCGGTTCGGCCACCTTGTCCATGCTGGGCACCGAGATCCAGCCCTCACCGTGTCGGGTGGTGATCCGCACCCCGCCGGTGTTCCCTCTGGCCAGAGCGGTGTCGAACCAGGTCAGGGCGGTGGTGAGCCGAGTCTTAAGATCGGCCACGAACTCGGTCCCGTCCAACGGTGCCTTGATCGCGGCGTAGTGCACGTCGCGGTTGTCTTCGAAATCGGTCGGCAGATCGTCGTCGGGGTTGCACCACCGGTTCGCCCCGACCACCCAGATCTCGCGGCGACGGATCGCCTCACGCAGTGCCTTGAGCACGCACAACTCATAGGGAATCCGCTCGACCCGGTCCTTGTCGTCAATCACCGCGTCGCGCCACTCTCGGGGCACGACTCCCTCCAGCGGCACCCGGTCCGAGCGGGAGTAATAGGGCCGATCCGAGACTGGGATGTCCTTATAGCGTTGCAACAGCTCGATAGCGTCCATCACCGGGCGGTGGGTGGTGTTGTTGCCGCGGAACTCCAGCGCGGCCAGCAGGTCCGGCAACAGCCGCCGGTAGTGATGGGAGTAAGAACCGCGCAGCACGGTGCGGACCTTGCTGTTGAACACCTCCCGCTCGGCCTTGGCTTCCTTGGCCAACTCCCGCAACGTCGCTTCGCCAGCCACCGGGTAGATCACCCGCCGCACCGTCTCATCCGGATACGCCACCGCGGCCTCGGCTACCCGGTACAAGATCCCAGTCTTGCCCGTCACCCGTTTCAGATCGGTGGTCAGTTCTTTCTCGACCCGTCGCTCAGCCCTCGTGTCGATCTTGAGCACCAGCTGGATCAACAACTCGACCAGACTGTCGGTGATCTCCGTCGTGCGGGCGTGGCACAGCGCCGCCAGCAGTGTCAGGCGCACCTGGCGCGGCGACTCGGCCAGATCAGACGGGAAACAGCGGGCGGCCCGGTCCCGCCAGGCGGTGACCAGCTTCTCCGTCCACCCATCGAACAGATCCGTCGGCAACCTCAACGCCTTCACCCGCTCCAGCTTCGCAACCTCCCGGCGGAACGTCTCCGTACCCAGCACGCCGGGGTCGGTCTTCAACTCATAGAGGAACTGCTCGCCGCCCCCCGCAGCAGATTTGCGATCCTCACCAGACCCGGCCAGCTGCTCGAGGCGTTGCACCACCCCGTCGGTAGCGTCGAGCTGTTGCTCGATCGTGCGGCAGAACCGTTCCTCGAACATCCGCAGCGCGCTGCCCACCAGCCGGGAGATCTGCCCGAACGTCGGCGGCTCCAGCCGCACCTTCTCCGAGCGGCAGTGCGCGAGCACCGCGTCCCGCAACGCCTCCCGCCGCAACTCCGTCGGACACACCTCCCGCGATAACCACTCGGCCAAGGTCTCCTGATCAGCCTCGCTGCACTCGCGGAACCCCAGCGCCTTGCGAACCTGCGCCCGATGCCGCTCACTCGTGCGGCCGCTCCACTGGTACTTCGCGAACAGCGCCACATCAACCCCGACCTGCTCAGCCAAGTACGCCACAGCCTGCTCCGGCACCTCGGCGGCGTACGCCGGGAACCTGCCTTCGATCTCGAAAAATTTCAGCAGCACGGCAAACCCCAACCGGGTCGCCCCCGGCTTGCTGCCGATTAACTCCCAGTCAGGCTTGATCAACGTCCAGGACGCGATCAGATCCTCTGGCTCCCACTCACGGCGCATGAACCAGTCAACTGATCACCCAACCATGAGATGCAGCTCCACCCCTCTCTGCGTTGGCGGCTGGCCGTGGCTTCGGGAGTCCCGGGCCGCCTCGAGCTGTCCCACCTGCCAAACCCAACCCACCGATGCCCAGACCCGATGGCGGCTGCGCCAGGACCTCGCCACCATCTGGCTCCACCTCGACGGCGAAGACCTCCGCGAACAACGTCACTGCGTCGCCTGTTAACCCCCACACCCAGCCGTTGATCATCGAATGCGAACTATGCGGCGACGGACCATTAGTCACCGGACTTCCCGCTGAACTCCCAACCGAGAAATGGCCGGTGGGCCTTACATCCTGGCTGCGCAACCATGACTGGCGCACCAAACCGCAACCCCGCTGCGGCAACCATCACTAACCCACGCACCAGTCGAATTTGATGTTCAAGA
>JAFARZ010000393.1 GCA_019245115.1 Streptosporangiaceae bacterium | reverse complement strand
CGGGTCAGCCTGGCACATGATGAACCGAGCAGCCTTTCGAGAAGGTGACCACATGACGGCCAAGGAGAATTTCAGCCAGCTCACCGAGAGGGTGAACGAGGCCCAGGCCAAGGTCAAGGCCGCCGCGCGCACAAGCCGCGATGAGCTGCAGGCCCAGGTGCAGCAGGCGCAGGACAAGGCCGAGCAGCACGCTGAGGACATCAAGGCGAAGGCGACGCAGACACAGGCCGAGGCCGCCGCCGGCTGGCAGGCCATGAAGGACAAATGGCAGCCCCGCGTTTCCGATCTTCATGACAAAGCGGCGGACAAGAGAGCAGAAATTGACCTGCGCAAGGCCGAGATCAGGACCGATGCGGCTGAGGATTACGCTGAGGACGCAATCAGCTTCGCCATCGCTGCTGTTCAAGAAGCCGAGTGCGCCGCCTCGGACGCCGTCCTCGCACGCAACGACGCCGACGCCCTCACGAGCATCTAGGCGGCGGCCTTATGTGGGGCACGGTCCTGCTGATGGCGGCGGTCGCTGGGGTCGATCCGGCGCGGATCGCGGCAGCGGTTTTCATCTTGTCCCGGACGAGGCCGATGCGCCTGCTGGTGGCCTACTTCATCGGCGGCTTCGGGCTGAGCCTCATCATCGGCGTGGTGGCCGTATTCGTGCTCAAAGGGGCTGGCTTCGGCCAGAAAAGCTCAGTTCCCCCGGCAATCGAGATTGCCGTGGGGGTGCTTGCCCTGGTGGCCGCCGCACTGGTTGGCAGCGGGGTCGCGGCGCGGCTGCGTGACCGGGCGCAGGCAAAGCGCCCTAAAACCCGCGCCCCTGTCACCCATGGGCCGCCGGACCCGGGCACGCGGCCCGGCATCGAGCAACTGCCTGGCTTTGACCGGCTGCCCGCCCGGGCGCAAACAGCGCTGAAGACCGAGTCGCCGTGGGTCGCGTGGGTCGCTGGGCTCGCGGTCGGTATGCCGACCGCCTATTACCTGGCGGCGATTGCCGCGATTCTCAAGGCCGGCGGGTCGGCCGGCGCCCAGGTGGGCGCGCTTGTCGTTTTCAATCTCGTCGCGTTCGGGCTGGCTGAGATCCCGATGGGAAGCTTCCTGATCGCGCCGGACGCGACACGTGCACGCGTCGACCAGCTGTATGACTGGATGAACACCCACCACCGGCTCGTAATGACGGCAGTGGCGGCCGTGGTCGGCATTTACCTGGTCATCGTCGGGATAAGCAAACTCTGACCGCCTTTCCTCCGCCGCGAGGCTGGCGTCCCGGCCGCCGCACCCACGGTGGCCGCGCCCGGGCGCTGGGCGTGCTCTAGGGTAACGGGGCTCTTTCACGTCTTCGGGGTGATGGAAGCCGCCCGGCCGCGAGGTGGGATGGTGCTTGACGCCGGACGGAGGTGTATCGCCAGATGGCGAGATTCCACGAGATATTGCGCAGGCTGGCCATGATTGACGAGGGCTTCGTCGAAGGCGAGGCCGGGCTGAGGCTTGACCCGCCCGGGACCCCGGCCCTGGATCCCAGGACCGTGGCGCTGCTCCGGGTTGGGGTGTCGGTGGCCATGGGGTCGCCGGGAGACAGCCTCGGCTGGAGCGCTGCCCGGGCGCTGGCCGCGGGTGCGAGCGAAGACCAGATTGCCGACGTATTGCTAGCGATCGCCCCAGTCGCCGGGCTCGGCCGGGTGGCCGCTGCCGTCCCTGACCTGGGAACCGCACTCGGGTATGACGTCGCGGCGGCACTGGAAGAACTGGACGATCCCTGACTGCGCCGGCCGGCGAGCTTCACCTCATCGGGTTGATGCGACGGGCTTGCTATCACTAACTCAACGATATATATTGCCCTTATGAGTACACGGGCGATGCAGGAAGCGACCTTCCTGATCCTGACCGCCCTGGCAGCGGGCACCCAGCACGGCTACGGGATCATCTCCGACGTCGCGGAGATCTCGGACGGCCGGGTCAAGCTGCTGGCCGGAACCCTTTACACGGCCCTGGACCGGCTCCGCGCGGACGGGCTGATCGGGGTCGACCGCGAAGAGGTCGTGGACAACCGGCTGCGCCGGTACTACCGGCTCACGCCGGACGGCGAGAAGCGGCTGGCCGCCGAGGCGGCCCGGCTGCAGGCCCACGCGACGGCCGCGCTGCGGCGGCTGAACCTGAATCTGGCGGGAGGTGTCGCATGAACGAGCCATCGATGAGCGCGAGCGACTCGGCCAGCCTGGAGCGCGGGTACCGGCGGCTGCTGGCGTGGTACCCCAAGTGGTTCCGGCGGGAGAACGAGGAGGAGATCCTCGCGGTGCTGATGGCCTGCGCCCAGCAGGATCAGACGCGGCCCAGCCTGGAGGCCGCGGCCGACCTGCTCAAGGGCGCGGTGCGGATGCGGCTGCGGCCCTTGCCGGGACAGCCCCGCACGGTGTTCCTCGCGGTCTGGCTCATTATCGCCAGCGTGGTCACCGAGGCAGCCGACCTGATCACCCTCAGGGCCAGTGAGGGCGGGATAAAGGCGGCGGCGATCGCCAGGTATCCCGCCTATGCGCACGCGATCGGGCACGTG
>JAFARZ010000337.1 GCA_019245115.1 Streptosporangiaceae bacterium | reverse complement strand
CGGCAGGCCCAGCGGACGGCGGAACAGGGCCGTCACCGCGAACCAGTCCGCGACGCCGCCCACCATGGACGCCTCGGCGCCGGCCTGCACATAACCGAGGAGGGTCCCGTGGACGCCGGCCGCGGTAACGGCCAGGAACAGGACCGTTACCGCGGCCAGGAGAGCGGTGGCCCGTCGGCGCGCGGCCGCCAGCCGGCGCGCCCGTACCGCCACCGACTCGGCCTCGAGCTTGGATACCGGCGAGCCGGACATCGTCGCAGTAGGTTCCATCCGGCCCAGTCTCCCAGGACGAGCATGGGAGCGCCGGATCTGGCACCCGTATGAGGGGCGGAGAGCGCCCCGAACATGCTGGTGCCGGCATTCCTGCCGGAAGACATCTTCGTCACCAGCTGACCGCCGCCCCCGCGGCGAGGACACCGGCCGACGGCGGCCGGAACTCCTCGCCGCCGATCATGACCCGGACCAGGCGAAGCGATCCGTGCAGCACTTCCAGTTCCACCGCGCGGGTATCCGAGGGACGCAACGACTGCCGCACCGTTCCCCACGCGGTGCCGTTGGACCAGAACCAGACCGTGGGCGCCGGTGACGCGGCGAGCGTCATCACCCCCGACCGGGCGTCGTAAGAGAAACCCGTCTGGGCAACGATCACACCCCAGCTGGCCAGCGCACGGGCGTAGTGATGCCCGCATTCGGCTTCGTCGAACGGGTTACGGCGGGCGCCGGTGAAGCGTTCCCTGATCCCCGTCACGACCTCGTCCGCGCGATCCGCCTCACCGTGCTGTGCCAGGCCCGTCGCGTAAATGTATTCGGCCCCCGTCCAGGTCTCGCACCAGTAGGGCGCCGGATGTTCCGGCAGGCCGTTGGGGTAACTGAGCACGATGTGGCCCCGCTCGCCGTGCACCGCGTAGCCGCGCACATAGTTGGCCCAGTCGCCGAAGTCCGCGACGTAATTGAGCCGGCCGATGCTCCGCAGCGCGGTCCGCGCGTGCTCGGGGTCGAAGAGCGGTTCCAGCCCCGCGACGCGAGCACAGACCTCGCCCACCAGCTGGTCGATGCCGCAGCCGTCACCGATCTGGAACTCCGGCTGATCGGCCCGCTCGGCGCCGAGGTCCGGATGCCGCAGCCGGGGCGCCACCTGCTCGAAGTCCCCGGGCGGAATCACCCGCTGCTGGTAGTAAGCGCCGTTGTACAACACCGCCTCGGTAGCGGCGGCGCCGGCCGCGAGCAGTTTCCGGCAGGTGACGGCGAACTTATCATCGCCGACCGCCGCGGCCATCCGCGCGGCGGCGGCGAGTGCGGCCAGGTACCAGCCCTGGACCACCGGATTCGGCCCGTAGTACTCGACGTCCATCGTGGTGTGCTGCCCGCCTTCGGCAAGGCCGTCGGCGTCCGCGTCCCAGCCGCCCGGTATCCAGGCGAACTCGATCGACCGCCGGCAGGCCGGCCACAGCCGGGCCAGCCACTGGTCGTCCCCGGACAGCTTCCATTCCCGGTACAGCTTGACCACGCAGCCGAACTGGCCGTCGGCGGCGGCGTCGCGGCGTTCGCGCGCCCGTTCCAGCGGCAGCATGGTACGGAAGCTCATCGCGCCGTCATCGCCGGTCGCGTGCAGGTACTCCAGCTCACGCATGCGCCGTGCCAGGCCGCCGAACAGGAAGCCGGTGGCCTGATCGTAGTTCCATACGTGCGTGCAGGAGCCGAGGCACGAGCCGGCGTCGTCCAGGCATCCCTCCCAGGCGAAGGGCCAGCCGTCGCCGGTGCGGAAGAACGTCTGGCTGCGCAGCGTGCTGAGGTTGAACAGCGCCGCCTCCTTGACGGCGGGGCTGAGATCGCTGGACCAGAACGCGGACACGAACCGTTCGGTGGTTTCCCGCAGGCCGGGCAGGCGGGGTGCCACCTGGCTGACGACGTCCCCGGCGTCTCGGTAGCCGGTGGCGTAGTGGTTGCCGACGATGTCCGGTCCCGAGCCGCACCGCGGCCCCGGTCCGGTCCACACCCAGGCCCGGCGGTTCGGGAAGTGCCAGGCGAGCACGAACGTGACCTGCGCGGTGCCACCGGGAGGCAGCACCCGGGTCGCGCCGAGCGTGCCCGCCAGCGCGGCGCCGCTGGCGAAGTCGGCGGCCGGCCGGGGGCCACCGCGGCCCCAGGTGCCCGGCCCGGGGCGGCCGGTCCCGGCGAAGCTCCGCCACATCGCGAGCAGGCCCTGGTTCCACTTGCCGTACGCCCACTCCGGGCCGGTCCAGCCGTTGTCAAGGACGGCGGCGGCCAGCGTGCCGTAGTCCTCGTGCTGCCGGTCGAGGTTCGCGTCCCATAGCTGGATGCCCGTTATGTCCCGCTGGGACAGCACCGAGACGGCGGGAGAGCTTGGTGCCCCGGCGGCGCGGGCGGCGTGGCCGGGGAAGGCTTCGGCGGACAGCAGCACGCTTATATCGAGCGGCTCGCTGGCCAGCGATGTGATCGTCACCCCGAAGACGGCGAGCGGCAGGCCGCTGACCTCCTCATCGCCCGGGACGAGCGGGTTCCAGGCCTCGACCTCGACGCGGACCGGCATCGCCGCGTCGGTGAGCAGCACCCGGCCGAACGGGTAGGCGGCCTGGAACTCGCATCCGGCGAACCGCGGCAGGCCGGCCAGCGGAGCGGTAGCCCCCTGTTCCCCGGCCACCTCCTCGTCGAACAGCGCTCCCTCGAGGATCCGCGCCGCGGCGGGCACACCCGGCCCGGAAACCCGGCAGGCCAGGAACGTGAGCGGAGCGAGCTGGCCCTTGGCCGGGCGGTTCTCTATCTCCCAGTCGCGGAGCTGACCTCGGCCGCCGAAACCGATCGTGCCAGTGCCGATGCCGCCGACCGGAAGCGAGATCCGCACCCGGTCCCCGCCTCGGTAGACCTTAACGGGAGATGCCACGGTAGCCGATGCCCTCCATGAGGCGCCGCTGCAGGAACACGAACGCGATGACACACGGGATGCACAGCAGGGACAGGCCGGCGAAAACCGCGCCGATCGGGCCGCCGCCGCTCACCGACTCCAGGTTGTACAGAGCGAGGGGTGCGGTCATCTTGTCCTGCGTGGTGATGAACAGGTTCGGCCAGAAGAAGTCGTTCCAGATGTACTGGCCGGTGATCACCATGACGGCGGAGATCGCGGGCCACGACATCGGCACGATGATGTGCCTGATGATCCGCAGGTGGCCGGCGCCGTCGATGCGGGCCGCGTCGTCGAGGTCGCGCGGGATCGTGCGGATGTGCTGGCGGAGCAGGAAGATGGCCAGCACCTGGATCAGCGCGGGAATGACCAGGCTGGCCCGGGTGTCCAGCAGCTTCAGGTACTTGACCACCACGAACTCCGGCACCGCGGCCACCTGGCTGGGCAGGGTCAGTGCGGCGAGGAACAGCGTGAACAGCAGCTCGCGGCCGCGGAACTCCAGCCTCGCGAACGCGTACGCGGCAAGCACGCTGACCACGGCGGCGCCGCCGATGACCGCGGCGGTGATCGCCACCGAGTTCAGCATGTCGACCAGGAACGGGGTAGCGAACAGCGTGCGATAGCTCCCCAGCGTGAACCGGTGCGGGAACCACACCGGCGGCACGGCGGACTGATCGGCCGGGACCTCGAATGACTGGAGCACCACCCAGATCACCGGGAGCAGCATCAGGAAGCCGGCCAGGATAAGGAACGCGCCGAGCAGATAGCGGCCCCGTGACCGGACGGCCAGGCTAGACCGGACGACCAGGTTAGACACGCTCATAGTGCACCCACCTGCGGGCCAGGACGCCGGCCACCGCCACGAAGCTGACCAGGATCGCGACGTTGACCAAGGACACCACCGCGCTGTAGCCGAACTGGTAGTTCTGGAACGCCTCCCGGTAGATGTAGAGCAGGATCGTCTGGCTCGCGATGCCCGGGCCGCCGTTGGTGTCGATCAGCGGCCATGTGAAGATCTCGAAGGCGCCGATGAACCCGGCCGCCGCGACCAGGAATGTGGCGGGCGAGAGCAGCGGAAGGGTGATCTTCCGGAACCGCTGCCAGGCGCCCGCCCCGTCGATGGCGGCGGCCTCGTGCAGGTCGGCGGGGATGGCTTGCAGGCCGACCAGGTAGACGATGAACGCGAAGCCGATCGTCGCCCACATATCGATGATCACCAGGGCGGGCAGGGACCAGGTGCTGGAGGCAAGCCAGTTCGGCGGGTGCAGGCCGGTCCTGCGCAGGTAGTAGTTGAGCGGGCCGGTGCTGTCGGCCATGAGGTACGACCACATCAGCGCCACCACCCCGGCCGACATCAGGAACGGGGTGACGATCGCGGTCCGCGCCCAGTAGCGGATCGCCCGCGATCTGATCGCCGTCACCGCCACGGCCAGGGCCAGGCCGATGACCACATGCAAAGCGGTCGTCATGATGTCGAAAAGCAGCGTGTTCCACAGCGTCTGGCCAAGCTGGGAGTCGTGCGCCAGCGTGCGGTAGTTCGCCAGGCCGACGTAATGCGGCGGGGAGATCAGGTTCCACTGCAGCAGCGAGATCACCACGATGCCGGCCAGCGGGATGCCGATGAACGCGATGTACAGCGCCAGCGCGGGACTGAGCAGCAGGTAAGCGGCCACCCGGTCGCACCTCGCGCGCGGAGCGGTCGCGCGCTTACCTGCCGTCACGAGCACCTTATTCTCCCCATAAGTCATGAATTGTCGGCGTTATACCTTCTGCGTCATGAGCTGGTTGCAGCTGTCCTGCATCGCTTTCATGCCTGCCGCCGGGCTGACCGCGCCGGTGAGGATCTGCTCCCAGACCGTGCTCATCTGGTTCTCCACCGCGCTGCCGTTCGGCACGCCGACGATCATCGTGGAATTCGGCAGCTCGCTGATGAAGTTGTCCGTGCCGGGCGGCAGCGTGGCCGCGTACGTGGTGGCCGACGACTTCCTGATCGGCATGCCGCCGGAGAAGATGCCCACGTCGGCGGCCTGGAAGTCGGGTGAAACCGAGAACTTGATGAACTCCCACAGCGCCTTCTTGTTCGCCGTGGACTTGAACATCGGGAACGCGGCCAGGCCGACCGGGGTGCCGTCGGCGCCGTGCTTGGGCCACGGCGCGATCGCGACCTGGCTGTTGATCTGGCTCTGGGTCAGCGGGATGGAGTTGTTCGGCCACACGCCGCCGCCGAACATGCCCAGGTTGCCGGCCGCCATGGCGGTGAACTGGTTGTACGTGCCGCCCGGCGGGTTCGCGGCCTGCTTGACCACCAGGTTGCGCACAAACGCGGCCGCCTCGATCGCCGCGGCGTTGTCGGACACGCACTGGGTCTGGGCGGTGTTCATGATCTGGCCGCCGTTGGTCAGCACCCACGGGTACACGTCGATGAACGGTCCGGGCACCGGCGTGCTGATCGCGTAGCCGTACCGGTTCGGCGCGCTCGCGATCGTGGTCGCGGCCCGCTCGAAATCGTCCCAGGTCCAGCCCGGCGCGGGCGCGGGCAGGTTGTGCGCCTTGAACAGCGATGGGTTGTACCACATCGACATCACGTTGTAGACGTACGGGACGAAGTACGTCTTGCCGTCGACGTTGTCGAGCTGGCGGAAGGCGGCCAGCATCTGCTGGTCGATGTCGTTGTAGAAACTGGTCATGAACGCCTGATCCTTGGCGATGTAGTCGTCAAGCGGCTCGAGCAGGCCCTGCTTGGCGAACAGCAGCATGCCCTCGGTGGCGATGTTCGCGCTGTCCATCGGCTGGCCGCCGGCCAGCCGGGTGGAAATCTCCTGGAACACCGAGACCCAGGTGTTGGATGAGGTGTTGGTGGTGAAAAAGTTGACCGTGATACCGGTCTGCTTGGTGAACTTCGACAGCAGCTTCTGGGTGGAGGTGAATGTCTTCGGCGTGCCCGGGAAACCGAGGGTGAGGACATCGTCGCCCTTGGACGTGACCGACGACGCGCCCGAGGAGGACGACGTGCTGCACCCGGCGATGACCGGGCCGGCTATCGCCGCGGCGGCGGCCGTCTTGGCGCTGGCGGACAGGAACCGTCTGCGGGAAAGTGCGTTCATCCGGGTCGTTCCTTCCTTCCACGGCTCTCCGCAAGGATCGCCGCTTGTCTATCTTCGCTGATCAGGATGTTTGATATGGGGCGGTTCAGGCACCGAGGGGCTCGAAGTCGATGCCGAGGAACGCGCATACGGCCCGCAGTTCGGCGACCACGTTTCCGGGGACCGCGTGAATGTGGTTCGCGCCGAAGCGGGACAGGAACTCACCGCTGTCGACCTCGAGGCGGGCGAACGCGTGCGGCCACTCGAAGGTGGACTGGCGCATCAGCGACTCGTTGACCTCGTCGTCATACGTCAGGAACTCGCCGCGTACCACGTGCATGCGGTACCGGTAGTCGTGCCGGGTGAGCCGCGCGAACGTCGCCTCCCCCGGCGCGGCCAGGTGATGGACCGAGGCGCCGCCGGCCGGGAAGTAGAAGACCTCGGGGTAGAAGTGGACACGCGCGAGGTTCTCGGCCGGGTCGCCGCTGCGCGCCGCGTACCAGGTGGCGTGCTGGCCGGAGTTGCACAGGTCCCAGATGTCACGGTCGGCGTGGTAATGCCGGACGTCCGCGAAAAGCACCGGCAGGCCCCCGGTCAGCAGCTTGAGCAGCTGCATGGTCAGGGCGCCGTCCATGTCCGCCTCGGTCGCGCACACATGCGTGTCCTTCGGACCGTCCCAGTCGTAGGGATCGTTCAGGAACGCCTCGGTCACGTCGGCGGTGCAGAAGTGATTGGTCAGTTCCGGCTGTCCCTTGATACCGGAGAAATCCAGGTGCCATTCGTCGATGAGCTCGCGCATCGCGTGGTAACTGCGCACCTGGCGCTCGAGCAGTTCGCGGGTGAGTGCCTTCCCGTCGTAGTGGACGCCTGCCGACATCCGCTCCAGCCAGTCGGCACCGGCGGCGGCCTGTTTGGCGCTGACCAGCTCGGACCGGCGCACGATCTCCCACTGGTCGATCTCCTCGACGTCGACGCCGAAGGTCTTCATCCACTGGTCGGCGTCGGCGACGGCGGTGTACATGCCCATCGGCCGGCCACCGATGCGGCCGAACGTGGATCCGCGGAGCCGGCTCACCGCGAGCGCGGCGGACACGTAGCTGAGCACCCGGTCCCGGACGCCGGCCTCGGCGATCGAGCCCCACGCGCGGACATGCGTCCGGCCGATCTGATCCAGCGCCCCGCCTGCCGCCAGCATGCCGACCATCCCCGGATAGGCCGGGTCGATGTTGCCCAGCAGCAGCAGCGGGCTCGTGGTTTCTTCGGCGGCGAGCATGCTGAAGTGCGGAAACGCCCAGACAGGATAGTGGAACACGGTCAGGTCCGGACGGCCAGCGGAGGCGCGACGCGACGAGCTGACGGCGAGTGAGTTGCTGCTGACCGGCTCGGCGGCACGTATCACTTCGTGCCCGGCCGCCCGCAGCGCGCCGGCCACCGCGTCCTCCGCCTCCTGGCAGAAGGCCACGAGATCACGGGCCACGAAATCCCGGCCGTCCGACATGGTGAGCAGGGCCACACGCGCCATGGGTCGCCTCCAGGGGCAATATCCGGTTATGGTGTGTGAAATCGTTTCATGAATCGATTTCCCAGACTGTAAAGGACGAAGGTCTGGGGAGTCAACAGACGCTGGGATGGAGGATGATAACAAGGTGCCGACGACCATCCGCGACGTCGCCGCGGCGGCCGGTGTTTCCGCGGGGACCGTGTCGCGAGTCCTCAACGGCAAACGAGACGTCGCCGACGAGCTGCGGCACCGCGTGCTGGCCGCCGTCTCCGAGCTCGGCTACCGGCCGAACGGCGCCGCCCGCAGCCTGCGCACCAGGGCGGCGATGGTGCTCGGCATCGTCATCTCCGACATCACGAACTCGTTCTTCACCGCGGTCGTGCGCGGCGCCGAGGACAGGGCGCAGGAGGCGGGATACTCGATCGTCCTCGCCAACGCCGACGAAGACCTCGGCAAGGAGAACCGTTACCTCGAGATAGCCGCGGCGGAGCAGATGGCGGGCGTCATCCTGTCGCCCGCTTCATCCCGGAAGACCACGATCGACGTGCTGGCCGACCGCGGCATCCCGGTGGTGACCATCGACCGGCACCTGACCAACGCACCGGTCGACTCGGTCACGGTCAACAACCACCAGGCGGCACGCGACGCCACCGCGCACCTGATCAGCCAGGGCTGCACCCGGGTCGGGATCATCGCCGGTCCCGTCGATACCACCACCGGCGCGAGCCGCCTGGCCGGCTATCGTGCCGCGCTGCGCGCCGCGGGTCACGATGACGACCCCGCGCTCACCGCCTTCGGTAACTTCCGCACCGACGGCGGCCACGCGGCGGCCGAGCAGCTGCTCAGCTCGCCCTGCCCGCCCGACGGGCTGCTCATCTCCAACGACCTCATGACCATCGGCGGGCTGCAGGCCATCGCCGAGGCGGGACTGGCGATCCCCTCCGACATCGCCGTCGTCGGATTCGACAACGCCAGCTGGTCCACCGCGCTCCGCCCACCGCTCACCGTCGTGACCCAGCCCACCTACGAGATCGGGCAGACCGCCGCGGACCTGCTGCTCCGCCGGGTCAGCGGCGAGACGTTCCCGCCACGCAGGGTCGTGCTCAGGGCACAGCTGATCGAGCGGGCAAGCTCAATGCGCATTTAAAACGAACGGGCGGTGGCTGGCGCTACCTGGACCTTGATTCCCTCACCGGCCCGGACGCTGCTCAGCGCCTCGGCGAAATCCGCGAGGGTGAACGGCGGCCCGAGCAGCGGGGCGACCTCGATGGCGCCCGCGGCCATCAGATCGGCCGCCGCGCCGAAGCTGTTCAGCACGGCCATCGAGCCGAGCACGGTGATCTCGTCGTTGTAGATGCGGAACGGCGACAGGGACACGGTCGCGTCGGCGCTGGTCACGCCGAACACCAGCAGCCGGCCGCCGCGCTCGAGCGCGTCGAACCCCGCCTCGATGGCGGCCGGTGCCCCGGTCGCGTCGACGGCCACCCCGAACCTGCGGCCGAGCGCGGCGACATCTCCGGCGACCGCGGTCGCGCCGAGCGTCTTGGCCGCCTCCAGCCGCGATGCCATCCGGTCCACCACGCTGACCGAGCGGGCACCGGCCCGGTTCAGCAACTGCAGGATCAGCAACCCCATGGTGCCCGCGCCGGTCAGCACGATGTCGGTGCCCAGCACCGGCCCGATGCGGCGCAGCCCGTGCACGGCGCAGGACAGCGGCTCGATAAGCGCGCCCTGGGCGTCGTCCACGCTGTCCGGGATCTGGTAGGCGTTGACCGCGGGCACCGCGACGTACTCCGCGAAGGCGCCATTGATCGTGTCGCCGATCGCGTTCCAGTTCGCGCAGAGGTTGCCGCGGCCGCCGCGGCAGGCCGGGCAGTGGCCGCAGTACAGCGAGGGGTCCACGGCGACCCGCTGCCCCTCCCGCCAGTCCGCCGGGACGTTTTCACCGCGCGCGACGATCCGCCCGGCGAACTCGTGGCCGGGGATGATCGGGTAGGGAGTGGGCGGAAACTCACCGTCGGCGATGTGCACGTCGGTGCCGCAGATGCCGCAGACCGCCACCTGAATCACCAGCTCACCGGGGCGCGGCACGGGATCAGGGGTCTCGGTTACCGACAGCTTGCCGGGTGCCTCCCAGATGACCGACCGCATCTTCAGTCCCCGATCCGCAGCCCGCTGGCCGCGTCGAACAGGTGCAGGTGATCGGTGTCCGCCGCGACCTTGACGACCTCGCCAGGCCGGGGGTGCTGACGGCCGGATCTGACGATGACGCTGCTCGCCGGGTCGTCGGCGAGCTGGCCGTACACGTAGGAGTCACTGCCCAGGTCCTCGACCAGCCCGACCCGGACGGTCAGCTGCCCGTCACCGATCGACAGGTGCTCGGGCCGGATCCCGGCGACCAGCTTCCCGCTCCCCTGGGCGGCGGCGAGCTGCGCGTCGGTGAGCCGGAGCAGCACGCCGGCCAGCCGGATGCCGTCGCGCTCCGCGGTGGCGTCGAACCGGTTCATCGCCGGCGATCCGATGAACCCGGCCACGAAGACGTTGGCGGGCCGGTCGTACAGCTCGGTCGGCGAGGCGAACTGCTGGAGCTGGCCGGCCCGCATGACGGCGACGCGCTCACCCATGGTCATCGCTTCCACCTGATCGTGGGTGACGTACACGGTGGTCACCCGGAGCCGGCGCTGGAGCTCGGCGATCTGGGTGCGGGTCTGGACGCGCAGCTGCGCGTCCAGGTTGGACAGCGGCTCGTCCATGCAGAACACCTTGGGTTCGCGGACGATGGCCCGGCCCATCGCCACCCGCTGACGCTGCCCGCCGGACAGGTTCCGCGGCTTGCGGTCAAGCATCGGTTCCAGGTCGAGCAGCTTGGCGGCCTCGCGGACCCGGCGGGCCCGTTCCTCTTTGCCGACGCCCTGCATCTTGAGCGCGAAGCCCATGTTCTCGCCGACGGTCTTGCTCGGGTAGAGCGCGTAGTTCTGGAACACCATCGCGATATCGCGGTCCCTGGACGGCACGCCGGTCATGTCCTTGCCGCCGATGCGGATCGCCCCGTCGTCGATCTCCTCCAGGCCGGCCAGCATCCGCAGCGCCGTGGTCTTCCCGCACCCGGAGGGCCCGACCATGACCACGAACTCGCCGTCGTTGATGGCGAGCTGGAGAGCGTCCACCGCTGGCCGCTCCGCACCCGGGTAGATGCATGTCGCGTTGTCGTAGGTGACCTCAGCCATGATCAGACTCCCGTTTCACTTGATGGCCCCGAAGGACAGGCCACGGACCAGCTGGCGCTGGGCCACCCACCCGGCCAGGATGACGGGCAGGGTCGCCACCGTGGCCGCCGCGGCGAGCTGGGCGAAGTACAGGCCCTCGGAGGATATGAAGCCGACCAGGAACACCGGGACGGTGGCGGCCTGGGTGGCGGTCAGATTGACCGCGAAGAAGAACTCGTTCCAGGCGAAGATGCAGCAGATCAGCGCCGTGGCGGCCAGGCCGGGAGCGACCACGGGCAGGATCACCTCGACGACGGTCCGGCGCAGTGGCGCCCCGTCCATCTCGGCCGCTTCCAGCAGCTCGCCCGGGACCTCGAGGAAGAACGATCGCATCATCCACACCGCGATCGGCAGGTTCATCGCCGTGTAGAGGATGACCAGCGTGAAGATGTTGTCCAGCATGTGCAGGTCGCGTGAGGCGATATAGATCGGGATGATCGCCGCCACCACCGGGAGCATCTTGGTGCTGATGAAGAAGAACAGCACGTCACGCGTCTTGCGTACCGGCCGCAGCGACAGCGCGAAGGCGCAGGGGGTCGCCAGCGCCAGCACCAGGATCGTGGACACCAGGGTGGCGAACGCGGAGTTGGCCGCGTACGGCCACAGACCGCTGGAGAACACCGTCCGGTACTGGGACAGCGTCGGCGAGAACACGAGGTGCGGCGTGCTGGTGTAGGCGTCCGCCTCGGTCTTGAACGAGGTGAGCACCATCCATAGCACCGGGAAGAAGAACACGATGCCGACGATCCAGCCGAGGACGCCTGCCGTGAGGCTGTTGCGGTTCTTCCGCCGGCGGGGCACGACTTTCCGGGGGGGCGCGCTGGTGACGTCCGGCGCCGCGGTGGTGAGATCTGCGCTGGCCATCATGCCGCCTGCTCTGTTCCGGAGAACGTCTTGAAGATCAGCCGCAGCGCGAAGGTGGCCACGATGATCGTCGCCACGACGACCACCACGCCCATCGCGGCCGCCTGGCCGACCTGGAAGCCGAGGAAGGCTCGCTGGTAGATGTAGAAGGGAAGGTTGGCGCTGGAGATACCGGGGCCGCCCTGGGTCATCATGTAGACCGCGTCGAACTCGTTGACGACGTAGATCGCGCCGAGCACGATGCCCAGCTCGATGTAACGCCGCAGATGAGGCAGCGTCAGCTCACGGAAGATATCCAGCGGCCGTGCGCCGTCCGTGCTGGCCGCCTCGAGGATGTCCTTGGGCTGGCTCTGCAGGCCGGCCAGCACGAGCAGCATCATGAACGGCGTCCACTGCCAGATCATCTCGATCATGACCGAGCCGAGCGGCAGCTTGCTCACCCAGTCGAAGTGCCCGATACCGAACGGGCGGAGCAGGAAGTTGATGATCCCGTAGGTGGGATCGAGCATCACGGTCTTCCAGATCAGCGCGCCCGCGACGGGCATCACCAGGAACGGCGTGATCAGCAGGGTGCGCACGATGCCGCGGCCGAGGAACTTCCGGTCCAGCACCAGGGCCAGCGCCACGCCGAGCACCATGGCGATGAGCACCGTGCCGACCGTCATGAGCACCGTGTTCAGCGCGGTCGTGCGGAACTGGCTGTCGCGGAAGACGTCGGCGTAGTTGGTCAGCCCGACGAAGTGCTCGGACCCCGGCCGTACCAGGCTCCACGACTGCAGCGAGTACCACAGCGTGAGCAGGAACGGTAGCTGGGTCACGATGATCGTGAACACCAGCGCGGGCAGCAGCGGAGCGCGGCGGACCCAGCCCTGGCGACGCCGGTCAGGGCGGGCCCGAGCGTGCCGCGTGGCAGTGAAGGGGGCAGGGGCGGCGGGTGGGGGGGCGATCGCGGTCATGGTGACCTCCGTTCCTCACGCGGTCCGGTAGCTGTCACCGACGGCCTGCGCGTACAGCTGCGCCTGGGAGAGCGCGGAGGCCACCGACTGCTGGCCGGCGATGGCCGCGCTGAACTGCTCGCTGACGTTGGTGCCGAGATCCTGGAACTCCGGGATGTCCAGGAACTGGATGCCGGTGTAGGGCACCGGCTGGACGGTCGGGTGCGCGGTGTTGGTGGCGTTGATCGACTGAAGGGTCAGCGGTCCGTAGACCGCGCTCAGCTTCTTGTATTCCGGTATCTGGTAGCTGGAGAACCGGCTGCCCGGCGGGACATGGGACCAGCCCAGCTTGCTGCCCACCGTCTGGATATAGGACTTGGAGGTCATCCAGGCGATGAAATCCCAGGCCTCCTGCTTGTGCGGGCAGGTGGAGGGGATGGCCAGCGACCAGGTGTACAGCCAGCCGGAGGGGCGGCCGTCCTGGCTGGGCGCCCAGGCATAGCCGTTGCGGCCGACCACCTTGCTGTTCTGCGGGTCCTCGATGGCGCCCACGGCCGAGGTGGCGTCGTACCACATGGCCGCGTCACCCTGGCCGTACAGGGTGGCGCACTCGGAGAAGCCCGCCGACGGGGCGCCCGGCTCACCGTACTTCTGCACCATCGACACGTAGGTGCTGACCGCGTGGGTCACCTCACGGCTGGTGAGCTGGGCCTGCCATGCCGGGTTGAACCAGCGGCCGCCGAACGAGTTGATCACCGTATTGATCGGCGCCAGGTTCTCCCCCCAGCCGGGGTCGCCGCGCAAGCAGATACCGACATATCCCTTCGCGTGCATTTCCGCGGCGATCTGCTGTACCTGGTCCCAGGTGGGCCGGGCCGGCATGGTGATACCGGCCTTGTCCATCAGGTCCTTGCGGTACATGAGGAACGAGGACTCGCCGTAGAACGGGACGGAGTACAGGTTCCCGTTGTGCGACAGGGTCGCCCGGAGCTGGGGCAGGAAGTCCCCGGCGTCGTAGCCAGGTGTGGCGTCGATGTACGGCTGGAGGTTCACCAGCCAGCCGTTGGCCGACCACATCGGCGTCTCGTAGTTGCTGATCATCACCACGTCGAACTCACCGCCCTGAGTCGACACATCCGCGGTGATCTTGGCGCGCGCCTCGTTCTCCGGCAGCGACACGAAGTTGATGTTCACGCCCGGGTGCTCGCGCTCGAACAGGTACGACAGGCTGATCGCGTCCTGCATCTGCGAGTTGGAGACGATCGCGACCGTCACCGTTTTCCCTGAGCTGCCGCCGGAGAACAGCTTGTCCGCGCCGGTCGCGCAGCCGGTGAGCGCGAGCGCCGCGGTGCCCGCCGTTCCGGCGAGGAACGCCCGCCGGGATACCGTGCTGGATTGGCCTGGGCCTCCGGCCGCCGGTCCAGTGTCTCCCTGCCGAGTCATCACACCGTCCCGTCATCGCTCATTTGAGCAGGTATCGCTCAAATAACATGCGGATAATCAACACACTGAATCCGTAGCTAGGCAAAGTCAAGGAGTTAGTGCGAAAATGAGTTGAGCCCGCTCGTTTGAGCGGAATCTGGTTCTGGCGGCACTGACGACGGGGAGACATGGCCGTTCTCTCTACCAACCGGCCCGCGGAGATCGTCCTGGCCGCGCGGGTGGCGCGGGAGTTCTATCTCGAGGGCGTCTCCAAAGTCGACATCGCCGACCGCCTGGGCATCAGCCGGTTCCGGGTGGCCCGGCTCCTGGAGGCGGCACGCGCCTCCGGCATGGTCCGCATCGAGATCGCGCTACCGGGCGGATCCCTCGACGTGGGCCTGTCCGCCGAGCTGTGCGCCGCGTTCGGGTTGAAGTACGCGTTCGCCTACGACTTCCCGGATACCGACCAGGTCGCGCTTCGCCGCCGCCTGGGTGAGGCGGCGGGCCAGGCGCTGATGGACATCATCACGCCGGGCGATGTGCTGGGCTTGTCGTGGGCACGGTCGCTCAGCGCGCTGACCGCGGCGCTCACCCGTATGCCGCCGTGTCCGATCGTGCAGCTGACCGGTGCCGTGCCGCCGCCCGATGGCCGTGACCTGCTTGAGCTGGTGCGCTCGGTGGCGCGGATCGGCGGCGGTACCGCGCATGTTTTCTACGCGCCGATGATCGTGGACAGCGCGACGACGGCCGCCGCGATCCGCAGGCAGGCCGACGTGGCCGACGCGCTCGCGCTGGTCCCGTCGGTGACGATAGCGATGGTGGCGGTGGGCGCCTGGGCACCCGGCCTGTCCACCATCTACGACGCGTGCAGCCCGGCGGAGCGGGCGGACATCGCGCGACTGGGGGTATGCGCGGAAAGCGCCGGGGTCTTCCTGGGTTCGGACGGCCAGCCGGTGTCCACCGCGCTCGACAGCCGCATGATCGTAACCCCCGGCCCGGTCCTGGCTCAGATCCCGTCCGTCATCGGCGTGGCATATGGCGTGTCCAAGTCCGCCGCGGTCCGCGCGGCGATCCGGGGCGGCATGGTGAACGGCCTTGTCACCCACACCACCCTCGCCCGCGACCTCCTCAGCCTCGGGTAGCCCTGGTCAGCGGGCTTTCTGGCGGAAACCGCATGGACAGGCAGGCGGGGGGTAGCCGATATGAGTAATAGGAACCATAGTCGAGTACAAAGGAACAGAGATCATGTCCAGGCTTCAGACCGGGACACGTGCGGAACCCGCGTACACGCAATACCAGCCTAGGCGCACCAACCGGATGGCGATCTGGTCGCTGGTGCTTTCGATCATCACGCTCGGCGGCCTTGGATCGATAGCCGGAATCTGGCTCGGCGCCAGGGCCCGCAGCAGGATCAGGCAGACAGGCGAAGACGGCGACGGCCTGGCCCTCGCCGGAATCATCATCGGCGTCATCACGCTGCTGTTCGCGATCGGGTACTGGGTCTTCGTCGCCAAGTACGTCGGTGGCCACCACGGCGGGGGCGGAACGGGCGGCGGCTACTAACCACGTCAGCCCGCCGGGATGTCGATCTGAGGGACGTTCCAGCCGGACACGCTGATCACCGGGTTGGCGCCCTGCAGGTCGGCTGAGTCGTAGGTCGCGGTTATGGTCTGCGACTCGCCTGGGAACAGCGTGATGTCGTTGTCCTGCCACGTCGAGGACTGGAGTTCGTTGTCGCCGGGCAGTTCCGCGCCGCTGGCCGTGCCGCGCCGGACGTCGGCGCGGAGCAGGAACAGGACGTCCGGGGAATTGTTGGTGATCGTGACCGTGGTGGCCCGATCCGCGCCGCCCGGGCCGGCCTGCGAAACTGTGCTGGCCGTCGCCGTCACAGCCGCCTGCGGCAGCGTCCTAAGCGCCTGGAGACTAGCGTACCTGGAGATCACTCCGGCCGGGCTGCCCAGCGTCTTCTTCCAGTTCGTGGCGTCGGTCTGGGTGGACAGCCAGTAGACGTTGCGATCGACCATCGTCCCGTTCTGGCTGAGCCGCAGCTCCACGAAGTACACCTGGACCGGGCTGATTCCCGCGGTGGGCACCTTGGGTGTGAGGACCTTGTCGCGCACCTGCTGGCTGGCCAGCGTGATGTTGCTAGCCGTCTGGTCGTCGAGCAGCTTCCCGGCGAGGCTGAACACCCGGGCTTCGACCGACAGGCCGGACTGGCTGACCGAGCCGAGGTTGTCCAGCGTGACGCTGCCGTTGTCCAGCGTGTACAGCGCGTGCAGCGACCGGTTCGCCTCCTGCGCGCCGAAGTAGCTGCCGGCCTGATCGCCGTCGCTGCCGTACAGGTTCCACAGCAGGCTCGGCCAGCCCTTGTTCATCTGCCAGTAGATGGTCCCGGTGGACGGGACCGGGGTGCCGGCCGAGTGGTCGAGGAACGCCTCGAACTGGGCGCGGGTGTTCTCGTAGTCCTGGGCCTGGGCTTCCTCCACGTATGAAGCCAGGCTCGTCGGCTTGCCGTACCGGGCGTTCATCGCCGCGTCGAACTTGCAGGCCGTGCCGAACGTGTAGTTCAGGCTGCACGAGTTCTCGTAGTTGAGGTGGTACTGGTTGAAGCTGGGCTGCTGCCACAGGTTGGACAGGTCGCTCGCCGACATGAACCGGTTGAGCGAATCAAGCGTGGGGATCGTGTCTCCCGCGCTCTGCTCGCTGTCATATCCCCATGAGCCGCCGGCGTTGGTCTGCGTCGAATCGTTGCTGTCGAAGTGCGTCGTGTCGTACCAGTAGTTGGGGGGCACCCAGTCGTAGGGACCCTCCTTCTCCCCGGAGACACCGAGCTGCGGGCTGGAGTTGTACTCGGCCGAGGAGATCACCGGCACGTCGAAGTCCTGCTGGGCGAACGCGGTCAGCGTGACCGACTCCTGCTGCGCGAGCGGCGGCTGATCGCTCCACTGGAAGCTGAAGACGCTCGGGTGGCTGCGCAGGGTCTGCCCGATCGCCACCGCCGAGTTCTGCATGATCGTGTAATCGGCCGCCGTGGTCAGCCCGCTGCTTTGCAGTTCCCAGGCGTCGCAGCACTGGAACCCGGCGTTGACCAGGATCCCGGCCTGGTCCATCTGCTGGTAGAAGTCCGCGGGCATCAGGTGCCCCTCCAGCCTGATGGTGTTGAGGCCCATGTTCTTCATCAGCGCGACCTGCCGGGCGATGTCGGCCGCGGAGTAGTGCAGCAGCAGGTTCGGCGAGAAACCGCCGCCGCGGATCACGATCGGCACGCCGTTGATCTTGAACGCGCGCACGCCGTTCGGGGCGCCCGCTGAGGTTCCGCTGGTCAGGTAGGAGGTCACGGTCCTGATGCCGAACGTCCCGCTCGTGCTGTTCAGGGTCGTGCCGTTCTGCGACACCTGGGTGGTCAGCGTGTAGAGCGGCTGGCCGCCGAGCTGATAGGGCCACCAGATCTGCGGGTGACTAATGGTGAGGCTTGCGAACGAGGCGGGGGTGAAGCTCACCGTCTGGGTGCTGTCCGCCGGGACGGTCACGTCCTGGCTGACGGTGAGCGGGGTGCTTCCGCCGGGCGGGGTGATCGTGGCGGTCACCGTGCCGGACTGCGACGCGGCGGTGTTGTTGGTGATGTCGGTCTTGACGGTCAGCGCGGAACTGCTCAGGTCCGCCGCGTTGTTCTCCACTACCCTGGCGTTGGTGTCGGACAGCGATCCGTCGACCTGGAGCTGGACCGGGAACTGGATGCCGGTGTTGTTGTCCGGCGGGATCTGGTTCCAGTCCACGTCATCGAGCGTGAACATCTTGGTCGGATCGTTCGGGTTCACCTCGATGGCGAGCGAGTTGGTACCAGACGTCGTGAGCCCGGTGATGTTGAAGGTGAACCTGGTGTAGGCGCCAGTTGTGGTGGCGGACGTCGCCACCTGGTGGCCGTTGACCCAGACGTTCGCCGAGCCGATCACGCCGTTGAGGATCAGCGTGGCGGTCTGCCCGGCCGCCAGGCTGGGGGTGAAGTCGGTGCGCCACCACCACGGCACGTCGAACTCCGCCACGGTGTCCGGGCCGATCGTGGTCATGTATCCATAGCAGCTACGCAGGTTGCTGGCGAAGAAGATGCTGCCGGGGCCGTCCGCGTTCTGGTTGACCGGCTGGAGTGCGGTGTCCCCAGGACACTTGCCGTTCTGCGCCAGGGCCTCGATCTCCGTTCCCGGCGCGCCCGCGTCGTCGTTCCTGACCGGCAGCCAGGCGCTGGTGTCGAAGCCGGGGGTGGAGATCTGCGCGCCGCTCTGGGTGGCCACGGCGCTGCTCTGCACCTCCCAGCCGCCCGCGCCCAGGTCGGTCACGGCGCCCGGGGCGGCCGCGGGAGCGGCGGGGCTGGCCACGGTGGCCGTGGCCGGTACGGCCAGGAGCCCGGCCGTGAGCGAGATCAACGCGATAGCTATGGCAACCGAACGGCCCTGTCCGCTTCTCATGGTCAGCCCTTCCGTCCAACAACACCGTGCCGCTACGACAAACTGACCCCCCATTAGTTCGTATACTTTCCAAACAATTCGGTCAAGAGGCAGTTCCATAGCGCAGGCCTAGTCGCGGAGGCGGGCCAGGGCTTGATCGAGCTGTTCCGCCCAGGCGTCGAGCACCCGCGAACGCCGCATGGCATCGTCGGTGAGCACGTTGGCCAGGCCGAGGCCGCGCGCGAGATCGAGGGTTCCCGACACGATGGCCCGGACGCGCGGGTCCTCGCCGTCGACGTCGAGCAGGGCCACCGCGAGGCGGTAGGCCGCCCAGGCCAGCGTGCGTTCAAGCGGGATCACCTGGGCCCGCAGTCCGGCATCCACGGCGGCTTCGGTCCACACATGCAGCGCGGCGGTGAACAGCGTGCCGGTGTACAGGCCGACGAGCTGGTCCAGCGCCCAGCGGGTCCGGTCGGATCCCTCGGGAGGCACCGCCTGGCCGGTGCGCAGCCCGGCGAGCCGCACCTTGGTCATGTGCTTCAGCGCGGCCATGACGAGATCTCCGCGCGTGGGGAAGTGGTGCTGGGCGGCGCCCCGGGAGACTCCGGCCCGCGCGGCCACCGTCGCCACCGTCGTCCGGGTCCAGCCGGACTCGGCGAGCGACGCCACCGCCGCCTCCAGAAGGCGTTCGCGCGTGGCCCGGCTGCGATCTTGCTTCGGCTCGCGGACGGTCGGATACACCGATCCATCGTGACGCACTCATGACCACAAAAAAAGCGGCAGCGCCGCTTGTTTTTGCGACGGTGCAGGCACATACTCAGCAGGGTGATCCGCATCGGCAACGCCTCCGGGTTCTACGGCGACCGGCCGGAAGCCTTCCGCGAACTGCTCGAAACCGCGGACCTCGACGTGATCACCGGCGACTACCTGGCCGAGCTGACCATGCTCATACTCGCGCGCGACAAGGCCCGGGACCCGTCCCTGGGCTATGCCCGCACCTTCGTCGCCCAGTTCGAGGACTGCATCGGCCTCGCCACCCAGCGAAACGTGCGCCTGGTCGTCAACGCCGGCGGTCTCAACCCCGCCGGGCTCGCCGCCCGCCTCCGGGAACTGAGCCCAGCCACCAGGATCGGCTACGTGGAGGGCGACGACCTGCTTCCCCGGAGAGCGGAGCTCGGCCTGTCCGACGCCCTGGCCGTCAACGCCTATCTGGGTGCTTTCGGCATAGCCGAGTGCCTGAGACAGGGCGCGGACGTCGTCGTCACCGGCCGGGTGACCGACGCGTCCCTCACCGTCGGCCCGGCCGTGGCTCACTACGGCTGGACGCCGGCCGACCTCGATGCGATCGCCGGCGCGATGGCCGCCGGCCACGTCATCGAATGCGGCACCCAGGCGACTGGCGGCAACTACGCCTTCTTCCGCACCATCGGGAACCTCACCCACCCAGGCTTCCCGATCGCCGAGGTCGGTGAAGACGGATCCTGCGTCATCACCAAACCAGCGGGCTCCGGCGGCGCGGTGACGGTAGGCACGGTCACCGCCCAGCTTCTCTACGAGGTGGGCGGCGCCCGCTACGCCGGCCCCGACGCCGTGCTGCGGCTCGACTCCATCCAGCTCGCGCAGGACGGCAAGGACCGGGTCCGGATCACCGGCGTCCGCGGTGAGCCCCCGCCGGACACGCTGAAGGCCGGCGTCAACGCGATCGGCGGCTACCGCAACGAAGTCACGTTCGTCCTTACCGGCCTCGACATCGAGGCCAAGGCCGACCTGGTCCGGCGGCAGATGCCCGAAGACACCGAATGGACCCTCGCCCGGACCGACCACGAGGACGCCCCCACCACCGAGACCGCGAGCGCCCTGCTGCACGGCACGTTCCGCGCCAAGGACCCCGACTCGGCCGGCCGCCGCTTCTCCGACGCCGCCGTCCATCTCGCCCTCGGCAGCTACCCCGGCTTCCACCTCACCGCGCCGCCCGCGGCCGCGGCACCATACGGGGTGTTCCGCGCGATAACGGTCCCCGCCGCCGACGTCACGCACGTCGCGGTCCTTCCGGATGGCCGCCGCGTCGAGATTCCGGCGGTGCCGGTGACCACCCCACTGATTCCGGTACCGGAGCCGGTTGTCGCCGCCGACGGGCATGGTCCCGCCCGCCGGGTACCGCTGGGCCGGATCATCGGCGCACGCAGCGGGGACAAGGGTGGCGATGCCAACCTCGGGGTCTGGGTGAGGGACGACCGTGCGTGGCCGTGGCTCGCCGGATTCCTGACCCTGGACACGGTGCGCTCGCTGCTGCCCGAGACCGCCGGGCTGGAGCTGGAACGGCACGTGCTGCCCAACCTCCGCGCGGTGAACGTGATCGTGCGCGGCCTGCTCGGGGAGGGCGTCGCCTATAACGCGAGGTTCGACCCGCAGGCCAAGGCCCTCGGTGAACTGCTGCGCGCCAGGTTCGCCGAGGTCCCGGAGGAACTGCTTTGACCGTCCTGCGTTCGGCCTTCGACCCCGCCTCGGCGCAGGCACGCGCGAACCGGGATGCCATGCTGGCCAGGCTGGCCGACCTGGACGCCGAGTACGCGAGGCTTGCTGAGGTGGGCGGGGCCAAGGCCGTGGCCCGTCATCGCGCCCGTGGCAAGCTTTTGCCGCGGGAGCGGATCGAGTTGCTCCTCGACCGCGACGCGCCGTTCCTCGAACTGTCTCCGCTGGCGGCGTGGGGCACCGAGCATCCGCTGGGCGGCAGCCTGGTCACCGGGATCGGTGTCGTCGAGGGCGTCGAGTGCGTGATCACGGCCAATGACCCGACGGTACGCGGCGGGGCCAGCAATCCGTGGACCGTGCGGAAGAGCTTCCGCGCTCACGACATCGCGCGGGAGAACCGGCTGCCGCTGATCTCCCTGGTCGAATCGGGCGGTGCCGATCTGCCCACCCAGAAAGACATTTTCATCCCGGGCGGGCGGACCTTCCGCGACCTGACCCGGCTGTCGGCCGCGGGCATCCCGACCATCGCCCTCGTGTTCGGCAACTCCACCGCCGGCGGCGCATACGTTCCCGGGATGAGCGACCACGTCGTCATGATCAAGGAGCGATCCAAGGTGTTTCTCGCGGGCCCGCCGCTGGTCAGGATGGCGACCGGGGAGATAGCCGACGACGAATCGCTGGGCGGCGCGGACATGCACGCCCGCACTTCTGGGCTGGCCGATTACTACGCGACCGACGAGCTTGACGCCATCCGCCTCGGCCGCCGGATCGTGGCCCGCCTCAACCACCGCAAGCCCGGGCATGCTGTCACCATGGCCCCCCGGCCACCGCGGTTCGACGCCGGCGAACTGCTCGCGATCGTGCCGGCCGACCTGAGGCAGCCGTTCGACCCGCGCGAGGTGCTGGCCCGCGTCGTCGACGACAGCGACTTCGACGAGTTCAAGCCGCTGTACGGCACGAGCCTGGTCACCGGGTGGGCTCAGCTGCACGGCTATCCGATCGGCGTGCTGGCCAACTCGCGGGGCGTGCTGTTCTCCGCCGAGGCGCAGAAGGCGGCGCAGTTCATCCAGCTCGCGAACTCTTCCCGCACGCCGCTGCTGTTCCTGCACAACACGACCGGTTACATGGTCGGGGCCGAATACGAGCAGGGTGGCATCATCAAGCACGGCGCGCTGATGATCAACGCGGTGGCCAACTCCTCGGTCCCGCACCTGACGGTGCTCATGGGCGCCTCCTACGGCGCCGGGAACTACGGCATGTGCGGGCGCGCCTTCGACCCGAGGTTCCTGTTCGCGTGGCCGTCGGCGCGCTCGGCGGTGATGGGATCTCGTCAGCTCGCGGGCGTGCTCTCGATCGTGTCACGCGCCGCCGCGGAGGCCGCGGGACGGCCATTCGACGAGGACGCGGACGCCGCGATGCGCGCGGCGGTCGAGCAGCAGATCGACACCGAGTCGCTGCCCATGTTCCTGTCCGGCCGGGTCTACGACGACGGCATCATCGACCCGCGCGACACCCGCACCGTGCTGGGCCTGGCCCTGTCCGTCATCGCCAACGCCCCCGAGCCCGCCCCGGCGGGTTTCGGGGTCTTCCGGATGTGAACATGACTCGGGTGCTTGTCGCCAACCGGGGCGAGATCGCGCGGCGGGTCATCGCGACCTGCCACCGGCTGGGGCTGGAGGCCGTGGCGGTCTGCTCCGACCCCGACCTCGGCGCCCCGCACGTCCGCGAGGCCGATGTCGCGGTCCGGCTGCCGGGAGCGAGCGCCGCGGACACCTATCTGCGGGCGGATCTCCTCGTGGCGGCCGCCGTGTCGGCCCGCGCCGGCGCCGTGCATCCCGGCTACGGTTTCTTGTCGGAGAACGCCGGCTTCGCCCGCGACGTCATCGACGCCGGCCTGGTCTGGATCGGTCCGTCACCTGACGCGATCACGGTGATGGGCGACAAGGTCGAGTCCAAGCACCTGGCCGCGACGGCAGGTGTCCCCGTCCTGGCCGAGCTTCATCCAGACGCCGTGACCGAAGACGACCTTCCGGTCCTGATCAAGGCGTCCGCGGGCGGTGGCGGGCGCGGCATGCGCATCGTCCGGCATCTCGCCGGCCTCCCGGCCGGGATAAAGGTTGCCCAGTCCGAAGCAGGGAAGTCGTTCAGTGATTCCAGGGTTTTCCTAGAGCCCTTCATCGAGCGCGGTCACCATGTCGAAGTGCAGGTCATGGCGGACCGGCACGGGAACGTGCTGGTGCTCGGCGAGCGGGAATGCTCGATCCAGCGGCGGCATCAGAAGGTGATCGAGGAGTCGCCCTCGCCGCTCGTCGAGCGGACGCCGGGCCTGCGTGACCGGCTGTATGAGGCGGCGACCGCGGTGGCCCGCGCTGTCGGATACACCGGCGCCGGAACGGCCGAGTTCCTGGCCACCTCCGACGGGCGGTTCTGGTTCCTGGAGATGAACACCCGCATCCAGGTCGAGCACCCGGTGACCGAGTGCGTGACCGGGCTGGACGTCGTCGAACTGCAGCTTCTCGTAGCGGCGGCCGGCCGGCTGCCCGGTCAGGTCCCGCTCCCTCGCGGCGCCTCGGTCGAGGTCCGGCTGTACGCCGAGGACCCGGCGGCGAACTGGCAGCCCGCCACCGGCGTGCTGCACCGCCTGGATATCGGGGCCAGCCAGCCGGCGTTCACCGCACCGGTGCTCGACGCGGCGCCGCGTGGGGTGCGGCTGGATTCCGGCGTCGAGGACGGTTGCGTGGTCGGCGTGCACTACGACCCCATGCTGGCCAAGGTGATCGCCTGGGCGCCGACCCGGGCCGAGGCGGTCAGCGTCCTGGCCCGCACCCTCACCCGCGCCCGGATCCACGGTCCGCGCACCAACCGCGACCTGCTCGTGCGCGTGCTGCGCCACCCCGCCTTCGTTGCCGGCGACACCGACACAGCCTTTCTTGACCGGGGGGGACTGACGGCTCCGCTCGTCGATCCGGCCGGCGAGGGGCTCGCGGCGGTCGCCGCCGCACTCGCGGAAGCCGCCCGCCGACGGGAGGCCGCCACCGTGCTGGGCGGCCTGCCGAGCGGCTGGCGCAACGTGCCGACCGCCCCGCAGCGGACCGTCCTGGCCGGTCCGGCCGGTGAGCATGAGATCGCGTACCGCGGAACGACAACCGAGGGCGTGCGTGTGGTGTCGGTGACCCCGGACACGGTGGTGCTGGAGGCCGGCGGCCTGATGCGGCGCTGGCAGGTGGCACGCTACGACGGCGACGACCGGCTGTTCATGGACGGCGACACCGGGGCGGTGACGTTCACCGAGGTGCCGCCCTTCTCGGGGGGATCCCGGGGGGTCGTCCCCCCGGGGCAACAGAGCGCTGAGCCCGACGTCGGTTCGCAGGAAGGGTCGCTGCGGGCGCCGATGCCCGGCACGGTCGTCACCGTGGCCGTCGCGGCCGGCGACGAGGTCGAAGCCGGGCAGGAACTGCTGGTCATCGAGGCCATGAAGATGCAGCACATCGTGTACGCCGACCGGGCCGGCCGGGTCGCGTCGCTTCCCGTATCGGCCGGCCAGACGGTAGACGTTGGTGCGACACTGGCGGTGATCACATGACCTTTACCGAATCCGCGGAGCGACAGGCGCTGCGTGAGTCCGTCCGGCAGGTGGTACGGAAGTTCGGGAGCGGCTACGCCACTGAGCACGCTCGCCGCGGCGTGCCGATGACCGAACTGTGGCAGGCCCTGGGCGCGGCCGGGTTCCTCGGCGTCAACCTGCCCGAGGAGTACGGTGGTGGCGGCGCGGGCATCTACGAGCTAGCGCTCGTGGGGGAAGAGGTCAGCGCCGAGGGCGCGTCGCTCATCATGATGGTCGTTTCCCCGGCCATCGTCGGCACGGTGCTCGCCAGGTACGGGACGGCAGAGCAGCGACGGGACTGGCTGCCGGGGATCGCGGATGGCAGCACGATCGTTGCCTTCGGCATCACCGAGCCGGATGCGGGGAGCAACTCGCACCGGTTGTCCACCGTGGCCCGGCGGGACGGCTCGGACTGGATCCTCAATGGCCGCAAGACGTTCGTGACCGGAGTGCGCAACGCGGACGCGGTACTGGTCGTCGGCCGCATCCAGGACGCCGCGGCCGGAGGCCCAGGCCAATCCGACACGGCGCGGCTGCGCCCGGCCATGTTCCTGCTGCCGCGGGAGACCCCTGGGTTCACCTACCAGCCGATCGAGATGGACATCACCGAGAGCGAGCGGCAATGCCAGCTGTTCTTCGACGACGTGCGGCTGCCCGCGCAGGCGCTGGTGGGCGGGGACGACGCCCCGCTGGAGGCGCTGTTCGCCGGCCTCAACCCCGAACGGATCATGGGGGCCGCGCTCGCCGCCGGCACCGGCCGGTTCGCGATCGGCAAGGCCCGGCGCTACCTGCTGGAACGAGACGTGTGGGGAGTTCCCATCGGCGCCCACCAGGGCCTGGCCCATCCGCTGGCCCAGTGCCACATCGAGGTGGAGCTGAGCCGTCTCATGCTGGCCAAGGCCGCCACCCTCTACGATGAGGGCGACGACAAGCCCGCCGGGGAGGCGGCCAACATGGCCAAGTACGCCGCGGCCGAAGCCAGCATCCGCGCCCTGGACCAGGCCATCCAGTGCCACGGCGGCAACGGGCTCGCCGCCGATTATGGCCTGGCCATGCTGCTCGGCGCGGCCCGCGTCGCTCGCGTCGCGCCGGTCAGCCGGGAGATGGTCCTCAACTTCGTCGCCCAGCACTCGCTCGGCCTGCCCAAGTCCTACTAGGGGGAAGTTATGCCGGAGTTCGTGCGCAGCGAGAACGACGACCGCGTGGTCACGATCACGCTCGACTCACCCGCCAACCGGAACGCGTTGTCGAGCCGGCTCATCACGGAGTTCAGCGACGCGCTCAGCGTGGCCGCGGCCGACCAGACAGCGCACGCCGTCCGGCTCACGCACACCGGTCCCGCCTTCTCCAGCGGCGCCGCCCTGGACGAGATGCGCGGCGGTTCGTCGCCGGCCGCGGAGGGGACGCGGAACCTGCTAGCCGTCATCCGGCAACTGCTCACACTGCCGATCCCGGTGGTCGCCCAGGTGAACGGCGCTACCCGGGCTGGCGGCCTGGGCCTGCTCGGCGCGTGCGACGTCGTGCTGGCCTCCACCCGCTCGACGTTCGCCTTCTCCGAGGTGCGGCTCGGCCTGGCCCCGGCCGTGATCTCGCTGCCGCTGCGCCCGCTGCTCACCGCGCGGGCCGCTTCGCTGTACTTCCTCACCGGCGAGACCTTCGATGCCGTCACAGCCGCACAGATCGGTCTGGTCACCGCGGCCGGCGACGACGTCGGCGCCCTGGTCCAGCCCGTGCTGGACTCCCTCCGCCGGGCCGACCGCCAGGGGCTGCGCGAGACACGGCCGCTCACCACCCGCGACCGGCTGCGCGCGCTTGACGAAGAGGGGGCGGCCATGACGGAATTGTCAGGGCGGCTGTTCGCCTCCCCGGTGGCACAAGAGCACTTCGCCGAGTTCTTTGGCCGGAAGGGTCAATGATGAGTAATCCCCTGCTCAGGGACCCGCTTGATCACTGGGCGAAGGTGAGACCGGACGCCGTCGCGATGACCTTCGGCGAGCAGGCATATACCTGGGAGCAGTGGCGGCAGCGGATCCTGCGGCTGACCGGCGCGCTGCGGGAGGCCGGGATGCGGGCCGGTGACCGTCTCGCCGTCCTCGATCTCAACCACCTCGCCACGGTGGAACTGACGCTGGCCGCGTCCGCCCTGGGCGCCGCCACCGTGGTGGTGAACTTCCGGCTGAGCCCCGAGCAGATCGGCTACATCCTCGAAGAGTCGCGGCCCGTGATCCTCTTTCACGGTGCGCAGTTCGCGGGCGTCGCGGACGCCCCTCGATGCCTTGTCATCGAGGATGCCTACGAGGCGTTCCTCGCCGCCGGGCAGCCCGACGAAGGCGGGGACGCCCAGCCGGATGACGCCTGCCTGGTGATGTACACCTCCGGCACCACCGGCCGGCCCAAGGGCGCCCAGCTCACCCACCGCAACGTCATCGCACACAGCGGGGCCTGCAACGCCGTGACCGGGATGGGTCTCGATGACGTCCACCTCGTGGCCATGCCACTGTTCCACGCGGGCGGCACGTGCTCCGTCCAGGTCGGCATCCATGCCGGGGCCGGCACGATCCTGCTCCGCGAGCCCACCCCCGCCGCCATCTTCGGCGCGATCGCCGCCGGCGCCACCCGTGCGTTCTTCGTCCCGGCCGTCATCGGCGGAGTCCTCGCCGCCGGGCCACAGGCGATCGCTGCCTTCGGCGGCCTCAAGGTGCTCTCGTACGGTGCCTCACCCATGCCGCTGCCGATGCTGCGCCAAGCCCTCGACAGCTGGCCGGACATGGACTTCACCCAGGTCTATGGAATGACCGAACTGTCCGGCGTGGTCACCATTCTGGGCCCCGAGGCCCATCGCGACACGGACCACCCGGAGCGGCTCGCGTCGGCCGGGCTGCCCCTGCCGGGCGTCGAGCTCCGAGTGGTCGATCCCCTGACGCTCGAGGACGTCAAACCGGGCACGATGGGGGAGATCTGGGTCCGTACCATCCAGGCCATGCGTGGCTACCTCAGCCAGTCCAAGGCCACCGCGGATACGATCACCGCCGACGGATGGCTTCGCACCGGTGACATGGGCCGCACCGACGCCGCCGGCTTCGTGTACGTCCTGGACCGGCTCAAGGACATGATCATCACCGGCGGCGAGAACGTCTACGGCCCCGAGGTCGAAAGCGTGCTGTGCGCCTGCCCCGGCGTGGCCGACGGCGTGATCATCGGCGTGCCCGACGAGCGCTGGGGCGAGACGGTCAAGGCCGTCGTCGTCGCCGCGCCCGGTGCGCGATTGACCGCCACCGACGTCATCGAGTTCTGCCGGGACCGCCTGGCCCACTATCAGTGCCCGACCTCGGTGGACATCGTCGGCGAACTGCCGCGCAGCGGAACCGGCAAGGTGCTCAAACGCGCCCTGCGCGAGCCCTACTGGGCCGACCGGGAACGCGCCATCTGAATCTCTACCAAGAAGCGCTGCGTCTCGGTGTCCGTCGAATAGAGGACGGTTCCCATCATCCCGCGGGTGAGGAGCACCTTATAAGTGTTGCGGATCAGTTGGTCTGCCTGGGCATCGCTCACGCCTGCCCGGGTAAGCGCCGGGTCCTTGCTGGCACTCCTGACGGTCACCAGCCGCCCATGCCGGTACAGCAGATCAGGGCCGACAATCACGCCGTTCCAGTCATACTCGAAGCCCTGCGCTGTATAGACGCAGCCGACCTGACCGAAGCCGCCGTCAAGTGTCGCCCACAGTGCGCTGGGCGGTGCGCCGCCGACCGACCGATCGCCCTTGGCATTCCACGGCCTAGCCCAGTCGCCGATGACAACGTCCGGGATGAGCCGGTCACCGTCTGGTTCACTCCATCTCCAGCAAAAGCCGGCCGTCATGCGAGCGGAGTATCCCGCATCCAGCCGGTCACGTAGCACTGATTCCAGCTCATAGGGCGACTCGGCGACCGACACCTCAAATTGATCATCTCCGGCCCAGATGGCCGGCTGCTTCCCGTTCAGGCTGAGCAAGCTGAGCACCCAGTCCTCGTACAAGCGGCTGCCGCCGCAGCGGAACTGTGCGTCGAGCCCGACATGCTGTACTTTCAGTCCCTTGGCGACTGCATGACCGCTGATCTCCTCTACCGTGCCTATCTCACCGGGTCGCACCACCTGGTGCTCGTCGAGGAGGAACACTGGCACTCGCGCCGCATCGAGCAGTTCTTCGATCTGGGGACGCCCTGTCCGGTGCCGGGCGGGCGTGTACCGGTTGGCAGAGACCTCCCGGATCCGGTGTGCTTCGTCGCAGATCAGGACGTCCAGCCCGTTTGGTCGTGCGTCGACGAAGTTGTTGAAGTACTTGAACATGCTCTTTACGGCGGTCGATCCTTTGCCGACGTAGCGACGCATTGTCTGGGTGAAGGACTGCGAGCCGGTCGCATGTAGTACCGCCCGACCCTGCCGGGACAATTCGCCGAGAAGGGCCAGAGCGATTACGCTCTTGCCGCTGCCCGGCCCGCCCGTCACGATGACGACAGTCTTGGCGTCTCGCTTGTGGGCGCGGTCAACAGCGTGCAGGACCAGTTCATAGGCGAGTTGCTGTTCCGCGAGGAGCACGAACTGGTTCTGGTTCTTGATCTCAGCGGCGGCAACCTTCAGCAGCTGAGTTGACGGTCTTATATCGCTGGCGAGAAGCCGGTCGGCCGAATCCGCGCCTGGCGCGGGCGCGAAGCGGTCCTGCAGGTACTGGATGAACGCACCCCTGGTCGTTTGCGTAAAAAGCCGTGTCTGGTCGTCCCGAACCACGTCGTAGAGATCAGCCACGTCCGATTGCGCGGCGTTGTGCAGATAAGCGACGCCGTGCAGAGCGTGAGGATTGTCCCGCAGGGCGCTCACGTAATTCGACAGGTATTCGCAGTACCCCTTGGCCTGGAGAACCGGGTGGAGCTTTGGACCGCCCCCCAGATGCTCGATAAGCACCAGTTCCGGATCTTCTTCGAAAAGCTCGGCGTGGCTCCACTGTTTCAGTTCGACGACTGCGTACGCGTCACCACCGGTGCGCCGGTCCTGCCCGGCCAGCAGCACATCCACGCGCTGACTAGTAAGGGGAAGCTGGTATTCGATGAGCATCTCTACCTGGCTCAACCCCGCTTGCGCGAGATCATGGGCAAGTACGGGCAGACTGCGATCCCATGACCTGCGTTCCGCGGGTGATACCACAATGCCGGCGGCCATACGCAAATGCTCTGCCAGCACTTCGCTAAATCGCCGTTCCATTGGCGAGGCAAGCGACCCGGCAGTCCGGCGAAAGACCGTCACCGACCGACCCCCAACGCAGCACGAGTTCTCGTGCGGATGGGGGCATGTCCTCGATCGGCAGATCAGCTAATCGGCGGAAGCCCGTCGGACCGCAATAACGTAACGAGCCGAATACTATCGCTCAAGGTACGGTTGTGCCTCAAGCCGGGCGAGGTGCCTTGCGTCGGCTGCCTCGGTACGTCGCGGCGTCGTACCGGAGCTCATTTTCCCTTAGCTTGTCTGCGGCCGAGGCGAGCAGGTCCAAGCCGAGAACGTCAGCGAGCCTGATGAGGTAGAGGAACACGTCGGCGATCTCTGACTGGACTTGGCGGGCAGCTTGCGGGTTAGCCATGATGCCCGCCGCCTCCTCAGGAGTCAGCCACTGAAACTCGGCGAGGAGCTCGCCGGCCTCGCCGGCCAGCGCCATTGCCAGGTTCTTGGGCGTGTGAAACTGCTCCCAGTCCCTGGCGACGGCGAATTCACGAAGTCGCTCGACCAGTTCGCCGATATCGCGCATGCTGCTTACCTTAGGGGACGCCGGGACAGCAGGGCTGTGGCGGTGGCTTGCCTACGCGGCGCGGTAGTTGGTGGGCTGGGTGGTGTATTCCAGTCCGGCCGGTGTCCGCCACGTCAGGATGCCCGGCACTGGCTGTTCAAGCCGCCATTCGCTACTTTGTTTGACCCGATGGTGATGTCTGCATAGAGGCGCGAGATCACATTCGCAGGTGATACCGCCCTTGTCCCACGCGAGCGTATGGTCCAGGTCGCATCCGGCCGCGGCCGCGCCGCATCCCGGCGCGGTACACGTAGCGTTCCGCGCCCTGACCAGGTGGGCCAGCCGCCGGCTGGGCGTGTAGCCTGCCTCGGCGCTGGCGTGATCGCAGCCGCCCCGGGTGATCGGGGCAAGCCGGACTTTCAGCCGGCCGATCAGCTCCGCAGCCGTGGCAGAGCCCGGCGGTCCCGCGCCCGGCGGTCCCGCGCCCGGCGGTCCCGCGCCTGGCGGTGCCGGCTGGCCGCCGCCTGGTGGCCCGTTCGCCTGTTTCGCGGTGAATGCGCCCGGGTTGGGGCGGCCGGGGGCGCAGCCGTGCAGACGGGCGGTGCCGTCCGGTCCCAGGACCGTGACACAGATCCGGGTCTGCGGGTCCCGGCACGCCGCCCCGAGCAGGTCCCGCGCCGAATCCGGGTCCAGCATCCCGAATCCGGGGATATCAGCCGGTCCGGACGGGCCGCCGGTCAGGGCTTCCCACGGGATCACGATGACCGGCTGCGCGGCCAGGCTCGTCCCGCCGCCGCGGTCACCGCGGCCGCCGTTGCCGTCCCGGCCATCCCCGGTTCCCGGCCGCGCCGTGTCCGATGGCGGAGTTCCCGGCCCATTCTGCCCCGGGCCGCCCGGCCCCCCGCCGCCGTTTCCCGGCCATCCGTCCTCCGGCCCCTCTTCCCCGGGCCAGTCGTCGTGCGGTTCCTCTTCCGCCTCGGGCCAGCCATCCTCCGGCCAGCCGTCCTCGGGGCCGCTGCCACCGGCGCTGCCGCCACCGGGACAGCTGTCACTGGGACTGCTGTCACTGGGGCTGCTGCCGGCGTCCTGCCCGCTGTCGCCGTGCGGTTCGGCGCCGGGCGGTCCGCCGTCACCGGTCCCGGGATCGGCGCCCAGGGTGTCGCGGGTGTCGCGTTCCTGAAGCAGGTCCATCATGGCGAGCACGCGCAGCTCCCGCAGGCTGCCCTCGACCCCGGCGGCGCGCAGGTCCAGCGCCCGCTGCTGCACATGCTGCCATGAGGCGAGCGCGTCCACGGCTGGCAGTTCCCGCGCCGACAAGCCCGCGTTGCCCGAATCCTCGCGGAACACCCGCACATGCGCGTCGCGTTTCGCGGCTTCTTCCTTGCGGCGCCGGACCGCGTCGGGGTCCAGGCGCATGACCAGCCGGGCAGCGGCGGCCCGCAGCTCCCCGTACGTCTTGTGCACGGCTGCCTGGGCGAGCAGCCGGTCGGCCTCGGCCACATCCTCGGGACCCAGGACGCTGGTGTGGTCCGCGATGACCATCACGTACCCGGGGTCGATCAGCCCGTCCCGCAGCGCGGCCAGGGTGCACGGCAGCCGGCGGGCGGCGGAGCAGGCGCGGGCCATCCGGTTCGCCGCGGCCAGCCAGGTCATCCGGGTTTTCCAGCCGACCTCGTCGGCGGCGCCGCGGTCGGTGCCGGGCGGCTCGCCGGGCGCGGCGCGGCGCTGCCCGAATTCGGTCAGGGCCATTGTTTCCGCCCACGCGGCCCAGGCGGCCAGCCGCCGGCTGGCGGCGATCACGCCGAGCACCTCAGCATCAGCCAGCGTGCCCAGCGCCGCGCCGTCGGTGCCGGTGACCGCGTGCACCTGCCCGGCCAGGTCCGGGCCCGGCGCCAGCACATCCGCGAAGGCGCCGTCAGCGAACCCCGCCGCCTGCGGCGGGCGCCGCGGCATCCGGCCCGGCGGCACCCGCCGTGTCCGGCCACCGTCTGCCGCAGGCCGCGAACGATCACGGCCCGGCATGCCCGGCACGCCCGGCACCTCTGGTGCGCCATCGCCGGACGGCTGTCCTGGCTCGGGCTGACCGCGCCCTCCTGCACCCGGGGGCGACGACGGCGAGGAACCATGCGGCTCCTCGCCGTCGTCTTGTCCGTGCTCGGGGCAAGGGTCGTGGGCCATGCACCACCGTCCGTTCGATTAAGCTCCTTCGATAAAACTTACGACTATAAAAAGAGTACCAGAACTATAACTCGAATACCATCCGGATCGCATACATTTTTTAAAAATTATTTTCACGTGCTTATATAAGGAAATACATCGATTGTACCGATACGGGGCAAGTGCGCGAGCTGGTCGCGGCCTCTGTATATGGCGACTCGTGCGCCACGAACCCCTCACAGCCTTATTGGGAACCCAACGTCTGGGCATCTGAGGTTCCGGTCCCGAGAGAATTTGCGGATTTGCGGGAGAAGTCGTCGGTTTGACGGGTCTCGCGCAGGGCAGTGGGCAGGCTGGTGGAGGCCGAGCGCAAGCAGGCACGAGTGCGGGCATGGGTGTCTCCAGTTACACAGCGGACCAGATACAAAGTGGTAGGTGGCGCGCCATGCGACGGTTCCTGTTCGGTGTAACAATTGTCACCGCTGGATGCACGGTGGCGGCGCTGACCGCCGCGGGGTCCGCGGCTCGCGCGGCTTCCCCCGCATCCGGCAAAACGCCCATGGCGCCGGGCGGCGCCACGCTGTCGGTCAGCTCGCAGCTCGACCTGCGGCGGTACGCGGCGGCCGGCGATCGCGCGTACGAACTCGGCACCGAAGATGGCCGGTATCCGGCGATGGGCTTCCACACGCGCGGCGAGATGGGCGGCATCTGGACGCCGCCCATCAAGCTCCTCGACGGTATCTGGTTCGGCATCAACGGCCAGTGGATCGGCCCCGCGACCACGTTCACCTCCGGGTTCGGCTATGTGCGGATGGCGCTGCCCGCCATCGGCGGGGTCCAGCTCAGCCGGACGGACTTCGCGCCCGACGGGCGCCGCGCGGTGGAGATCGGGCTGACTCTCACCGCGTCATCACGGGCCGCGGACGTGCAGCTGAACGTGGACGCGCACTCCGAGCTGATGAGCGCCTACCCGTGGGGTTTCACCACACCGGATCAGACCACTTTCAACCTGCCCGACCAGGCGGCGTTCAATGGAAGCCAGCTTGTCTTCACCGAGAACGGGAAGCCGCCAGTCGCCAACGCCGCACCGCACTCCTGGGCCGCGATGGTCGGCGCGACCGGCCTTACCCCGGACGCGCACGCCACCGGCACGGCGTTCCGCGGTCCGCAGGATCCGCCGGTCATCTGCCCGGTCAGCTCCCAGCCCGACAAGTTCCGGTGCGACGACACCGCCTACGGCAAGGGCGCCGGCGGTGAGCTCACCTACGCGATCAGGGTGCCCGCGGGTGGCAGCCGGACCATCTGGTTCACGGTGGCCGGGTCCGATCAGGGACTACCGGATGCCCGGGCCCAGTTCCGGGCGGCCAGCGCGGACCCGGCGGCCGAGCTTGCCGCGAAGATCGCGACGCGCCAGCAGGTGAACGGGCGGACGCAGGTGTCGCTGCCCGGCGACCCCGCGCTGGCCCAGTCCGTCACCTGGAGCAAGCAGGATCTCGCCGACCTCACTCAGCAGGCGGACAACCTGCACATCCGCGACACCGAGGAAGGCACCGTCTACCCGGCGCCGCTGGCGACCGTGCCCAGCATCCGGTTCGAGGGCGCCGGCTTCCCCGATTACCCGTGGATGTTCGCGACCGACCAGGAATACACGGTCTTCGCCCTGCTCGCCGCCGGGCAGTTCGCCACCGCCGAGGACGGCCTGCGTTCGCTGGCCGAGGTGAGCATGATCGCCAACCATGACTCGGGCAAGGTGGTCCACGAGACCGTCACCGACGGCTCGGTCTACTTCGGCCTGAACGACGAACCGGGCGACATCGATGAGACCGCCAAGTTCCCCGACGCTGTGGCCATGGTGTGGCGCTGGACCGGCGACAACGCCTTCCGCGATCAGATGTACGCGTTCACCAAGAAGAACATGCAGTACATGGCCGGCCTGGCCGCCGGCGACGACGACCTGTGGCCGGACGGCTCAGGCAACGTCGAGTCGAGCGTGCTCGGCGCCGACGCGGTCGACGTCGCGGTGTACACGATCCGCGGCCTGTACGACCTGGCCGATATGGCGGCGAGCAAGGGCGACACCGCCACGCGGCAGTGGGCCGACAGCCGTGCCGCCGCGATGGTTAAGCAGTTCTCCGGCGCGTGGTGGATGCCGGGCATCCCGCAGTTCGCCGACTCGCTGGCCGACCCGGCCAACACGCAGCTGATGCAGCGCTGGTGGACCGGCGTCACCCCGATGGAGGCCCAGCTGTACCCGGACGGGGTTCCTCAGCCTGGCCTGGTGCCGCCGTCCGAGGCGCTGCCTGCCCTGGCGCTACGCGAGACATCCTGTTACTCGGGCCAGTACGGCATGTACGTCGAGGGGGCTCCGGGTTGCGACCCGGGCACCTACCAGGGCCACACCCAGCAGGCCTATACCCTCAACACCGGTGTCATGGCGGTAGGCCTGGGCAACTACGGCCTACTCGGCCCCGGCCAGCAGCAGCGCTACACCGGTGACCTGGCCGAGCTGCAGACCGGGAGTGTCGCCGAGCAGCCCGGCGCGATGCCCGAGATCGGCCCCTCGCCCGACTTCACCGCCAACATCGACCAGCCCTTCAACGAGCGGTCCTCGCTGAACCAGGCCTGGGGAACCTACGGCGTCCTGTGGCCGGTGGTGAACCAGCAACTGGGAATTGATCCGCAGCTCGGCACCGGCCTGCTCGAGGTGCTGCCGGATGTGCCATCCGGGCAGTCGTCGGTGGGCGGGACCGACATCAGGGCCGGCACGGGATCCATCGACGTCACCGCCACGCACAATGGGAACTCGTACACCACGACCGTCACCGCCGGCCTGGCCTGTACCCTGCACGCCGGCGCCACCCTGCCCGCGGGCGCGCGGATCCGGTCGGTCATGCTGAACGGATCCCCGGTCCGCTACACCGTCCGCGACACCAACGCGGGCCGTCAGGTGCTGGTGTCCACTTCGTGCGGCGGCCGCACCTGGCGCGTGCAAATTGTCGCCGGGTGATCAGACCGCGCCTGCCACCGGGGCCTTCCAGCCGGTCTCCGCAGCGGCGTAGCGTCTGCCGTATGCCTGCCTCGGGCCAGCATCGGGTGGAGATCGCCGAGCTTCGCCGGCGCGCCGCCGATGAGCGACGGCGGGCCGATCGAGCCGCCGCGCTCGCGGAGGCCTACGCGGCGCGATCGGCGGAGGTACCGGAACGGTTGCGGCTGGTGTTCGCCCGGGCCGCGGAGCTGCACTACCGGATGCAGGCACGGCAGCTCGCGGCCGCGCGGTTGCACGAGACGTACGCCGCGCGGATCGAGCAGCAGCAGGCGGTGCAGCCATGGCCCGCACCGCCGAGGTTCATGGCGGTGGTGGCCGAGACGCTCGGCGTCCCCGGCGCGGCTGCCGCGCTGTACGATCAGCGCAGTCACACTCCGGTCCTGGTGTCCACCTCTGACGCCACCGCACAGGCGGCCTACGATCTGGAGTCGATGGCCGGCGAGGGACCAGCCACCCACCTGATGGCCGAAGGCAGGCCGCTACGCGCGGCGGGCGCTGAACTGGCGGCACGGTGGCCCCGGTACGGTCCGGCCGCCGTCAAGCTGGGAATCCGTGCGGTCACCGCGGTGCCGCTCCAGGTTCCAGCGGCCCGGCTTGGCGTGCTGTGCTGCTACGACGCGAGACCGACCGCCAAGGACGACATAATGGCCGCGGCGGTAACCCTCGCCGGCGCACTGACGCCCATGCTGCTCCGCGCCGCCCCCGCGGCGAGCCTGGACGCGCTGATCGCTCAGCCAGCGATGGTGCCGTAGCCGTCGTCGGCCAAGCCGGTCCGGACCTGTGAAAGTTACTGAGCTGAGCAACCCCAGCCGTTCGTGCTAAAGAGCCTTTTCCCGAACGGCGGTGGTTACTCCACCCAGTTATCGTCCTTCCCGGCGCCGGCCGAGCGGCAGCGCGAACCACAGGCCGACCAGCACGCATGCCATGAGCGCGGTGATCAGGCCCGCGGCCACCGCCCCCGCGACATAGCCGATCACGAGCAGCAGGGCAACCAGCACGGCCGCGCCGACAGCGGAGAGACCGAGGATCGCCATCAGGTTGGCGAAGCGCACCAGGTGCTCCTTCATGCCCTGGCGGAAAACCATCCGGTGGTAGGCGACCGGTCCGAGGAGCAGCACGGTCGCGATGGCCGACAGCACCAGGCTGGTCAGGTAGAGGCCGCGCTGACCGCTGTTGAGGCGTTCGAACCTGACCGTGAACGGCAGCGAGAGGAGGAAGCCGAACAGCACCTGAACGCCGAGGCTGACCACCCGGAGTTCCTGGATCAGCTCGCCGAGGTTGCGGTCGTCGCGCTGCGCCCCTGACTCCTGCCGCGCATCGGACGGCGCGGCCTTGGACTCGTCCTGCTGCTCGGGGAATCCCGCGGACCTCATCAGCGACACCTCCCTCTTCGATCAACTTCGCTACCCGGAGGTGAGATTTCGAAAACAACGGGTATGCGGACTATATGACTGTCGAGACAAAAGAAGTGGAGCAGAAGTACGAGGCGCAACCAGGCACGAGGCTGCCAGCGCTGGACGACTTGCCCCACGTCGCCACGGTATCCGGACCCGAAGTCGAGACGCTCGTCGCGGAGTACTACGACACCGACGATCTGCGCCTGCTCAGGGCAGGGATAACGCTGCGGCGGCGGGAAGGCGGCGGTGACGAGGGCTGGCATCTGAAACTCCCCGACGAACAGGACAGGACGGGGACATCACGCCGCGAAATCCGGGTTCCGCTGAACCGGCCCGGTGACCCCGCACCGGAGGAACTGGCGCGTCTGATTCAGGTGTACAGCCGAGGCGTGCCGCTGCGTCCGGTCGCGCGCATCGAGACGCGGCGTCACCGGACGACACTGCGCGACGCGGCCGGAACGTCGCTGGCCGACGTTCTGGCCGACGAAGTCGCGGCGCAGACCCTGGGCAGGTCCACCACCGTGTCCCGCTGGAACGAGATCGAGGTGGAACTGACCGGCGGCAGTCCGCGGCTGCTCAAGGCGGCCGGCAAGCGGCTGCGGAACGGCGGGCTGCGGCCCGCGGCCCGGTCGGCCAAGCTGGAGCGCGCGCTGTCGGCCGAGATGCCTCCCGCCCGGGCCACAGAGCCGATCACCCGCCACTCGCCGTCAGGCCAGGTCGTGCTGGCCTACCTGAACCAGCAGACCAGCAGGCTCAAGTCCCTCGATCCGGCGGTCCGCCGCAACGAACCGGACTCCGTCCATCAGATGCGCGTGACCAGCCGGCGGCTGCGCAGCACCTTCCAGTCGTTTCCGATGATCTGGCCTGCCTCCGGCACGCGGCACCTACGCGACGAGCTCAAGTGGTTCGGCGGGGTGCTCGGTGAGGCCCGCGACGACGAGGTGCTCAGCGAGCACCTGCGATCGGAGCTGGCCACCACGCCGGCCGAACTGGTGATGGGTCCCGCCCAGGCCAGGATCAGGGCTCACTACGCCCCCCGGGAGGCGCAGGCACGCGGCCGGGTGCTCGAGGCCCTCGACTCGCCGCGGTACTTCGCGATGCTGGACGAGCTGGACCGGCTGCTCGATGACCCGCCGTCGACCGAGGCGGCCGCGGCGCCGGCCGATCAGGTTCTGCCGGCCGCGGTGAAGCGTGCCTACCGGCGGACCCGGCGCCGGATACGCCGCGCCCGGAGCGCGCCGGCCGGGCCGGCGCGTGAGGTCGCGCTGCACGAGGCGAGGAAGGCGGCCAAGCGCGCCCGGTACGCCGCCGAGGCCGCCCAGCCGGTGGCCGGCAAGAAGGCACGGCGTTTCGTCAAGCGCATGAAGCAAGTCCAGTCCGTGCTCGGCGACCACCAGGACGCCGTGAACGCCCGGGCGGTGGCCCGCGAGATCGGCGTGCAGGCCCACCTGGCCGGAGAGAACGCCTTCAGCTACGGCTTGCTGTATGAGCGGGCGAACCGCGCCACGCTGGATCATCAGGCGCAGGCCAGGCAGGCGTGGAAACGCGCCGCCCGCGCCAAGTCACGCAAGTGGCTGCGGTAGCCGGGTAATCTGGGTGCTGGCAGGAGCGCCTGCCACAGAAGTCCCCGGTAACGAACCAGACACCGAGCGGTAGCAAGATCAATAACGTGGTCCCGGGGCCGGCCGGTTATGTGCTATATCGTCGCCATGCGCAAACTGCTGTTCGTTGTGACGATGGCCAGTGCACTGATCGCCGTGGCACTGGCCGGGCCGGCTTCGGCGACCCCGCGGGCGGCTTCGAGCTGGGAGCTGGCCGATGGTAGCGGGACGCTCGGGCAGTTCGGGAACCCGACCGTTGTGATACACGCGCTCGGCACGACGTCAGGTACGCAGGGCGGCTTTGTGATCACCTACCCGGACGGCACGTATGTCGCGGGTTCGCCCACCTGCCTGATGGTGATCGGGAAAGCGGCCTACCTGACGGGCCGGATCATCCTGTCGCACGGAGCGCGGCAGCAGGCCGGCAACTGGCTGTCCGGCAACTACGTCGTGATCGGCGTCCAGGACAACAGCAAGCCGAGCCCCGCACAGCCCGACATGCTGAACTTCTCCCCCGGCTACGCCACCAACCCCGGATGCGGTCCGAGCACCGGCACCATTCCGGTGTTCCCCATCACGAGGGGCCACTTCCGGGTCGCCACTGGCTCGTCGCGTCCGTAGCGTCGAGGAGTCCCGCGCACGGGAGCCGCATAGGAAGGGGCCATAGCCTTCGGTGTGTGTGGATGCATGGTCATGATCTGGCGGCGGGCGTCGCGGAGAACTACCTGGCGTTCGCCGAAGAGGCCCGTGATCGGTCCCCCGGCTATGAAGCGCTGGCCACCTCGGTGGCCGAGGACACCGGCATGCTGCGATTCGTAGAATCGCTTCCGCCGCAGAAGCGACAGCCCAATCTGCTGTTCGCGGCGGCTCGCTACCTGCTCGGCGACCCGGTGGATATCGGTCGGCTGCGCGATCTGGTCGCCCAGGATGGAACAGAGCTTTCCGCGGTGATGCTGGCCAGGCGCACACAGACCAACGAGCCAGCGAGGTGTGCCACGCTGCTGCCGGTGCTGGCGGAACTGCCGCCCCCGCTGGCGCTGATCGAGGTGGGGGCCAGCGCCGGCCTGACGCTGCTGGTCGATAAATACTCCTACGACTACGCCGGGCACAGCGTCACCGGCCGGGACCCGCTGGCGCCCACCCTGCGCTGCGAGCCGCGCGGACCCGTGCCGCTCCCGGCCCGGCTTCCGGAGATCGCCTGGCGAGCCGGGCTGGACCTCAACCCGCTCGACGTCACCGACGACGATGACGTCCGCTGGCTGTCCTGCATGGTGTGGCCCGGCGAAGGCGATCGCGAGCAGCGACTGGCCGCCGCGGTCGCCGCGGCCCGCCGCGACCCTCCGGTGGTGCGTCGCGGCGACCTGATCACCGACCTGCCGGGTCTGGCCGCGGAGGCGCCAGCCGGCGCGACGCTGGTGGTCTACCACTCCGCGGTGCTCGCGTACGTCCAGCCGCCGGACCGGCAGAAGTTCGCCGCCGCCGTCCGCGGCCTCGGTGCCGTCTGGCTGTCCAACGAGGCCCCTGGCGTGGTGCCGGATCTTCCGGTGCCGCCGCGGCCGGAGGCCCAGGCCAATCAGGCCCAGCATGGGGGCGCCGACGAGGACTGGCCGTTCGTGCTGGGCCGCGACGGCACGCCGCTGGCCCTCGCCGACGGGCACGGCACCTGGCTGCGATGGCTTCCCGGCATTCAGGGATAGCCATCCTCCGCCCCTTCTCGCAGAATGAGAGGATGCTGGACTCCCAGATCGTGGGCCACTGGTCGGACGAGGAGTTGTATTTCGACTCCATGGAAGTTGCCGAGATCGTGTTCCGGCCGGAGGGCTCGGGGTGGACGTACCGGGCGCATTTCCGGACGTTCGCCCTGCACAGGTTCGACTGGCACACGACCGCGGACCACTCCCTGGTGCTGTGCTGTCGGGAACGTCTGTCCGGGACCTGGATCCGGCGGGAGACGGAGTTCGAGCATCAGGTGGCGGAACAACGCCTCGATGACGAAGAGCGCGTCCTGCACTACGAGGTCAGCGAAGGGCACAACGTCTTCGGCAAGCCCGCTACGCTGCTCCAGTTCAGCAAGCCCGTCATCACCGGCGCGATCGGCGACCGCTTCGCCTACAAGCGCGAGGTGGCCGAAGGCGAAGCCGATCCCGTTGAGGCCGGGGCCACGGGCAAGCCGTAACCCCGTGGATGTCACACCCATGGTGTTGGGAGCCCATGGGTGTGACATCCACCGGGTTCTGGATCGGTGCTTACGAAAAAGCAGCTACGCCTGCTCGATGACGGCCTCGACGTGGACGGTGGCGCCGGAGGCCGCCATGGGCACCAGGGTTCCGTCGATCCGCTGGCCGTCGACCTCCAGGTACGACACCCGGCCGCGGGCATGGCCGGGGTTGCGCACCGTGATCTCGTACGCGGCGCCGCGGAATCGCCGGGTGGCGGTGTAGCCGGGCCAGTCCACGGGCAGCACCGGGTCGACTCGCAAACCGTCCAGCTCCGGGCGGATGCCGAGGATCCACTGGGTGATCGCGACGAAGTTCCAGGCCGCCGTCCCGGTCAGCCAGGAGTTCTTGGCCTCGCCGTGCGTGGGGGCGTCCCGGCCCGCGATCATCTGGGCGTAGACGTACGGCTCG
>JAFARZ010000321.1 GCA_019245115.1 Streptosporangiaceae bacterium | reverse complement strand
GACCTAGACAATCCCTCTTCTAGCAGGAGCCTCACCCATCCCACAGGAAACCTGGACAACAACCCTTCTACCAGCAGATATCACTCACGGTAGCTCTAGTCGTCCTAATCCTCGGACGGCTTCGCTCTTATCCCCGCGGCATTGGGGACAGACGTGCGACGGCATTCTCGGCGAGTTCCCAGGCGTCGACGGTGTAGCCAGATCATGAGTATCACCGTCAGCTCGGCTTGACAGATACCTGTGGCGCGTCAGCCAAACCGTCCGGCGAACGCCGCCCCCTGATCGGCGTCATCGACGTAGACCGGTAGCTGCTCGATCTCCAGGGCCTTCATCAGGCCCATCGTCGGGACTCGGTAACGGTATCCGGGGCGCAGCACAGTACATGGGAAGCTGCCGCGTTTAACCAGCTTGTAGGCGGTCTTCACGCTGATCCCGACAGCATGGGCGGCCGTCGCGAGATCAACGACGGCAGGAAGGCCGAATAGTTCGGGAAACGTCAAGACATTCATGCTCCCCGTACCGGGTTCGGACGGGCCAGGCAGAGAACCCGGCGACCCGGCCTGCGGTGCCGCGGGCCGCTGGGCGTTCACGCCGCCGACCTCCTCCGGTCCGGCCGCGGCGAGACGGCTGCGGTCCGGCACCGCCGACGGCAGGACCGCTGGTCGCCGCCGCGGCCTGGCATGGCAGCTTCGCCGTTGATCAGCACGTAGCCTGCTAGCCTGCCTTCGGCCCGGGCCCGGCGCTGGGCACAGGCGTGGTACCGCAGTCCCAGCCGTTGCGCGACCGACCCCAGGCGCTCTCCCTCCAGACGAGTCCGGGTGATCAGCTCCGCTTCCGACGCGGAGATGACGCCGGCGTGGACTGCCTCGCCCAGCAGGCCATCAGGCTCGCCGTCCCTCACCCGGGCGCTCGCGGCCAGGTCGATGTCCTCGACCGGGATTTCATGCGACCTAGTGAACATATCGCGGGCATGCTGCCCGTGCCGGTACGCGGCCCACCACAGATGAACGCCGAGTCTCTCGCGGCCCAGGTCCACGGTTTGCAGGGCCTCGGTGAACCCGGCGATGATCTCGGCCTCGATGTCGTCCCTTTCCGCGCTTGCCCATGCCGACAAGCGCGCCGAGATCTTGCGGAACCCCGGGATCATCATCCAGATCGCGGCGAGCAGCCACATATCGCCGCCAGTCTGGGCAAGACGCGCAAGCTCTCGCCAGAGCTCGTCACGAAGGTCCGGATGCGCTTCGGGATCTAGCGCAATGTCCCGTACCTCGCACAGCGTAAGCAGCCTTGAGGGAAGGCCGACTCTGGACCCGTCGATGGTGAGTGCGGATGCCAGGGAAGCGCTGGCCATCTGCGCCTCGATTGCATCGAAGATCCGATTTGTAGGCTGGAAAGACATTTACAATCTCCCTTCTTCCGGATTCCCAGCATGTCGCACGACCGAAAAACACACCGCCGTGCAGCTTGCCGACATTCGTCAATACCGAGAAGAAGGCAAGGAATTGACAAGACATCCGCAATTTGATCCGGAAGCGCCATGCCATATCGACACGATTGACCCGCCCGCCGAAGACACGTATGGCGAGAAGTAACTAGTTACCGTCCGAATAAATCACGGCCGGATACCATATTCAGGGCATGCGGCCCGATAGTGGATAATTCCTGCAAATGCGATAGCCACGCCTTTGCCGTCAGCTAAACCAAGTTGACCAGGACCCAGATCGGAGTACGCTAGCTGCCCAGTGGGCATACTGCGGTCCCGAGAATCATGCGTTCGCAACCGGTCGGCAAGCTTCTGCTATCGATGCCGCGCGAAGCTGCTCCGCATCCATCCTTCCGGGCGGGCGCGTATAACACAGCACCGGATACCAATACCAGCGTAATTGGCTATAGAAATCACTGCCACTCCCGGCAGAACCTTCTGCTCGCAGAACGGCGAAGCAGTACGTCCACAGGCGCCAACCATCAGGTTGGAGCCTGGAATGCGGACAATCTCCCCAACAAGCGAAAGGAGTTTCCAATGAACAGTTACCTTCACCAGTCCACCAGGCAGCGGAATCAGCACTGCGCCTGCGGAGCACTTACCGAGCAACGCGCAAGGCGCTGCCGTAAATGCAATGCTCGTGCGCTATGGCGAAGGCACGCGGAGGGAGTGGGCCGCCGTACCAGCCGCCTACTGGCCACGTGCTTGTTCTCCGAAGCTTCCGTGGCCCCGCAGTCTGAGCTACCGGGTGCTGGTCCGCGGGCGAAGGTACGATTGCGGCGACAGGACGCACCGTCGCACCCTCACGCATCCAGTCGCAGAGTGGCGCGGCGATGCCCCGAACGGATAACCCTGCCGACCGGATCGGTCATGGACTATGAGAGGCGACCGAGCGGACATCGAGCGCCTACTTTCCCGGACGAGGACCTAGCCGCACTCCATGAGCCAGGCATCATCAGGGTCATTAGGCTCAAGCCACAAGAGTTGCCCGCCAAACGCGGGGCTAAGCCGCTGACCGTCGAGTACGTGATCAAGGTAGCCGCCGGGGAGCGGGCACGAGCGTTGGATCGCATCCAGGCGGCGGCCATCCTGGACCTCCTTCGCTGGGTAGCAGCTCACCGGGCCGCGGAGGATGGGCAGCAAGCCCCGAAACAGGCACCCAGCCAACCACAGGACCGCTGAGTCTTCACGGCTAGCATCTACTCCGCGTCGCACCGCTAGCCGACATTCTTCGTGACTGGCAGGATCCCCTCGATCACGAGCCTCCCAGCGGGAAACCGCAGTTCATGCCCGCAACCTTCTGCGCGTGATCCCCCCGGTGAGTACGACCGGCGCGGCATTTCCTACTACGGCTGAACGGGCTGTGTCGTGACCTCGGGCTGCTGAAGGCTCTCCGGCCAGCCGCGGGCAGTTTCCCTCAGCAGGAAACGCTGCGTTTGAGGGGCTTGCCACAGCTGACGTACCTGCTCGGCGACGGCGGCAGCGTCCTGGTCACCTCGTCCGGCTGCCGCGATGATGCTGCGCGGGAACATGGTGAGGGCATGCTGGTTCAGCTCGCCGATTTCGAGCGGATCGGGCTTGGCGTCGGGCCGCAACCGCCGTGCCAGCCCGGCGATCTCTTCGGGTGCCTGAGCGAGTGCTCGTTTGCGGGCAACTCCTATCAGCGCGGGTACACGGCCGAGCACTTCGTCGAGAATCCACCGGTGGGCGGCGAGGTAGCCCCCGGGGCAGCCCGGTCTCCTCATGCAGCCCGCCGCTGGCCAGAAGCCACTCTGTGATGCGTTCCCGTTTGTTCTGCAGCGGGCGTTTCATTCCGGGATCTCGTTCGGTGCGGATTTCCTCGTCTATCTCCGTGAGTTCCCGGCGGAGCTGATCGTCATCGGGCGCACTGAAACGTGCCGCAGCCAGCCTGCTGATCAGGCGGCGCATCCGATCCGCGGCATCGTCGTCAAGGTCCAGCCATGCGGTAATAGTGGCATCGTGAGCAGCTTTCAGCTGGTCACCAGAATCTTGCGCGGGGCCGGCGGCCCGCAGTTCCCTGTCACGACAGCGCCAGTCATGGATGTCTATCTCGCCGCGATGAGCTGCCTGGCTGACTTCCCTTATGGCATCGAGGAGGCTGACTGGCCACCCGAACAGCTCGGTAACGTCATCGGCCGCAAGCGCCTCCACACCCACTGGATCATCTCTCATCGCCATTGCTCAGCCCTTTCCGCACCCTGCCCGGCAGCCTGCTTGCCAGCGGTGTCTTGCGCCCCCGCGCTGCGCTAGGACGCCGAGATGAAGTTACCCGCCTTCACGGCGCCGATGAAGGCGGTCCAGTTAGGGGGAGCGACAACGAGTGGCGGGCCGTCCGGGTGCTTGGAGTCGCGGATGGCGACGATCCCGGAGAGGTTGGTTGCCACCTCGACGCAGTTCTGGCCTTCGGGTGAGCTTCGCGTGCTCTTGCGCCAGACGGCGCCTGAGAGGTCGATCGGACCTGCGCTGGGGGCCATCCTGCACCTCCTCCAGGTCGTTCGTCACGCTGATCACGCCATCTGCTCGGCTAGAGCGGTGATCATGGCCCGGGATTCGTTGGGTCCGAGTGCCCGCGCGACGAGGTGGTTGAATCTCAGGGTATACCGCTCGATGTCCGGGGGTTCTTCCAAATAATGCCCGTCAGTGGCGGTCTCCAGGTGGATCATGGGCGGGTCTTTGGGGTTCTGGAAGCCCAAGATGACGAAGGGGCCGCTCATCCCCGGATGCGCGCCGGCCGACAGCGGAAGGACCTGAAGCGTGACGACGGCGCTCGGCCGGGTGGTGACCTCGATCAGGTGCCGCAACTGGTCCCTCATGACGGCCGGGCCGCCGACCGGCCGCAGGATCACTGATTCGTCGAGCACGGCCCAGATCTCGGGTGGCTCGGGCCGGGTGAACAGCTCCTGGCGGGCCATTCGTGCCGCGACCCGGCGCTCGACGGCTTCGGGGTCGGGGCGTACCTGGCCGCCGCTGATGACGGCGCGGGCGTAGTCTTCGGTCTGGAGCAGCCCGGGGACGAACTGGGATTCGTAGGTGTGGATGGTGGATGCCTCGGCTTCCAGGCCGATGTAGGTGCCGCTGCCCAGGACGTCGGTATAGCGGGTCCACCAGCCACGGCGGCGGGCTTCGCGGGCGAGCTGGATGAGGGCCTCGCGGGTGGTCTGATCGGTGATGCCGTAGGCGCCGAGCAGGTCGATGACATCGCCGGCGTTGACGCGGGACTGGCCGTTCTCGATCCGGCTGAGCTTGGACGGTGACCATTCCAGCTGGTGGGCGACTTCGCTGTGGTTCAGCCCGGCTTCTTCGCGCAGGCGGCGTAGCTCGTGGCGGAGCCGGCGGGCACGGGCGGTGGGGCTTGGCGTGGCTGGCATCTCTCCTCCGTTTCTGCAATTTGCGATAGTGAAACTTGCATGATCAGAACTTGCGGGTACATGCTAGTGAACAGAGCATGCCAGCGGTGACGCGGGATGACTGCCATAACGCGCCGACGGAGCAGGAGGTTGCTGATGAGGAACCGCATCAACCGGCCAGGGCCAGGCCAGCACGCCGTCGCGCCCACCGGCCCCCGCGACTGCGACCGTGCGAGTCTGGTACGCGTCCTGCCCGCCGTCCGCGTCGCAGGCAAGGCATCGACGTGATCCCTGATCCCTTGCCGCTCCGCAGCCATCTGGAGCTTGGCTCGCTGCCAACTGCGGTGCCGTGCGCCCGGCTGCACGCGAGGCAGGTGCTGTGGGAGTGGGGCCTCAATGGGCTTGCCGAGACAGCCGAACTGCTGGTGTCCGAGCTTGTCACCAACGCCGTGAAGGCGACGGCGGGGTACGACCGGCTGCTGCCGATCCGGCTGCTCCTGTCCAGCGACAAGGAACGGCTGCTCATCGAGGTCTGGGATGTCGATCCCAGACCGCCAGTCCTGACCGGGCTGGGAGAAGACGGCATACCCGCGCTGGGAAACGAGGGCGGACGGGGGTTGTTCCTGGTCGCAACGCTCAGCCAGCGGTGGAACTGGTACGCATCACGACAGTGGGGCGGCAAGGTCGTCTGGTCCGAAATAGTCGCGAAATTGCAATAGATGCAACACTCCGTAGCGGCTGATAGGCCGTGGAATTCCGTCCCCCCGGTTACGAGAAGCCGTTATGCGTGAAGAGGAAGACCAGACGGTGCAGGCCATCGCTGCCGCCCGTCAAGCTCTTGGTCTGCAACTGGCGGCATTGCGGCGAGCGGCCGGATACACCCAGAAGGAATTCGCCCCGCTGACCGGGTACCAGCGCGGCACCCTGGCCAATGTCGAGACTGGGCGGCAGAACGCGCCCCGGGTCTTCTGGGAACGGTGCGCGCAGGCGCTGGGCGCGGAAGCGCTGCTCACGGGGTATGACCAGATTCAGGCGATGGCGACCGCTCATCGCCAGGAGACGACCAGGCGGGTCCAGGCGGCCAGCGACGCGATGATCAGGGCGTGGCAAGACTCCTGGCATCATGCTGCGGCCAGCAACGCCATACAGTTCGTGGCGCTACCCGCGCCGCGGCAAGCTGACGAGATTCACGTCTGGCTATCGACCCCCGATGGCAACATCGCGCATCACATGATCGTCCGCCGAGCTGATGTCACCGTCTCCCAGCTCGCAGTCGTCCTCGGCAAGCTCCTCCGACCCGATGGGGGCGAAGTAGATGACCAGGAAAAGCGACCAGGTTGAAGATGTACCAGCGTATACGAGCGGTGCCGGGAGCGCTCAATAGAGGCTTTGAGCGCTCCCGCGCGAATTCGTTCACACTTGGCTGTGGTTCGCGACTGCGGTCACGATTTCAGAAATCGCCTCGTCGATCGGTACCCCGTTCTTCTGCGCGCCATTGCGGTACCGGAAGGAGACGGCGTGGCCTGCTACGTCGTCGTCGCCAGCCAGCAGCATGTAGGGAATCTTCTGCCGCTGCGCGTTGCGGATTTTCTTCTGCATGCGGTCATCGCTAGAGTCCACTTCGACGCGGATGCCCTCGGCCCGCAGCCTTTCCGCCACGTCTTCCAGGTACGCAACGTGTGTCTCGCTGATCGGGATACCCACAACCTGGACGGGCGCCAGCCAGGGCGGCAGCGCGCCGGCGTAGTGCTCCAGCAGCACCCCCATGAACCGTTCAATCGCACCGAACAGGGCACGGTGGATCATTACCGGCACCTGCCGCGACCCGTCGGCAGCGGTATATTCCAGGCCGAACCGCTGCGGTTCCTGGAAGTCCAGCTGGATGGTGGACAACTGCCAGGTCCGGCCGATAGCGTCCCGCGCCTGGACCGAGATCTTCGGCCCGTAGAACGCCGCGCCGCCCGGGTCGTCTACCAGGTCCAGCCCGGAATCCTCCGCGGCCTGGCGCAGCGCGGCGGTGGCTTCGGCCCAGTCTTCCAGGCCACCAACGAATTTGTCGGAGTCGTCCCGGGTGGACAGCTCCAGGTAGAAGTCGGTCAGCCCGTAATCCCGAAGCAGGTCCAGGACGAAGGTCAGCAGGTTCCGCAGTTCGGCACCCATCTGCTCGCGGGTGCAGAAGATGTGCGAGTCGTCCTGGGTGAGGCCGCGGACCCGGGTCAGCCCGTGGATCACCCCGGACCGCTCGTTGCGGTATACGGTGCCGAACTCAAACAGCCGCAGCGGCAGCTCCCGGTAGGAGCGACCTCGCGCCCGGTAGATCAGGACGTGCATCGGGCAGTTCATCGGCTTGAGGTAGTAGTCCGCTCCCTCCAGCTCCATCGGAGGGAACATGTCGTCCTTGAACCACCCCAGGTGCCCGGAGGTCTCGAACAGGTCCGACTTGGTGATATGCGGTGTGTTGACGAATTCGTATCCGGCTTCGAGGTGCCGGTGGCGCGAGTAATCCTCCATCGTCTTACGGACGATCCCGCCCTTGGGGTGAAACACCGCGAGCCCGGATCCGATCTCGCTAGGGAAGGAGAAAAGGTCCAGCTCGGCGCCTAGGCGACGGTGGTCGCGGCGCTCGGCCTCCTCCAGCAGCTTCAGGTAGGCATCCAGCGCCGCCCGCGATTCCCATGCGGTGCCGTAGATCCGCTGAAGCTGGGGATTCTTCTCACTGCCGCGCCAGTACGCTCCAGCGTTGCGCATCAGCTTGAACGCTGGGATATGCCGGGTGGTCGGCACGTGCGGGCCACGGCACAGATCCTTCCAGCACAGATCGCCGGACCTGGCATCGAGGTTGTCGTAGATGGTCAGCACGCCTGCGCCGACCTCGGCGGAAGCTTCCTGATCAGCGGCTGCCTCGCTCTTGATGCCGATCAGCTCCAGCTTGTACGGTTCACCGGCGAGTTCCGCCCTCGCCTGCTCGTCGCTGACCTCGCGGCGGGCAAACCGCTGGCCCCGCTTCACGATCTCGCGCATCCGCGCCTCGATCGCCTTGAGATCATCGGGGGTGAACGGATGCGGCACGTCGAAGTCGTAGTAGAAACCGTTCTCGACCGGCGGGCCGATACCGAGCTTGGCCTCCGGGAAGATCTGCTGAACCGCCTGCGCCATGACGTGTGCAGCCGAGTGACGAACGACAGCGCGCCCCTCATCAGAATCGGCCGCGACAGGCTGCACGATATCGCCATCGCCCAAGACCCAGGCCAGATCCCGCAACTCGCCATTCACCCGGGCGACGACCACATCGGGGTCATCGGAGTACAGCTCAGCGGCAGTAGTCCCAGCCGTCACCTCACGCTCCATCCGCTGAGCCTGACGGTCGAGCATGTGGACACGGATCTGGGACACGGCGTCTCTCTCAATAGTTGGCGTTGGACTGGACGATTCGGCCGGAGTTCCCATACGGGAACTCCTTGATGCTACCTGCGGCCACGGCCGGGCTGGGCAGAATATCGAGCCGTGTCCCGGCAGTACGCGGGTCAGCGAGAGACGCGATCGGTCACCACGCCGTGTCACCACACGGTCAACGACCGCTGACAGGGGGTTGACAGCCTCTCTGCCCCAGGTTTAGCTAGCTCATAGTTATCGGTCAGATTCGGGAGGTAATGGGTAATGACGACCAACGCCAGCGAAGAACTCGGCCCGGCCACCGTGGCGACCGCAGTACCAGGACACGGCCCGGACGCCGAGGTGGTGGTTCCTGCAGCGGAGAAGCTGAGCCGCGACGAGATCCGCGAGGTGGTCGGAGCCAAGAACGTAATGGGCACCTGCTCCGGGTGAGATGAACGGCAGACCCCAGGAACGACCGCGATGCTCGCCGCCGGGCAGGAAGGCAGGACCATGAAGCTGGACATTAGCCATCTGCTCCTGGCCGATCCCGCAGCAGGCTGGGGGTGTTCGGCGGCGGGCTGCGGCGCACCCGCTGACCACGAGAGCCACCAGCAACCAGCCCGGTACACGCCCCCTGCGCGAGCGCATGCCGATCCGCAGGACGGTGCGGGCATGCTGCACTGGAACCTGTTCGCATACCCGGTCGCGATTGATTCGCGACGATACGCCTTCCTGACCGATGTCCGGTCAGTCCTCGCAGTCGACGAAGCAACGTTCGGTGCGCTTCAAGAAGCAAGGGGCGGACCCGTGCCCGACGGTATCCCGGCCGACCGGGCAAAGCGGCTCCTAGAGCTTGGCCTTGTACGCCGGGAGCCTGCCCGCCGGCAGTTCGAGGCCGTCTTCTCTCACCAAAAGCAGGCGCCGCAGGAAAACAAGCTGCTGCATCTCATCACTTCTTACACCTGCAACCTGACCTGCTCCTACTGCTTCATGCTTGCCGACCTCGGCAAGCACGGCAAGAAGCTACTGAGCTTCGAGGACGCGAAGAAGGGGATCGACCTGTACTTCCAGGCACCGTACGCGCCCGACAGCGTGATCCATTTCTACGGCGGCGAGCCGCTGCTGCACCCCCAGCTCATCGATGACAGCCTCACCTACATCCACCAGCACTACTGCGACACGGCGCTTCCCAAGATCATCACCAACGGGACCTTGCACGGCCCGCGCGTCCTGGACCTCCTCCGCAAGTACAACTTCGACTTGTCAGTGTCGATGGACGGCGATAGGCAGGCGCACGACGTGTTCCGGGTCGATCACCGCGGCAAGAGCACGTTCGCCAAGACAGTCGCCGGCATCCGGGCATTCCAGGAGATCGGCTATGAACCGAAGGTGCTGATCACCGTAGGCGAGCACAACATCCGCCGGCTGCCCGAGGTCGTCTCTTTCGTGCTCGGCCTGCGGCCGCACGCGATCGCGCTGAACTTCCCCAGGGAGCTTCCCGAAGCGGACACCGGCCTTGATGGCGAGGCCGCGGATGCCGGGTTCTGGGTCGAGCAATACGAACGCTGCCTGGAGCTGTGCTTCGAGCAGCACATCCCCGAGCTGTACTTCGCGGACATGCTGTTCGCCTACCTGTCCGGTGAGCCGGTCCTCAGTCCCTGCGCCGCGTGCGGCAGCCAGGTCAGCGTCGGGCCTGGCGCGCAGGTCGGCCCGTGTCAAGCGTTCGTGGCCGCAGGCATGTTCTCCCAGCCCGCAGAACAATACGAGCAGCAAGATCCCGGCGGCCCGTTCGCGCCGTGGCGGAATGTCAGCAAGGCCACCTCGCAGAAATGCTCATCCTGCCCCATCTCAGCGATTTGCGGAGGCGACTGCAGCTTCGACCGGTACAACCGGACCGGCTCGCTGATGGAACCACTGCCCTTCCACTGCGATCTGCGGCTGCGCATGGCCGACCACCTTGTCAGGCGTCTCGTTGCCGGGCAACCGGCCGGGTTCGCGGCCATCGGCTGAGCCGAAGTGAACACGGCGGCCAGTGGCGGCAGGCGGGCCGCCACGGGGAACAGCCAGCCAGGCGAACGGGCAGGTGACTGGCGCGCGGGGCTTCCTCACAGCGGACCCGGGCCGTACGCGGTCGCGGACGGTCGCATCCTGACCGACGGCCTCGAAGTCATCATCGCGGAGCACTGCAACCTCCGCTGCCGCGCATGCGCCTATCTCTCGCCAGTCATGCCCGCGGCAACCGTCGCGCCCGCTCAGATCCAGCGGGACCTGACGGTGCTAGCGCGCTCTTACCACGCCTTGGAGGCACGCGTGCTCGGCGGCGAGCCGCTACTGCATCCCGAGCTAGTCGCAGTCCTCCGGGCGATCCGGGCCTCCGGTGTCAGCGACGCCATCCGGGTCATCACCAACGGGCTCCTGCTCGCGCGAATGCCGGCCGGCTTCTGGAACCTGGCTGACGAGATCAGCGTCTCCATGTACCCCGGTCGGCAACTTGAGGAGGACGCCATCGCGACGGCGGCCCGCACGGCTGAGAAACACGGCGTACGCCTACGCCTGAAGTATTTCCACTATTTCCGCGAGTCCTACACCGAACTCGGAACCGGTGACAGCCGGCTTGTCGAGCGCATCTACCGGACCTGCCAGATGGCGAACGTCTGGCGTTGCAATACCGTCTTGAACGGTCACCTGTACCGTTGCCCGCAAAGCGCGTTCATCCCGTCGATCATCCACCGGCCAGGCTCAGGCGACGGGCTACCGATCACGGACTCCCCCGCCTTCACCGGGCGGCTCCTGGAGTTTCTCGAATCCCCGGAGCCACTCGACGCCTGCGCGAACTGCCTCGGCAGCGTCGGGCGCGTGTTCAGGCACACCCAGACGCCGCGGGCAGCATGGCGGACCCAGCAACAGCACCACACCGAGGAGCTGGTGGATTGGGAACACCTCCAAACACTGGAACGCGAACCGGGGACGCTGGTACGCGACACCTCCTTCCTTCCCGCCCCGATCCCAGCAGGCTAGGGTCGCCCCGATCATCGCCGCCTGCCGCGACCGCGGCAGTAACCCGATTGCGTATCGCGTTCGTCCTCCCGCGGTCCTCGCAGCGGCCAGTCGGTGCGCTCAAAGTGGTCTACGAGCACGCTGACCGACTCGCCGGCAAGGGACATCAGGCCACGCTCCTGCACCCGCACATGGCCGACCAGACGGTAACCGGTGCTGACCCGCACCCGTGGTACAGGTTCCGTAACCGCGACGTACGGAGCATCGTCGTCCCTGTCCTGGCTGAGAAGTCGATCCCCGGACACTTCGATGTCGTGGTCGCCACATCGTGGCAGGTCATCTCAGCTGTGCACGGACTGCCTGCCCGTTTCGGCCGCAAGGTGTACTTCCTCCAGGATCACGAGAGCTACCTGCTCGGCGATCCGTCGATCCGCGAGGCGATGGCACGCACCTTTATCGTGCCATGGCCGCTCATCGTGAACAGCGAGCCTGTCCAGCAGCTGGTGGCGACGGTCGCAGGACGGGACTGCCACCGGATTCCTTGCGCGATAGACACCGCCGCTTTCCGCCTCGACATTCCCACCGACAGCACGGAACGGCAGCTCATCGGATTTCCCGCTCGTCCCGAGCAAGCCAAGCGTACGGAGGACGCGGTCACCGCGGTCGACCTGGTGCGGTCCCGCTTGGACCCGGGCCAGCAGTTGGACGTCTGGTGTTTTGGTTCATACCCACATGCAGGCCTTCCAGGGTGGATCACCCACTACAGCGCGCCGGATGACCGTGAGTTGCGGCACCTGTACAATCGCACGGCGGTCTTCATCGTCCCGTCATTGCACGAGGGTTTCGGGCTGCCCGGCGCCGAGGCGATGGCGTGCGGCGCGGCCCTCGTCTCCACACGGAACGGTGGCGTGGACGCCTACGCCACGCATGGTGAATCGGCCCTGCTCTGCCTGGTAAAGAACCCCGAGGCCCTAGCCGCCGCCACCATCAAGCTCCTTACCGATCCAGCGCTGCGGCACCGCCTAGCCCGCGCGGGAGCATCCCGAGCTGCCAGCCAGAGACCAGCCGACGCCACCGAGGCGTTCGAGGCCGTGCTTCGTCAGGCGGCCCAGCCATACCGGCACCCACGATCAGTTGCCAGGAGATTTCGTTGACTACCTCTGACATCGATCACTCAGGTGTGGGCGGGCAGGTCGGGGACCTCCATCAGGGCACCGTCGTGGTCGATACCCTCGCGGGCGGCCCCGGTGTCTTCACGGCCACGATGCACCACCGGCTCGCCCAGTTCGATGAGGGCCTGCTCAGGCCCGAGTTCTTCCGCGAACTTCAGCGGCTGATCACCTCCGCGTTCCTCACCGGCGAATTCTCCGCATACTGGCAAGCCATCAGGCAAAGCATGGTCGATGTCTTGTCCATCTCGGTTGGCGCTTGGGGAGATACGCCGTTCAGCTTCCGCGGCGCGGTCTACGACCTCGGCGAATGGCATCGCCGGTTCGCCGCCGTCTCCCAGTTCAGGCTTATCACCAGCCCGGCCAGCCTCCGGGAGGTAAAGCAATCCGGGACCACCGGGGTCTTGCTGGGCTTCCAGAACTCCACACAGCTCGAACGCGACGTGCGCAACGCCGAGATTTTCCAAGGACTCGGCGTCCGCATGATCCAGCTCACCTACAACGACCGCAGCGACGCCGGCGACGGATGCATGCAAGTTACCGATGAGGGACTGACCGCTTTCGGCCGTGAGCTGATCAGCCGCATGAATGACCTCGGTCTCATCGTCGACCTGTCCCACTGCGGCCCGCGCACCACGATGGAAGCGATCGAATGGTCACGGGCACCCGTCGCGGTCAGCCATGCTGCCTGCGCGGCGCTTCACCCGCACCCCCGCAACAAGACCGATGAAGTCCTCCGGGCGCTCGCCGCCACCGGAGGGTACATCGGGGTGTGCGCCGTTCCCGCATTCCTCACAGACCAGCGGAAACGACGCCCTTCCGTCGCGGTCATGGCCGATCACATCCTGCACGCGCTGGATCTGTGCGGGCAGGACCGAGTCGGTATCGGCTCTGACTGGGGCGTCACCCAAGCGCCCGAGCCGATGCTGGCCAGGCTGCGCGCCGAGGCACGGTCACGCGGGTTCCGCGAAGATCACCAGTTCGACTTCGCCAGCACCACGGACGGCTTCGAGCGCTGGTCGGCCGGCTTCCCCCGGATCACCCAAGCCCTCATCGACGCCGGCTTGCCCGCGACGGCCATCAAGGGAGTCCTGGGCGAAAGCTTCTGCCGCTTCTACGAGCGGGTCACTGCCGCTGCTGGAAGAGAGCAGCATGCAGACTGACCCAGACGCCCAAGGCCGCGGCGGGCACCTGTCCGAACCGCTCCCGGTGCCTCAGCTTGTCTTCGTCACCGGCGCGCCCCGTTCAGCCACCACCTTCGTCAGCGACTGGATCACCCAGTCACCAGACACCTACTGCGCGCACGAGATCTCCCGCGAGGTCGCCGGGATGACCGACGACCAGATAATGCAGTTCCTTCGCAGGTGCGCGGTGAGCGGCGAGGACCGTCTGGGCAAAACCGGAATCCGCGACCATATGCACTGGAGCAACCTGCCACGCAAAGACATCGTCCGGCTCCGGGTGCTCGGCTTCAAAGAACCGGTCTTCTGGCCCGCGCAAACCCCCTCGCCGCCGTATCACGCCGACGGCTTCCTCCGGAAATTTCCGGCCAGATACGTCATCACTATGCGGCACCCCTACGACGTCGTGGCCTCCGGAAAGCACCGGGCTGTCACCACGGCGACCTGGCCGGGCTTCACCACCGAGCAGCACGCACTGCTGTGGCGCACCGCCATGCAGCAGTGGCAGTCATACGTCCGCCATGGCTACGAAACGCTGTGCCTCCGCTGGGAGCAGCTCTTGCTCCAGCCCCGGACAGCCCGAAACGCTCTTAACTGGTTCCTCGGAATCAGCCTGCCAGCATTCGATGGATACGAGCGCAGCCCATGCTACATCGAAAGACTCCGCAGGCAGGTCTCACCGGTTGCAGGGCTGATCAGGAGCGAGCACCGCCACTACCTCACCAAGACAGACATCGACATCATCCGCACGGTCGCGGGCGCGGATGCGGCTCGCATCGGCTACGAACTCACGTAGTCCTGCGGACACGGTCAATCGGCCAATCGTGCTTTCCAGATTTCTTCACTGGGCCAGCGGTGTGCCCAGTCGCCGGAGACTTCGGCATAGTCGCGGTGGGCGGGCTGTGGCGCTGGATTTCGATCAGATCCTCGACGACAAAGCCGCAGGACCGCAGTAGCCGAAGCGTCTCGCCGTGGCAGCTCCCGCACCCCCACGACCCCGGCGCAAACGCAAGCGCCCCGCCACCGGATTCGGCGATACACCGGCAGGGCCACGCCGGATTGCGATCTACCTGCGCCGCTCCACCGACGACGAGCACCAGCCGTTCTCCATCAACGCCCAGGAAACCTCGCTGCGCTCCTACGTCACCATCCAGCCCGGCTGGACCCTGGTCGCCACCTTCACCGACGACGCCTCCGGCGCCACCACCGACCGGCCCGGCCTGCAGCAGGCGCTGCGCGCCGCGCGGGCTGGCCGGTTCGACGTGCTGCTGGTCTACCGCGTCGACCGGTTCTCCCGCCGCCTATCGGACCTGCTCGACCTGCTGAATGACCTCGATGACGCCGGCGTCGCGTTCGCCTCGGCGACCGAGCCGTTCGACACCTCTACGTCCATCGGCCGCATGCTCGTCCAGCTGCTCGGCGTATTCGCCGAATTCGAGCGCGAAACCATCATCGACCGGGTCACCAAAGGCATGACCGCCAAAGCCAGCAAAGGGAAATGGCCCGGCGGGCGACGCCCCTTCGGCTATTACGTCGACCGCGAAACACAAAAACTCGTGCCGCACCCGGAAGAGGCACCGCACCTGCGCGAAATATTCCGCCTCTACACCCAGGAACGCTACGGCACCCGCGCCATCGCCGACGAACTGAACCGCCGGGGAGTGCGCTGCCGCACCGGGAAACCATGGTCCGGGCACGCCATCGCGCGGATCATCGCCAACCCCGCCTACGCCGGGGACATCTCCTACGGCGACGTCTACGTAGAGGACGCCCACCAACCGCTGATCGACCGCGAGACCTGGCAGCGAGCCTGCGCCATCGCCGCCGCCCGCGCCAGCGCGCAGACCCAGCGCGCCCTGTCCGGCAGCGACTACCACCTCACCGGGCTGATCACCTGCCCCGACTGCGGCCACAAGTACATCGGCACCTCCGCCACCGGCCGCCACCGCACCTACCGGTACTACACCTGCTTCTCCCGCGTGCGCTACGGCACCCACGGCTGCCAGGCCGCCCGCCTCCCCGCCGACCACGCCGACGCCGCCGTGCTGGAAGCCCTGTGCGACTTCTACACCCAGTCCGGTGACCTCATCACCGACGCCGTCACCCGCGCCCAGGCCCGCCACCGCGACAGCCACGCCGACCGGCACGCCGAGCACGGCGCCATCCTCGCCCACATCAAGACCAAAGAAGCCGCCATCGAGCGCTACCACCAAGCCTTCGAAAACGGCACCATGGACGACGCCACCGCCGGGCACCGGCTCAAGACCCTCCAGGCCGAGATCACCCAGCTCAAAGCCCGCGTCGCAGAACTCGCCGACACCATCAGCACCGAGCCCGCCATGCCCGCTGCTGGCACCATCGAGACGATCCAGGACTACCTCACCGACGTCATCACCAGTGGCACAACGTCCGAACGCAAAGCCGCCATAGAAGCGCTCATCGCCGAGATCCGCATCACCGAGGAAGGAGTCATCCCCGTGTTCAGAATCCCCAGCCCGCGCACGCCCACCCCGGCCGGCGACACCACCGCGACAGAACCGGCGGTTCGCGCAATGGTCCGAGCGGTGGGGCGGGTGGGGCTCGAACCCACGACCGGCGGATTATGAGTCCGCTGCTCTGACCGGCTGAGCTACCGCCCCGGGGACGGAAGCTACGTTACCGCACCGGCCACGCGAAACCACCGCCGGCTACGAGCCGCCGCGCCGCTCGGCAAGCGCCACATACACGCATGTAACCGAGCATGATGTCCTTATGCCTCCCGGTCCCGGCTTTCATCGCGATGGTTCAGTTCTCGAAGGCGCGCTCGAGCGCATCACGTTCGCCAACCCGGAGACCGGCTACACGATCGCCCGGATCGACCCCGGCAACGGCAACGGTCCGGACCTGATAACGGCGGTCGGGCCGCTGCTGGGCGCGCAGGTGGGCGAGTCGCTGCGGATGCGCGGCCGGTGGACCAGCCACCCGAAATACGGCAAGCAGTTCGAGGTGCACGCTTACACCACGGTGCTGCCGGCCACCGTCCAGGGCATCCGGCGGTATCTCGGGTCGGGGCTGATCAAGGGCATCGGCCCGGTGATGGCGGAGCGCATGGTCGGCCACTTCGGCGTGGACATCATGCACATCATCGAGGACGAACCGCAGCGGCTTATCGAGGTGGACGGCCTGGGCCCCAAGCGCACCGCGATGATCACCGCCGCGTGGGCCGAGCAGAAGGCCATCAAGGAGGTGATGATCTTCCTGCAGGGCGTCGGGGTGTCCACGTCGCTGGCGGTGCGGATCTACAAGAAATACGGTGACAGTTCTATCTCGGTGGTCCGCGATGAGCCGTACCGGCTGGCCTCGGATGTGTGGGGCATCGGCTTCAAGACCGCCGACGCGATCGCCGCGTCGGTCGGCATCGCCCGCGACAGCCCGGAACGGATCAAGGCCGGCCTGGCCTACACCCTCTCCGAGGCGGCCGACGATGGTCACTGCTATCTGCCCGCCCCGAACCTGATCACCGACGCGGCCAAGATCCTCGAAGTGCCTGCCGAACTGATTACCCCGTGCCTTGACGAGCTGGCCGCGGCCGAGGGCGTGATGCGCGAGGACGTGCCGGCTGAGGGCGCGACGCAGGTTCCCGCCATCTACCTGCCGCCCTTCTATCACAGCGAACGGTCTGTGGCTCAAGGGCTCATCCGGCTGCTTGCCGCGAAGGAGGACCGGCTGGGTGCCTTCACGGACGTGGACTGGGACAAGGCGCTCGGCTGGCTGCGCGGCCGGACCGGTTCCCCGCTGGCGCCAGAGCAGGAAGACGCGGTGCGGCTTGCCCTGACTTCCAGGGTCGCGGTGCTGACCGGCGGACCGGGCTGCGGAAAGTCGTTCACCGTCCGCTCGGTGGTGGAGCTGGCCAGGGCCAAGGGAGCCCGGATCGTCCTGGCCGCCCCCACCGGGCGAGCCGCCAAGCGGCTCGCCGAGCTGACCGGGCACCAGGCCGCCACCATTCACCGGCTGCTGCAGCTGCGGCCCGGCGGTGAGGCGTCCTTCGACGCCTCGAACCCGCTGGACGCCGATCTCGTGGTGGTCGACGAGACCTCGATGGTGGACGTGATCCTGGCCAACAAGCTGGTCAAAGCCGTGCCGCCCGGCGCGCACCTGCTGCTGGTCGGCGATGTGGACCAGCTGCCTTCGGTCGGCGCCGGGGAGGTCCTGCGTGACCTGCTCAGCGCCGGGACGCTGCCGGTGGTGCGGCTGACGAAGATCTTCCGGCAGGCCCAGCAGTCCGGCATCGTCGTCAACGCCCACCGGATCAACCACGGCCAGCAGCCGGGGCTGACCGGGTTCGGCGACTTCTTCTGGTTCTCCTGCGACGACACCGAGGAGACCGCCGGCCTGGTGGTGGACATCGTGGCCCGGCGGATCCCGGCCAGGTTCGGCCTCGATCCGCGGCGCGACGTGCAGGTGCTGTGCCCCATGCACCGCGGCCCGGCCGGCGCCGGGAACCTGAACCTGCTACTGCAGGAAGCACTGACGCCGTTCAGTGAAAAGAGTCCGGAACGCCGCTACGGAGGGAGAGTCTTCCGCATCGGGGATAAGGTCACCCAGCTTCGCAATAATTACGAGAAAGGTGCCGCGGGTGTCTTCAACGGCACCGTGGGGGTCGTCACCGGCCTGTCCCCCGAAGATCACACGCTGACCGTGCTCACCGACGAAGACGAGAAGGTCGACTACGGCTTCGACGAACTGGATGAGCTCGCCCACGCTTACGCGGTCACCATCCACCGCTCCCAGGGCAGCGAGTTTCCGGCCGTCGTCATCCCGCTCACCATGGGAGCGTGGATGATGCTCCAGCGCAACCTGCTCTACACCGGCATCACGCGGGCCAAGAAACTCGTCGTCCTCGCCGGCTCACGCCGTGCCCTTGCCGTCGCGGTACGCACCAAGGGAGCCGGCCGCCGTCACACCGCACTCGATTACCGCCTGCGTGGCGGCTTAGCCCTGGGCCGACGCAACGGGCAGGAGGCCTACTTCCCAGGTGTCGGTGCCGGCTAGCAGCTTGGCGAGGTCGCCCGGGCCGTTCTTGGCCCGGGCGACCTCGATCTGGTCCGCCATCAGCTGGTTGTAGCTGGGTTGCTGGACCTGCCGGAACACCCCGATCGGGGTGTGCCGAAAATCGGTGGTGTCCAGCCGGGACAGCGCGAACGCGTACGACGGGTCGGGACGGTGCGCGTCGTGGACGATCGCCTCATCCGGGGTCCCGGCCGGCTCGAGCTGGCCGTGGCTGCCGAACCGCAGCCCGCGCGGGTCATCCGGGCCGCCGTAGGTGAGCGGCTGGCCGTGCTCCAGCCGGATCAGCCGCCCGGCCGCCGACGCCGCATCCTTCAGCGGCTCGAACGCGTCGTCGTTGAAGATCGGGCAGTTC
>JAFARZ010000285.1 GCA_019245115.1 Streptosporangiaceae bacterium | reverse complement strand
CCCCACCCCCCACACACCACCACCCCACACCCCACACCCCACACCCCACAGCGCCCAACCCCATGCCATGCAACCCCGCAACCCGCGCCCCCGCGCCCGACGGCCGACGGCCGACGGGGCGCAAATCCGACATTTCACGATATATCCCAGCAGGAATTTCGATAGCACGGAACAACGGGGTCCCGTGGAGGAAAAGGTAGCGTTTTCCGCTGCCTTTTCTTCCGGAGAGCTCCAAACTTCCACGGAACAAGCCGGGCAATTCGCCGATAATGGGGCATGGCTAGTGCGCGACCGGTTATATTGCCCCGGTCCGTCCCCTAGTTCCGGTGCGGGCCCAGCCGGAGACGTGCCGATTTTTTGAAGCCGATTTCCCGAGCCGAAAATATTTTCGGCTCAGGAAATCGTAGTCAGCGGGATGGCACCGGGCCGGCCGTCGGCGGGCTGACCGCACACCGGGCCTGTATTGTCAGGCAAACGTAGACGGACGCGGCACCGGCCGGGCGGTGGTGTTCGACATCGGCGGGATGCTGGAAATAACGCCGGATCTGGGCCTCCGCCAGCAGTGGGAGCCGCGCCCCGGGGTGACGTCTGGCGAGTCGGCAACATCAGGACAATGCCCAGATCATCGCGGTTATCGAGGGGTTTTCCTAGCGGGTCCCTCGCCTTCCTGCCAGGGGTCGTAGTCGACCTCGAGCGGTTCCTGCGGCGGCCGGTCGGGTTCGGGGACGTGCTCCAGGTTCAGCCGGATCCGCGTCCAGCTGTAACTCCGCCCGCGCATCGAGTCGACCAGCACGTCGGCCGGCTCCAGCCGGGACCACACCGACGGATGGCGGGCCTTCCAGCGTTCCAGGCCCGCCATGGCCTCGGCCTTGGTGGCGGCGCGGGCTATCTCGATCAGCGGCTTCGTGGACTGGCGTCGGCCAGCCGGGCCCGGCGGATTTCTCCTCCGGGGGGACTCCATTCCCCCGGCCCCCCCTGGGCCTGAGGCCGCGGCCGGACGGCGTTTGGAGGGCTGCACGCGGGGCGCCTCGCCGGCCTGCTTGTCGTAATGTGGCGGCCACGGGGCGTCGGGCAGGCCGGCCGCCTCGTCACGGGCGGCCATCTCCAGCAGGCCGTCCAGCGGGCCCGCCGCGTCGTCCATGCCCGCCCACGGATCGCCGATCTTGGCGAACCGATCCGGGACGGTCGCGAACGTATAGTCCGCTGGATCGCACGAAGGCACCTCGTCCCAGGTCAGAGGGGCGGATACTCGTGCGTCCGGGACCGGGCGGATGGAGTAGGCGGACGCCACCGTGCGGTCCTTGGCGTTCTGGTTGTAGTCCACGAAGACGCCGTGGCGCTCCTCCTTCCACCACTTGGATGTGGCCAGGTCGGGCGCTCGGCGTTCGATCTCCCGGGCGACCGCGACCGCGGCCCGGCGCACGTCGCTGAACCCCCACCGCGGGTGGATCCGCGCGTAGATGTGCATGCCGCGGGATCCGGACGTCTTCGGCCAGCCGACCAGTCCATGATCGGCCAGCACCTCGCGGGCCACCATGGCGACATCGCGTATCTGCGGCCATTCCACTCCGGGCACCGGATCCAGGTCGACCCGCAATTCGTCGGGATGCTCGAGATCGGAGTCCCGCACCGGGTGCGGGTTCAGGTCGATGCAGCCGAGGTTGACGACCCAGGCCAGGCCGGCCGCGTCGCGCAGCACGACTTCGTCGGCGGTCCGGCCGGAAGGGAAGCGCAGCTCCGCCGTCTCGATCCAGTCCGGCCGCTTTTCCGGCGCGCGCTTCTGGAAGAACGGCTCGCCTTCGGCGCCGTTCACGAACCGCTTCAGCGCCATCGGCCGGTCCCGGACGCCGCCCAGCGCGCCGTCGGCCACGGCCAGGTAGTACCGCACCAGGTCCAGCTTGGTCAGCCCGGCCCGCGGGAAGTACACCTTGGCGGGGTTGCTGACCGCCACCTCATGCCCGGCCACTTCCAGCATTGTCTTTTTGTCAGCCATGACCAGCTCCAAGCACCTCGGCCAGGTCGTAGCTGACCGGCTCTTCGAGCTGCTCGTAGGTGCACGAATCCGGTGCCCGGTCGGGGCGCCAGCGCACGAACTGGGCGGTGTGCCGGAACCGCGGCCCCTCCATGTGGTCGTAGCGGACCTCGACCACGCGCTCCGGCCGCAGCGGGATGAAGGCCAGATCCTTGTCCGCGTTCCACCGGCTGTTCATCCCCTTGCGCGGCGTCCGCTCCCCGGCGAGGTGCTCCGCCCAGTTCCACGGATGCTCCTCGAACGTGGTGACCAGCGGCTGAAGCTCGGTGAACAGCTCACGGCGACGCTCCATCGCGAACGCGCCGATCACGCCGACGCTGGCCAGCTTGCCGTCGGCGTTGTACAGGCCGAGCAGCAGCGAGCCGATGACATCCTCACCGGACTTGTGGACTCTGTATCCCGCCACCACGCAGTCCGCGGTGCGCTCGTGCTTGATCTTCTTCATCACCCGCTTGTCCGGCTCATAGGTGCTGTCCAGTGTCTTCGCGATCAGCCCGTCCAGCCCGGCGCCCTCGAACTGGCTGAACCACTGCGTCGCGACGTCGCGCGACGTGGTCGTGGGGGTCAGGTGCACCGGCGAGACGACCGAGGCGAGCGCGGATTCGAGGGCCGCGCGCCGGTCGCTGAACGGCCGCTCCATGTAGTTCTCGTCGCCGAGCGCGAGAAGGTCGAACGCGACGAAATGCGCGGGCGTCTGCTCCGCCAGCAGCCTGACCCGGCTGGCCGCCGGATGGATGCGCTGCTGCAATGCCTCGAAGTCGAGCTGCTTGCCCGATTTGTCCGGCACCACTATCTCCCCGTCGATGACGCATCGCTCCGGAAGCTGAGCCGCGAACGTCGCGACGAGCTCGGGGAAGTACCGCGTCATCGGCCGCTCGTTCCGGCTGCCGATCTCGATCTCGTCGCCGTCCCGGAAGATAATCGACCGGAAGCCGTCCCATTTAGGCTCGAACACGTAATCCCCCGCCGGGATGGCCGCCACTGGCTTAGCCAGCATCGGCGCCACCGGCGGGTTCACCGGAAGTCTCATGCCCCCTCCTGAGCTGTCCACTCCTTACTAGCCCATTCCTGGCTGCGCTGCCACAGCTCCGCGGCGAGTTCGGGGGTCGCCCGCTTGCTCGGCTCCCGCTCCGCGCATTTGTCGTAGAAACGCCCGCTGGCCTGCGCCACTTCCGCCGACGTCGAAGTCGCGCAGTACAGCGACGTCCGCGCACCCTCGGTTGTCGAAATCATCCGAGACGTGATCAGCGGCCGGACCGGCCACGGCACCCGGCGCCAGATGTCCGAGGCCACGGTGCCGGGATGCACCGCGTAGCTGGTGACGCCGGTGCCGTCCAGACGGCGCGCCAGCTCCTGGGTGAACAGCACGTTGCACAGTTTCGAGACCGCGTACTGCGGCATCCCGGTGATGCCGCGGCCGCGGCGGCGCAGCGCCTCGAAGTCGATGCCGCGCGCCATGTAGTGCGAGTCGCTGGACACGTTCACCACCCGCGACGGCGCGCTGGCTTTCAGGCAGTCGAGCAACGCCGTGGTCAGCAGGAAGTGTCCGAGGTGGTTGACGCCGAAGGCCAGCTCGAAGCCCTGTTTCGTCACACCCTGCCGCCCGGCCAGCCCCGCGTTGTTGACCAGCACATGCAACGGCTCGCCCAGGGCCAGGAAACCGGCCGCGCAGGCGCGCACCGAATCGAGATCGGCCAGGTCGAGCAGCAGGAACGCCACCGAATCATTCCCCGTCGCGGCCTTGATCAGGGCGACCGCGGCCTCGCCCTTGGCCGCGGACCTGGCGGTCAGGTAGACCCGCCCGCCGTGAGCGGCCAGCGCGGTAGCCGTCGCCAGCCCTATCCCGGTGTTCGCGCCGGTAACGAGGTATGTCCGGTCGGTCATGGGAGCATCTAACCATGCACGCACTGATATCTGCTGATATGGAAGGCGCTACCGGGGTGACCTGTCCGGACGACGTGCGGCCGGGAACACCGCAGTGGGAGCGGTTCCGCCGCCTGTTCACCGGAGACGTCAAAGCGGTGTGCGAAGGGTTCTTCGACGCGGGCGTGACCGATGTGACCGTGAACGAGGCTCACTCGACGATGCGCAACCTGCTACTCGAAGACCTCGATCCGAGAGTGCGGCTGCTGAGCGGGAACCATAAGCCGTTCGGGATGATGGAAGGTATCCAGGCGCGGCCGGAACTGATCGCTTTCCTCGGTTACCACGCGGGACCAGGGGAGCCGGGGGTCTTGAGTCACACCTTCACCGGGTTCGAGATCTTCGAAGTCAAGCTCAACGGGCGGCCGATGAGCGAGGGTTACCTGAACGCGCTGCTGGCCGCCGAGTACGGTGCCAGGCTGGCCCTCGTCTCGGGCGACGACCTGACCTGCGCGGACGCCAAGGACTACGCACCGGGAGCGCAGACCGTGGCGGTGAAGGAGGCGGTGGACCGGTACACCGCGCTGTGCCTGACGCCGGCCAGGACATCGGTGCTGTTGCGTGAGGCGGCGCAGGCAGGTGTGGCGCAAGCGCAGGTGCCTCCATTGCCGGCCGGGCCATTCCGGTGCGAGGTGACGTTCACCGGAACGAGTTCGGCGACGATGGCCGCGTGCATCCCCACGGTCGAGCGGACCGGGCCGCGCACCGTCGTGTTCAGCGCGGCCACCGTGGCCGGACTGTATCCGTGCTTCCGCGTCGTGGCCCGGATAGGCGCGGGCGCCGCCGAGCCGGTGTACGGCTGAAGGTTATTTCTGGGGGGTACACACCAACCCCCCAGACCCCCCTACTCCACCGGGATCTCCTTGTTGATCAGGGACAGGTTGATGCCCTGGCGGTTGCGGATGAGGCGCGCTCCCACGTATATGGCGATGCCCAGCAGGTACATGCCGCCCATGTAATAGAGCGAGTCGTGCGCATTGACCCCGTACGTGTTGTTGGACAGCCATTCGTACAGGTTGTACACCAGCAGCGCGACCGTGACGACGCCGGCCACCGGGACGACCGGAACGCCGAACAGCTTGATCTTGCTGGCCGGCGACGCGTACCACAGGTCCGGCTTGCGCAGCGGCAGGATCACCACCGCGATGGCGCTGCCCAGGTACGTCACGGCGATGACCAGCGTAGCGTCCAGCGTGTAGCTGTGGAAGGTCGAGTTGTAGGAGTACAGCGCGCCCAGCCCGACCGCGGGCAGCAGCATGAGGAACAGCGACGCGACCGGCACCCGGCGCTTCTCCGACACCTGGGCCGCCGCGTCGGGGAGCACCCGATCGAAGGCGGCTGCGAAGATGACCCGGGTCGAGGACAGGAACAGGGTGCCGACCCAGCCGAAGAACCACAGGCTCATGAGCAGCAGCAGGATCACCTGGATCCCGGTGTTGTGGATGATCCAGCTGGCCAGCAGCACCGGATAGGGGAAGATCGGCAGGGCCGACTTGCCGGCCGCCAGCCAGTCGGCGTTGACGTTCTGGTAGAAAGCCCAGCCGAACGTCTTCGCGAACAGCAGCAGGAAGACGACGGACAACAGCACGGTGGTCCACAGCCCGCCCATCATCCCGGCCAGGACACGCTTGAAGTCACTCGCGCCGCGGATCTCGCCGTACAGGGTGGTACCCCAGTTCGGCCACAGCAGGTAGAACATCATCATCGGGACGAGCAGCATCGTCGGTCCGAGCGGTCCGAAGCCCATCGAGGGCGCTACGTAGCCGGCCTTCGCCGTGTCCGCGCTGGTGCCCGCGTAGGCGTTGCTGAGGCCCCAGATCCTGCTGGTGGCGCCGTTGAACGAGGAGATGAAGCTGCTCCTGCTGGTGGCCAGCAACAGGATGACGATGATCGCGAACCCGACCATGCCGCCGATGAAGCACCATTTCTGCACCTTGGCGTAGCCCGCCATACCGACGGAAACCAGGATGCCGGCCAGCGCGATCGTGATCAGGGTGACCACGAAAGTGCCGTTATGGCTGGCGAACCACGCCGCCTGGCTGGGGTGGCCGAGTGTCGCGAATATCGGCTGGAAGAACTCCTCCGACAGGACGGCGCCATAGATCGGCGCCCACAGCCACAGGATGAACCACCAGCCGACCGCGGCCAGCACGAAGCCGATGCCGCTGGTGAGGATGCGGCTCTGCCATACGTAGTCGCCGCCGGCCCGGGGGATGGTGACCACCAGGCCGGTGTAGGCGACCACGAGGAACGAGACCCATATCCCGGAGATGACGATCGACGTAAGCAGCTGGCCCTTCGGAAATGCGGACTGGGATGCCCACTCGACCATGCCCAGCGTGACCACGTTGGTGGACAGGCAGGCGTAGATCATCGAGTCCCTGACCGACCAGCCCCGGACCAGGCCGGTCGCCTTGCGGAGGAAGAGGGTGGGTCTTTCCTCGCCCAGTGCTCCCGCTGTCATGTGAAACCTCCGGTTAGTTCAGCCGTTCACGAGCTGGTGCTTGACCTTGCCCTTCTTCTCGTTGAGCTCCAGCAGCGCGCCCTGAAGCACGCCATCGTTGTAGGAGCTCCCCGGGTTGACGGCCAGCGTCCGGCCGGACTTCCAGATGCCGCGGCTCTCATGGATGTGCCCGTGCACCGACAGCAGCGGCTGGTACCGCTGGATGGCCTCCCGCACCGCGACCGAACCGACCGGCTTCATCACCGCGCCGCCGTGGATCGGCCGCATGGTGTCGTCCAGCGCCGGGGCCTCATCGAGGCCTGACCCGTACGGCGGCGCGTGGAAGTTGAAGATCGCCCGGCCCATGTCGGGGATCTGCGACACCACCGCGTCGATCTTGCCGGTCAGCACGTCCTCGGGTGCCTCGCGGAACGTGTTCCACGGCGTCGGATTCGTCCAGCCCATCGAGGCCAGGTAGAAGCCGCCCAGGTCGATCACCTTGCTCTCGGCAAAGCTAACGCTTGGCGACTTCTCGATGATGTCGTCGATCTCCCAGATGTCGTCGTTGCCGCCGTTGAGGATGCACGGGATATCGCCGCCGCGCAGCTTGGTGTCGGCCATGTCGAGCCAGCGGTCCAGGCCGCGGGTCATCTCGATGGTGAACCGGCGGTCCACCGAGTCCTCGGTGTTCAGCGCGTCCAATTCGTCAGGCTGGAGAACGGTGGGATATGAACCGCGGTCCCTGATCTTGCGCTGGATATCGTCCAGCTCGGTCTTGGTCTCCAGCCTGATCCGCTGGCCGGCGTAGGTCAGTTCCCAGTAGCCCGGGTACGCGAGGATCGGCACCATGACCTTGCCGGTGACGTCGCCGCCGAGCACGACCATGTCGGCCCGGTAGAAGGCGGCCGCGTTCAGGAACTTTCGCCAGCAGATCTCGGAGCCATGGATGTCCGTGGCGAAGAATATTCTCATGCTGTACCTCCCCCGGGGGGACGACCCCCCCGGTGACCCCCACGCTTCAATGCGCGACTTCTTCTGGCAGCTCGTACCAGCGGACCTTGTCGCCGATGTTTGCCCGCAGCTTCCACTTCAGGCCCTTCGGCACCGTGTCGGCGATCTCCCGCAGCTGCCGCGCCTGGGCCAGCGGGTCGTGGCGCGGCCGCGGCGGGGCGAGCGCGGGGTTGTCCGCCAGCAGGCTGGGCAGTTTCGCCAGGTTCGCGGTCACGGTCCGCCACCAGCCCCAGTCGCCGGCCAGCACCGAGCCGAACCGGTCCGGATCCAGCTGAGCCGGATCCCGGCCCACCGGTACCCCGGACAGCAGGTGGAAGATGTCGTGCGCGTCCTTGGAGTTGAGTTCGACGATCTGTAGCTTGGATAGCAGCAGGTCAGCCGGATCCAGGGTCGGCGACGCCGTGTTGAACGACGGCCGGAAATCCAGCACGTGGCACATGGACAGCTTGTCGACCATGACGTCGACGGGCCGTCCCGATGGTGCGGTGAAGTACATCTGCCGGTCGCCGTTGAGGTTGTTGAACCGCTTGTCCGGTTCGCACCCGGCGTGCTCGAGGTGGTCGGCGATCTGCCGGCGGGTCTTTCCCAGGCAGGCGAGGTCGATGTCCTGGCCGGCCCGTTGCCGGGGCGGGAAGTCCGGGCACAGCACCCGGACCCCGAGCCCGCCCAGGATCTTGAGCTTGTGCCCGGCGGCCGCCGCGCCTTGAACTAGGCTTACCGCCTCGGGCAAGGGATCCGCCGCAGGTCCGCTGGGTGTGATCATGATGCTCCGATCATGGAGAGACGGCACCCGGTCTGTCTAGTTTTCGGGGCCACAGTCCCGCATCGTGGGTTTTAAGTAATTCATTCCACCGAACGGCGGTGGTATCACGCGCCGGTACCTCCGCCTCATCACGGCGGCAGAAGGTTCAGGTGCTAAAACCTGCGTGGCGGCGTCCAGGTTCTCACGCACGGTCGAAGTCATCGGATGGTCGGGCCCCAGATAGCGTTCGCAGTCGGTCAGGGCGCGCCGCAGGACCGCGACGACATCGCTCAGCCGGCCTGCCGTGTAGTAGGCGGAGGCAAGGTTGCACCGGGTGGTCAGCGTCTCGATGTCGCCCTCGCCCAGCATCCGCTCGCTGTCGGCCAGCGCGCGCTCGTACTGCGGTATCGCTTCGGTGAGCCGCCGCGCCTGCTGGTAGGCGGCGGCCAGGTTGGAGCGCGCGGTGAGCGTGTCGCGGTGATCGCGGCCGAGGACCCGCTCCCGGTCCGCCAGCGTGCGCTCATAGGCGGGGATCGCATCCCGTAGCCGTCCGGCGGTGCGGTAGGCGAAGGCCAGGTTGGCGCGGGCCGCGATCGTGTTCGGGTGATCGGCGCCCTCGACCCGCTCCCGGTCGGCCAGGACGCGCTCGTACTGGGAGATCGCGTCCTTGGATTTCCCGGCTGAGCGGTACGCGGAAGCGAGCAGGGCCCGGGCGGAGATCGCGTCCGGATGGTCGCGGCCGCGCATCCGTTCCTGATCGGCGAGCACCCGCTCGTAGGCCTCGATGGCCTCCCGGTACTGGCCGGCCGCCTGGTATGCCCCGCCCAGGCTGGCCCGCGTCGCGAGCGTGGTGGGGTGCCCGGCGCCGAGCAGCCGATCCGCGTCGATGACCAGTTGCTGGTAGGAGACCAGTGCCTCGTTCAGCCGGCCGCCCGCCTGGTACGCGCCCGCGAGGCTGACCCGCGCGGCGAAGGTGTTCGGGTGGCTGGCGCCGAGCTGCTGCTCGGACTCCGCCAGCATGCGCTCGTACAGGGTGACCGCGTCCGCCGGACGGCCGGCGCTCTGGTAGGCGTGAGCCAGATGCCCGCGGGCCACGATCGTCTCCGGATGCTCGGGGCCCTGGTTACGTTCCCGGTCCGCCAGTGCGGCCTGAAACACCGCGATGGCCTCGCCCGACATTCCGGCCGCCTCGTACGCGGCCGCGAGCCGGTCTCTGGCCACCACCGCGTTGGCATGCGAGTTGCCGAGCAGCCGGGTGCTGGTGGCCGCCAGGCCCTGCCAGTACGCGATGGCGGCCTCGGTGAGCTTGCTTCCGTCCAGCGACAGGCCGGCCCGGAACAATAGCGGATGCGCCTCCGGCTTCCACAGCGGGTTCTGCAGCGCGCCGTCGATCGCGCTCAGCTCAGCGGTGCAGTCCCGGAGCGCCTGGTCCAGTTGCGGGCTGACGTCCCCTTCCGGCCACGTCTCGAGCAGCGCGTCCGCGGCGACGAGCGCTACCTGCTCCAGGTCGGCACGCGGCAGCCAGGCGCGCACCGCGGTCTGCACGCTGCTGTGCATCCGCACGGTCCGGACCGCACTGGCCGGATCGATGGTGACCAGACCCGCCTTGGCGAGGTTGCTTATCGTGGCCCGCACGATGTTCTGATCCGCGCCGCCCGCTGTGCTCGGATGTCCCGCGATGTAGCCGCACGCGGCCGGGCTGGTCAGCACCACGCCGGGAATGCCGTTCCGGTCCATCATCGAGGCCAGGGCAAGGGCCGGCCAGGCCAGGCCGGCCGGTGACATTTCGTGCGCGCACTCGGCGGCCAGTGACCAGATGGCCAGCACCGCCCCCGACGCGCCGTCGATGTCGCTCATGTGCCTGCGGCGGTCCCCGTACATGGCCCGGAATTCCCGGCAGCCCAGCTTCCGTGCGCTCATCACGGCGGTGGCCTGGGCCAGGGCCACGGGCAGTCCCTCCAGATCCTCCGCGAGGTCGAGTGCCTCGATCTTCTGATCGGGATGGTCGGTCAGGCGTGAGCTGAGATAGGACAGCGCCTCCCGCCGGGTGAACCCGCTGACCGGCACGATGCGGGTGCTGCTGCTGGACAGCGCCGGCAGGCTGGCGCTAGCGCTGGCCAGTTCGGCGGCGGACAGGCTGGTGGTGATGACTACGCGGCCCGCCTGGCCGGCCGGCCAGAGCTTGCCGAGATCGGCGGGGTCGCGCAGGTCGTCGATGACCAGCGCCCACGGCCGCCGGGTGTGTTCGAGCCAGGTGACGAACCTGGCCGCCGCGGCCTCGGCGCCCTCTGTGGTGATGGCGTCCACTGTGCCGGCCGCCTCGGCGAACGAGGTGACCACGGCCTCACGGTTGGTCGCGGTCACCCAGACCAGGACCTCTACCATCCGCGCGTTCCACACCGAGTGAGTGAACTCGACGGCGAGCTGCGTCTTGCCCGTGCCGCCCTGTGCCGCCGGGGCTATCGAGGTGTCGTCGCCATGGGTCAGCACGGCCGTCTCGCCCGGGCGAAGCGTCGTCGCCAGGTCGGGACCGGATTCGGTGCGGGTGTAGAAGAAGTCAGCGAGCGGCGGGACTATGCCGGAAAGCAGGATCGCAGGCTGCGATGTTGTCCCCGCTTGCCGCGAAACCACGTCTCAAGCCTCCCGCTGGGTCCTCCCCCACCTAGCTCCCCCCACCTAGCTGCACGTGCATCAGGGCAGCGTCTTTGTGTGGAAGCTTAGCTCCGGAGCTGGCACGATCGCTACCGATCGCTATATATCGTCACAAGTCCGGACATGGTGACCGTCGTGTCACTCTCGCAAAGACGCAAGCTATTGCAGTATGGTGACCCACACGATCTTGGGCGTTGGAGCCTTGGGAGAAGCCGATGACTGGTGATACCGTCGCGGGCCGACCAGGCGGAGGCGGACCGCAGGCCCTTGCGGGACCGCAGGAATACGCCGCGTTCAAGGTCGAGCAGCGCGGCATCGACCTCATTCCCGACGCCGAGCGCAAGATGCGGCCCTCGGGTCTGTTCTGGCTGTGGGCTGGCGCGGTGTTCAACGTGGAGTTCTTCTTCTACGGAACCCTGATCATGATCTTCGGTCTGTCGATACCGCAGGCCGTGGCCGCCATCCTGATCGGGAACCTGTGCTACATGTTCCTCGGCTTCGCGAGCCTCCAGGGGCCCAAGACGGGGACCACCGCCTTCATGGTCAGCCGGGCTCCGTTCGGGCAGAACGGCAACCGTGTCGTGGCCTTGTTCAACTGGGTGACCCAGGTGGGCTTCGAGATCGAGGGCGTCTACTTCGTGGTCGCCACGGTCATCCTGCTGTTCTCCCTGCATGGCACCAGCATGGACACCGCGGCGAAGGTAGTCGTGATCATCCTCGCGTCGCTGCTCCAGATGGTCGTGCCGCTGCTCGGCCACGCCACGATCAGCAAGGTCCTGCGCTATCTGGCCTATGTCTTCATCGTGTTCTTCGCGGTCCTGGCCGGGTTCACGTTCAACAAGCTGCACCTGTCCACCTTCCACGCCAAGCCGGCCACGCTGGCCGTGTGGACCACCGCGCTGGTGCTGATCATCTCGGTCGGCGGGCTCGGCTGGACCGAGAACGGCAACGATTACTCCCGCTACCTGCCGCGCGACACCCCGGCCCGCAAGACGTTCTGGGCCGCCGCGCTCGGTGGCGCCATCCCGTCGATCATCCTGGAACTGCTGGGCGTGTTCGCGTTCACCGTCGGCGGCAAGCCGGTCGGCATCGCTCAGATCGGCGTGCCGCAGTCGTTCCCGTCCTGGTTCGTGACGCCGTTCCTGATCTTCGCGATCTTCCAGCTGCTGGCGATCAACACGATCGACATGTACTCATCCGGCGTCACCCTCCAGGCCCTGGGCCTGCCGGCCAAGCGGTGGGTCGCGGTCATCATCGACACGGTGATCTGCGGTGCGGTCACCGCCTCCATCGTGTTCGCCAGGAACCCCGACACCTTCTACTCGTACTTCTACGGGTTCCTGCTCTACATCGTGGTGTGGCTGGCTCCGTGGTTCGGCATCCTGATGACCGATTACCTGCTCCGCCGCCGCCGGTACGACCCGCTGTCGCTGGCGGTGGCCCGGGGCGGGCTGTACTGGCGCCGCGGCGGGATCCACTGGCCCGCCCTCATCGCCCAGGCGATCGGCATGGTGGCCGCGTTGATGTGGATCAACGCCTCCTCCGCGCCCAAGGCCCTCGCCTACACCGGTCCCATCTCCAACCACTTCCCGGGCCTGGCGGGCGGTGACTTCAGCTGGGCGATCGGCATCGTGGCCGGCGCGCTCGTGTACTGGATACTTGCCGCTCGCGGCGTCGAACGGGAGGCGGCCGCACAGGAGGCGGGCGCATGAGATCGGGCCCGGTGCGGCCCGGGTTCATCGAGCACATGCCCAAGGCCGAGCTGCACCTGCACCTGGATGGCGTGCCGCTCGGGCGAGCGGCCTACGTGTCGGCCCTTCGCACCGAGCGGGACTTCTACGACCTGGCGATGGCGTATTTCCGCAAGGCGGCCAGCCAGTGCATCCGTTACGCCGAGGTGTTCTTCGACCCGCAGGCGCACACCAGCCGCGGCGTCCCGTTCGAGGCCGTCATCGGCGGTTTCCACCGCGCACGTGACGACGCGTTCGCCGAGCTTGACGTGCGGGCCCAGCTCATCATGTGCTTCCTGCGCGACATGCCCGCCGAGGACGCCATGCGGACCCTGGAGGAGTCCCTACCGTATCGGGACAAGATCATCGGCGTCGGTCTCGATTCCGATGAGCGGGATAACCCGCCGATCAAGTTCAAGGACGTCTTCGAGCGCGCCCGCGGCGAGGGTTACCGCCTTACCATGCACTGCGACGTCGGCCAGGCCGACTCGGTGGATCATATCTGGCAGTGCCTGGACGACATCGGCGTCGAGCGTGTCGATCACGGCATGAACTGCATCGAGGACGCCGCGCTGGCGGTCAGGATGCACGATGACCTCATCGGCCTGACCACCTGCCCGATCTCGAACCGCCGGACCGCCGATGGGCTCAAGGCCGACGAGCTGAAGCTGATGCTCGACTATCCGCTGAAGGTGACGGTCAACTCCGACGATCCCGCCCACTTCGGCGGCAACCTCACCGAGAACCTGACCGCGGTGGCGGACGCCGCTCATCTGTGCCAGAGCGAAGTGGTGCGGCTGATGCGCAACGCCTTCGAGATCGCCTGGCTGCCCGCCGCCGACCGCGATCACTACCTCGCCGAGCTGGCCGGCTACGCCACCCAGAACGCGTTACCCTGTTCGAGACGCTCCGCGGGGTCGCCCTATCCGCCCGCCATGGCGCCGACCACTAGGAAAGGTTCCGTGCCCCCGGCGACTTCGGCGGGCAGCGGCGCGTCTGGCGGCTCGTTGCTCAGATCCCGCTCGCACGCGTAGAAGCGCACAAAGGCCCGCCTGCGCCCGGTCGCGTGATCCCGGATCGTCCCGCGCAGCATCGGAAACCTGGTTTCCAGCGCGTCGAGCAGCGCCTGCCGGGTGACGTCCTCGCCCGGCACGTCGACCAGGACCTCCCCCTGCACCCGTGCCAGGTTCTTCAGATGCGCGGGCAAGACCACGCGAACGTTCATGACAGGGTCTGGACCTCGACTGACAGGACCGCGGGCAGGTCGTGGACGATGGCCTGCCACGAGTCGCCAGAATCCGCGGACGCGTAAACCTGCCCTCCGGTCGTGCCGAAGTACACCCCGCACTCGTCCAGCGTGTCGACGGACATCGCGTCGCGGAGCACGTTCACGTAGCAGTTCTGCTGCGGCAGGCCATTGGTGAGCGGCTGCCACTCATCCCCGCCGGTCCGGCTGCGGTACACGCGCAGCCGTCCGTCCGGCGGGTAGTGCAGCGAGTCACTGGTGATCGGCACCACGTAGACGGTTTCCGGGTCATGGGCATGCACCCCGATCGGGAAGCCGAAGTCCGTCGGCAGATCGCCACTGACCTCGCGCCACGTCCCGCCTGCGTCGTCGGAGCGCATCACGTCCCAGTGCTTCTGCATGTAAAGCGTGTCCGGGCGGGACGGGTGCTGCTCCACGTGATGCACGCAGAAACCCACCTCGGGCTCGTCTTCCGGCAGTGTCCCCTCCGAGTGCAGTCCGCGGTTGACCGGCCGCCAGGTCGCCCCGTCGTCGTCGCTGCGGAATGTCCCCGCGGCGGAGATGGCCACGTAGATCCGGCCGGCGTGGGCCGGGTCCAGGATGATGGTGTGCAGGCACATTCCGCCCGCGCCGGGCTGCCAGCCCGGTCCGGACGAGTGGGTGCGCAGCCCGGTCAGCTCCTCCCAGGACGCGCCGCCATTCAGCGAACGGAACAGTGCGGCGTCCTCCACCCCGGCGTACACGACGTCGGGATCGCCGGCCGACGGCTCCAGGTGCCAGACCCGCTTGAATTCCCACGGGCGCGGCGTGCCGTCGTACCACAGGTGCGTACCCGGCTCGGTGGCATAGGCGAACTCATTGCCCACCGGGTTCCAGGTGGTGCCGCCGTCGTCGGATCGCTGAATGAGCTGGCCGAACCAACCCGTGCTCTGCGAAGCATAGATCCGGTCGGGATCGGCCGGCGAGCCCTTGAGGTGGTATATCTCCCAGCCCCCGAAATGGGGCCCGCTTATGTCCCACTTTTCCCGAGTCCCGTCGGAAGCCAGGACGAATGCTCCCTTGCGCGTCCCGACCAGTACACGTACACCCGTCATGTGACCCCTCCCTCACACACTTGATCTCCTGACCTTACGACGAATGGCGGAGACGGAAATTATCGGTGCCGGGTTTGTTTCTGCTCCGTCCACATCCGGTCGCCGGTCTCCACAGCGCTGGAGTGCTTGGCCGTCAAGGCTTGAGTCGCCCGTGAATCCACAGCCGCGGGTGACGAGAGCGGCTGTAGTCCACAGGTTCACACGCTTTATGCACATGGCAATCCACAAGCGGGCGGAGGTAGCGTGCTCTATCCCGAGGGAGTGCATATCGGGCAGGGTGGGGTATCGACGGCGGCGAGGCGAATCACGATGGGCAGGCCCAGCGAGAACCCGATGTCCGGGGAGCGGCGCCGGCGGGTGGTCGTCGACGTCTATCTCCTGCTGGCGAGGGATGGCCAGGTCCTGTTGAGCCAGCGAGCCAACACCGGCTACGGCGACGGCGCGTACGAGCCGCCATCGGGTCAGCTGTCGGATCGGGAGACGATCGTGGAGACCGCCATCCGCATCGCGGGCGGTGCCGGGATCTCCATCGAGACCGAGAACGTGACGCTGGCCCATGTCATGCACGACGTGTCCGGTGGCGGCCGGATCGCGTTCTTCCTGGCCGTGTCCGGCTGGCAGGGCGAGCCGACCGCACCCGACGTGGGCTGGTTCCCGTTCGGGGAATTGCCGACCAACATGCTCGACCGGGCCCGGGTCGCGCTGCGGCACTACGCCCAGGGCATGCGCTTCTCCACGTATCCGGCGTTCGCCCCGCCCACCCATCTCGCTTGCTGAGGCCGGGGCCTGCTGAGCTACGCTGGGCACCGCGATGGCAGAGATACTCAAGGCGCACGGTTCGAGGAACGACATCTTCATCGCCCAGATGACGCCGGGCGACTTCGGGTCCGATGCTGACCTGCGCGACTTCGTGCGTGCCCTGTGCGACCGATCCGGCCCGCTGGGCAGCGACGGCATCTACTTCTACGATGCCGGGCCCGTCGTGCCGCGGGCCTGGTTCTTCAACCCGGACGGCTCCTCGGCCGAGTTCTGCGGCAACGGCATGCGCGGCCTGGGCCGGGTCGTCCTGGAGCAACGAGACGCCGAGCGGGCGGAGATTCAGTCCGGCTCGACCCGGTACACGGTCAGCCGCGGCGGGACCAGCCCGGAGGGCGTCCGCCAGATCCGCCTGGAACACCCCAGGGTTGACTTCACCGACATCGAGGTGCGGATCTCCGAACTCGACCCATCCCTGACGTTCACCGCCCTCACGGTCCCGAACCCGCACCTCATCGCGGTGGTCGACAAGTACGTGGAGTCCGGCCTAGTCGGCATGGGCGAGACCCTCGCCCGCCGCCATGGTCCCAACCTGTCCGTCCTGCTCCCGGTGGCCGAGACCGAGATCTTCGTCCGCACCTTTGAACGCGGCGCCGGCCTGACTCCGTCGTGCGGGTCTGGCATGGCCGCCGCCCGCGCTGTGTACTCCCGCCTCGGCCACGCCGCCCAGGAGCAGCCGGTGATCATCCATAACGCCGGCGGCGCGGCTCAGGTCTCGCTTCGCGACTGGCGTCCCGTTCTGCAGGGCAACGCGACGCTCGTCTACCGCGCGGACGTCGATCCGCGGGCTCCGCTGCCCGCCGTCGTCGAGGTTGAGGTCTTCGACGCCGAAGCCGTCGCCTACTCACTTTTCGAAGAAACGAACGTACGGTGGCTCACCGCCCACGGCATCGAAACCCACCTGCCCGACATTTCCCAATAAATCGTGATATGACGGGCAGGCGACCGGACGGTAGCCGGGGGTTATGCGCCGTCCTGTGGGCGGACCGGACGGTTGCCAGGGGTTAGGGGCGTCCTGCGGTGGACTGGAGGCTTTGGCGGGGTTTAGGGGTGTCCTGTGGGTGGACCGAAGGCTTCGGCAGGGGTGTTCTGCGGTGGACTGGAGGCGTGGGCGGGGGTGAGGGGCTGCCGGTTTCGCCGGATATGACCGGTTATGTGTAGCTATTCAGGTAGCGTCAGCCACCCAAATTGGGTTCCTTGTTCGGATGAATGTGGCAGCGACCCGGTTACAACCGGGTCGCTGCCACATTCATCCGGGCGCGCCCTTGATGCAGGCGAGATGAGAGTGGCGAGATGTCTACCTG